>NZ_JAUSYQ010000002.1:9275035-9583675 GCF_030816965.1 Streptomyces canus
CAACTTCGGGGCGGTCGACTGGCGGTCCGAGGTGTACGTCAACGGGATCAAGGTCGCCGAACACACCGGCGGCTACGACAAGTTCAGCGCCGACATCACCGACGCGCTGAAGCCCGGCCGCACCCAGGAACTGATCGTCGGCGTGTACGACCCCACCGACGCGGCCGACGGCGAGAACCCGCCCCTCGGCAAGCAGCGTCTCGACCCGAGCGGCATCTGGTACACCCCGTCCTCCGGGATCTGGCAGACCGTCTGGATGGAGCCGGTCGCCCGCGACCACGTCGGCTCCCTCAAGCTGATCCCCGACGTCTCCGCCAACAGGTTGACAGTGCAGGCGCAGGGCGTCCGCGACGGTGTACCGATCACGGCCACGGCGTACGACGGAAAGCGGAAGCTCGCCACGGCACGCGGCCGGACGGGTGCGCCGCTGACCCTGACCATCGAGAACCCGCGCCTGTGGTCGCCGGACGATCCGTTCCTCTACGGCCTGAAGGTGACCGTCGGCGCCGACCGCGTCGGCAGCTACTTCGGGATGCGCTCCATCGCCGTCGAGAACGTCGACGGCACCCCGCGCACGGTCCTCAACGGCGAGCCCGTCTTCATGATGGCCACCCTCGACCAGGGCTTCTGGCCCGACGGCCTGCACACCGCGCCCACCGACGAAGCCCTGGCGTACGACCTGAGGGTGCACAAGAAGCTCGGCTTCAACGCCGTCCGCAAGCACATCAAGGTCGAGCCCGACCGCTGGTTCCACTGGGCCGACCGGCTGGGTCTGATGGTGTGGCAGGACATGCCCGCGATGACCGCGGGGGTGAATCCGAGTCCCGCCGCCCGTGCCGAGTACGAGCGCGAGATGAAGCAGATGGTCGACGAGCACATCAGCAGTCCGTCGGTCGTCATGTGGGTGACCTTCAACGAGGGCTGGGGGCAGTACGACATCGGCCGGATCGCCGAGCAGGCCAAGGCCTGGGACCCGACCCGCCTGGTCAACAACCAGTCGGGTCTCAACCTCGGCGCCGACGGCAACGCCGGCGACATCATGGACGAGCACGGGTATCCCAGTCCCGCCCTGCCACCACACCCCGACGGCAGGCGCGCCCTGGTCAGCGGTGAGTACGGCGGCCTGGGCCTCGCTGTGCCCGGGCACGCCTGGTCCGTCCAGCAGTCGTACGTCGACGTCGACCCGGCGACCTACACCGACGGCTATCTGGCCAAGCTCGACGAGGTGCGGGCCCTGGCCTGCCGGGGCGGCAACGGGGCCGTCTACACCCAGATCGCGGACGTCGAGGGTGAGCTGAACGGGTTGCTCACCTACGACCGCAAGGTCCTCAAACCGGACGTCGAGCGGGTCCGGGCCGCGCACCACGCCCTGATCCGGGACGCGTCCCGGGCGATTCCGGCAGGGTGTGCGTCAACCGACGGATGATTGCATTCACACCATGTGTCCCGCCCCTTTCGACTGGGGGCGGGGCTTAATCTGTTGTTAACTGTGCGTAGCTTGATCGTACTTGACCGTAATCACGGGATGGCGATTGACTGCTGGCCCACCCGTTCTCGACGCGAGGCAAGCCATTGACCTCTGACCTGCTCGCCCCTCTCGACCTGGCGTTCTGGAACATGGAATCCGCCGAGCACCCGATGCACCTGGGAGCGCTCGGCGTCTTCGCGGCACACTCACCCACCGCCGGCGCGCACGCGGCCGATCTGCTCGCGGGCCGGGCCGCCGCCGTGCCCGGCCTCAGGATGCGGATCCGGGACGTGTGGCCGCTCGGCTTCCCGTACGCCTTCGGGGGAGCCGCCCGCGTACCCGACCCGGACTTCGACCCGCTCCGCCACGTCCTGCTGCACGCCCCGACCGCGGACTTCCACACCGAGGCCGGCCGACTCATGCAGCGGCCGCTCGATCGCGAACGGCCGCCATGGGAAGCCCATGTGCTGCCGGGGGAGGACGGTGTCTCCTTCGCCGTGCTCTTCAAGTTCCACCACGCCCTGGCCGACGGACTGCGGGCCCTGACGCTCGCCGCCGCCGTCCTGGACCCGATGGACCTGCCCGTGCGCAAGCCGCGCCCCGCGGAACCCGCGAAGGCCTTGCTCCCGGATGTGCGCCGGCTGCCCGGGCTCGTCCGGTCCGCCGTCTCCGACCTGGGCCGCGCCCTCGACATCGGCGCATCCGTCGCCCTGTCCTGCGTAGGCGTGCGCTCCTCGGCCGCCCTCGTCTCCAAGCCGACCGGCACCCGCCGCACCGCCGGAGTCGTCGTCGACCTCGACGACGTGCACCGCGTCCGCAAGACCCGGGGCGGCACCGTCAACGATGTCCTGATCGCGGTCGTCGCGGGCGCCCTGCGCCGCTGGCTGGACGAGCGCGGCGACGGCAGTGCGGGCGTGGCACCCCGCGCCCTGATCCCCGTCTCCAGGCGCCGTCCGCGCACCGCGCACCCGCAGGGCAACCGGCTCTCCGGGTACCTGGTGCGGCTTCCGGTCGACGACCCCGACCCGCTGGGCCGCCTGGACGCGGTCCGCACGGCCATGGACCGCAAAAAGGACGCCGGCCCCCACCGCGGCGCGGGCGCCGTCGCCCTCCTCGCCGACCATGTCCCGGCCCTCGGCCACCGCCTCGGCGGGCCCCTGGCCGGCCAGGGCGCCCGGCTCTGGTTCGACATCCTCGTCACCAGCGTCCCGCTGCCCGGCATCGGACTGAAGCTCGGGGGAAACCTGGTCACCGAGGTCTACCCCTTCGCCCCGCTCGCCCGCGGCCAGTCCCTCGCGGTCGCGATCTCGACGTACCGGGGACAGGTCCACTACGGTCTCGTGGCGGACGCCGAAGCCGTGCCTGACCTGGACGTCCTTGCCCGGGCACTGTCCGAGGAGGTGAAGGAACTGCTGGCTGCCTGCGGTTCTTGATCGTTCCGGATTGCGGGTCGGGTCCGGCGCTGAAGTAAAATTCCGCGTTCGACAAGCGGACGCGACCGACGCGCCGCTCGGGTGACCAGGGAAACGGCAGCGCGATGACGGTGACAGAGGACGGCTCGGCGACCATGGACGAGGTCGTGCGCGAGCCCGGTGACGAGGTCGTGCACGGCCCCGGCATCGATCCGGAGCGGCTGGCCGTCTGCCTCAGCGTGCTCGACGAGCTCGACAAGCTGGAGGTCGACCACCCCGACGCGATCGCCGTGCGCCGGGCCACCGCCGGCGTCTACCGCACCGTGAAGCAGCGCCGCCGGCAGGAGCGCCGGGCCGCCAAGACCGCCCACGACAAGGCGGTCACGGAGGCCACGGCGACCGGGTCCGCCCAGCGCATCGACGACGAGACCGAGGGCATCCTGCCGTCGTCGGTCACCGAGGAGGGCCGGATCGCGGGGATACTCCAGCGCCCGCGCTCCTGCTACACGTGCAAGACCCGGTACGTCGAGGTCGACTACTTCTACCACCAGCTCTGTCCGGACTGCGCCGCCCTGAACCGCGCCAAGCGCGACGTCCGCGCCGACCTCACCGGCAAGCGCGCCCTGCTCACCGGCGGCCGCGCCAAGATCGGCATGTACATCGCGCTGCGGCTGCTGCGCGACGGCGCGCACACCACGATCACCACGCGCTTCCCGAAGGACGCCATCCGCCGTTTCAAGGCCATGGACGACTCGGCGGACTGGATCCACCGCCTGGAGGTCGTCGGCATCGACCTGCGGGACCCGGCGCAGGCCGTGGCCCTCGCCGAGCAGGTCGCCGCGGCGGGCCCGCTCGACATCCTCGTCAACAACGCGACGCAGACCGTACGACGGCTGCCCTCCGCCTACGCCGCCCTGGTCGACGGCGAGAGCGCCCCGCTGCCCGCCGGTGAGCTCCCCGCCCACCACGTCATCGGTGCGTTCGGCTCCGGCGCGGTCGACGGACTCGCCTCCCTGCCCGCCGGGATCTCCGGCCTCGACGCGCAGCAGATCGCCGACCTCGCCCTGGTCGCGGGCAATGCCAGCGTGGCCCGGCATCTGGACGGCACCGCCATCGACGCGGGGGGCCTCGTCCCCGACGTCGTCGACAGCAACACCTGGGTCCAGACGATCGAGCAGATCTCTCCGGTGGAGCTGCTCGAAACCCAGCTGTGCAACTACACGGCGCCGTTCATCCTGATCAGCGCGCTGCGCCCGGCCATGGCCGACGCCGCGAAGAAGGCCGGGAGCGGACGCGCCTACGTGGTGAACGTCTCGGCGATGGAGGGCGTCTTCGGCCGCGGTTACAAGGGCGCGGGCCACCCCAACACCAACGCCGCCAAGGCCGCGATGAACATGGTCACGCGGACCAGCGCGCAGGAGATGTTCCAGACCGACGGCATCCTCATGACCTCGGTCGACACCGGCTGGATCACCGATGAGCGCCCCCACTACGACAAGCTCCGTCTCGCCGAGGAGGGCTTCCACGCCCCCCTCGACCTGGTCGACGGCGCGGCCCGCGTCTACGACCCGATCGTGCGCGGCGAGGACGGCGAGGACGTGTACGGGGTCTTCCTGAAGGACTACGCGCCCGGCAAGTGGTGAGCCCGCGGCTCTGACGGTCGGCGGCGGCCCTGACGTGTGGGCCGTCGTCGACGGGGAACACGGGGGCGGAAGGTTCTCTGCCAGGAGTTGTCATGGCACGTCCACACAGCATCGATCCGCGCGCCTTCAACGATCCGCGCAACCACTACCCGACCGACGAGGAGTTCTACGCGAGCGACCGTCCGGTCCAGCGCGAACTCCCGGAGGACCGGCCCCGCGGTGGTGCCTCCGACCCGATCAGGCACCCCTGGAGCTGGGGCATGATCGCGCTCGTCGTCTTCGCGGGCCTGATCATCCTCATGGGCATCGCCCTGTTCCCGTGACGCCGTCATGAGTGCGGCGGGGCATACGACCGCAGCCGGTCATGGACGGCGTACCCGCCCGGGTGCGCCGCCCGCACCCGTGTGCCCCCGTCCACCAGCAGATCCGCCCCGGTGATCCACTCGGCCGCGTCGGACGCGAGCCACACCACCGCCCGCGCGATGTCCTCGGGCTCACCGATCCGCCCCAACGGCAGTTCGACGGGGCCCTTCTCCCACACGAACCGCGCCATCTCCGTCCGTACGAGACCGGGAGAGACGGAGTTGACCCGCACCCGGGGGGCCAGCTCGCCCGCCAGCTGCCGGGTGAGATGGAGCAGCGCCGCCTTGCTCGTGCCGTACGCGCCGACGTTCGGCCCCACATGTCCGGCGCCCTCCGTGCAGACGTTGACCACCGACCCGCCGTGCTCCCGCATCCACGCCCGCCACGCCGCCTGCACCAGCCGCAGCGGTGCCTCGACATTGACGGTGAAGGCCTCGCCCCACGCCTGGGGATCCACCTCCATGAGGGGGCCGTACGGCTGATTCGTCGCCGCGTTGTTGACGAGGATGTCGATCCGGCCGAACTCGCCGAGAGCGAGATCCACGGCCGCCCGCGCGTGCTCCGGGTCCGCGACGCTCCCCGCCAGCCCGATACCGCCGAGCTGCTCGGCGGTGTGCCGGACCTCTTCCGCGTCCCTGGCCGTCACACACACCCGCGCCCCGGCGTCGGCCAGCTGCCGGGCGACGGCGTGTCCGATGCCGCGCGTGGCCCCGGTGACCAGGGCGGCCCTGCCGTGCAGTCCAGGCGTCATCGCCGTACCGTCTCATGACGGACCGTCAATCGACACCCCTGATACGGGTGTTGCGTGCCGCGACCAGCTCCAGCAGGGTGCGCCAGTCCTCCAGGACACCGGCGTCGAAGACGACGGCCCGGCTCTCCTGGTCCGCCTCGCGCAGGCGCGACAGGTCGTCGTCGCAGGTCGGGCCGTGGTGGCGGACCAGGTGGGCGACGCTCCCCCAGTGCCTTAAGGGCCTGGGGGGATCCCCAGCCGAGCAGGGGGCGTACCGCCGCTGCCGCGCGTTCGGCCCGGGCGGTGCCGTCGGAGGGGGACAGCAGCTGCCCGATGCCCCGTACCAGCCCCGCCACCTGGAGTTCCTTGTCGGCTGGGCGGCTGCGGCGCAGCAGAGCGGCGGTCCGCAACGCCTGCTGGTGCCGACAGGCGTGCAGCAGATCCATCAGCTCCTCGACACTGCGCAGCTCCATGCGTCAGTCCTCCCCAGCCCATTCGGTCGACAGGACCTGAACTGCGTGGCTCCGGACCGTCGAAGGCGCGCGCGGTCGTGTAGGCCGGTCGGGTGACTTTCAAACTGTGCATCGAGTGACAAATATGCCCAGAACGTTACTGAAAGACCTTAGGTGACTCGCGATGGTTACGCCTTGTTTTCAGCCCCTATCGAGCGGGCCACTGCTCATCTGGTTAATCTGTAGCCGACGGACGGCAGTACGGGGTCCCACCCACACCCATAGTCCGTCCCGGGACAAAGCCGGTCACCACGGCCTGCTCTCACCTGAGTTACCGGCGCCACCGCGTCCGAAACCGACTCGACCCAGACCCGAGCGGGCGTCCAGGCACCGGACCGTAGGGTGCACAGGTACGTCCCGAGGGTGAGCCCGACACATAAGGAGTGCGCGGTGACACCGGAAAAGACGAATCGCGAACAGCGCCCCAAGGAACGCCCGGAGCGCGCGGGCCGACGGCCCGGAGACATCGGCAGTCTCGACGTGTGGGCGCGCTCCGCCCCCATCCGTCTCGCGGGCTACGAGGACGACCTCGCCGAGCCCCACATCCTGCCCAGCGTGGACTGACCGCAGGACCTTCGCGATCGCCGACGGCATGGGCGTGCGAGACTCACGCCCATGCTGATCAGAGAAGCCGCGGCCGACGACTGGCCGCGGATCTGGCCTTTCTGGCACCGGATCGTGGCCGCGGGCGAGACCTACGCCTGGGACCCCGACACCTCCGAAGAAGCAGCGCGCGCCCTGTGGATGAACCCGGCCAAGCGCGTCTACGTCGTCGAGGACGAAAGCGGCGCCGTCGTCGCCTCGGCCTACGTCACCCCCAACTACGGCGGTCCCGCCGCCCACATCGCCAACGCCGGCTTCATGGTCGACCCCGACCAGGGCGGCCGCGGCATCGGCCGCACCCTCGCCGAGCACGTCCTGGCCGCCGCCGCGGCCGACGGCTACCGGGGGATGGTATTCAACGCCGTCGTCGAGACCAACCCGGCCGTGCGGCTGTGGACCTCGCTCGGCTTCACGATCCTCGGCACCGTGCCGGACGCCTTCGAACACCCCCGGCACGGACGCGTCGGACTGCACATCAT
This sequence comes from Streptomyces canus, assembly GCF_030816965.1. Taxonomy (NCBI): domain Bacteria; kingdom Bacillati; phylum Actinomycetota; class Actinomycetes; order Kitasatosporales; family Streptomycetaceae; genus Streptomyces; species Streptomyces canus. Next base: position 9,282,246 of record NZ_JAUSYQ010000002.1, read on the forward strand.
GTACAAGGCCCTCTAGGGGCAGGTATTCAGTCGAGCGGCGCCGTCCGGCGCCACGGCTGCCGCCGCTCCAGTTCCTCCGCGACCTCCAGCAGCACCGTCTCCGACCCGGGCCGTGCCACCAGTTGCACGGCGGTGGGGGCGCCCGAAGGCAGAGTGCCGAGCGGGACCGACATCGCCGGCCAGCCGGTGAGGTTCCACGGCGGGGTGAGCGGCGAGTAGTTGGTGTTGACCAGGACGTTGCGCAGCCAGCCCCGCTCGTGCCAGGCCTCAGCCTTGGGGGAGCGGCGGGCCAGCGCCGGAAGCAGCAGGACATCGTGCTCGGCGAAGAACGGCTCCAGGCGCTCGCGCAGTTCCTGCCGGGCCTTGCCCTTCCGCACCGCCTTGACGAAGCGCCGGCCAATCGCCGCGTGCACCCGGGTGCGCCGGGCCAGCAGCCGCGGATCCAGCCCCGCCGCGTCCACCGAGGTGCCGGCCGTCCAGGTGGCGAGGGAGGTGACACTCAGCGAGAGCGGGTACGGCGGGTCGGCGCGCCGCACCTGATGCCCCGCCTTGATCAGCAGCCCGGCCGCCTCCCGGACCGCGTTCGTATACGGCGCGCTGATCGTGACCCCGGCGAGCGGGCTGCGCAGGGACACGGCGACGTCGAGCGTGGCGGGCGCGTCCCGTCGTACGAACTCGGTGCCGGCGATGACCGAAAGCAGCAGACGGGCGTCCTCGACCGTGGTCGCCAGCGGACCGTTTTCGGACATGCCGAACCAGTCGCCGTCGCTGATGCCGGCCGGGACCACCCCCGAGCCCGGCTTCAGCGTGACGAGCCCGCAGTTGGCCGCCGGGATGCGCAGGGAGCCCATGCCGTCGTTGCCGAGGGCGATGGGGACCAGGCCCGCGGCGACCGCGGCCGCGCTGCCGCCGGACGAGCCGCCCGCCGTACGCGAGGTGTCCCAGGGGTTGCGGGAGGTGCCGTGGACGCCCTCCGTGGTACCGAAGACGCACAGCTCCGGCACGTTTGTCAGCCCTACGACCACCGCGCCCGCGGCCCGCAGCCGGGCCACGACTTCATGATCGGCCTGGGCGGGAGTGTCGGGAGTCGCGGCGGAGCCGACGCGGTTGGCCTCGCCGCGCACGGAGAGGTTGTCCTTGACGGCCACCGGCACCCCGGCCAGCGGCAGTTCGCCGAGGTCGCCCCGGGAGCCCACCTCGTCGGCCTCCGCCATCGCCGCTTCGGCGCGCACCACCCGAAACGCCCCGATCCGTCCGTCGAGCCTGTCGATCCGGGCGAGGTGCTCGGCCACCACCTCCCGGGGCGTGGTCCGCTTCTCGCGGACGGCGGCGGCGATCTCGGCGGCGGTACGGCCGACCCAGCTGGTCACGTGCGCTCCTCGGGGGCTACTCGCGAGTACGTAGGGAGAACTCTGCCCGGAGGCGGACGTCGCGTCGAGAGCGCTCGCGCTTGGACATTCGGACCGGTCTTCTTGGACTTTTCGCGACGGAGGACGCCGGAGACAGGCGACGACCAGCAGGTCATCCGATCTCTGGCTCAACTCGCAGCTGATTCAGCCCCGTTGACAGCCCTTCTGTGGACCTCAATTATCAGCCATCCGATGAATAGGGAGTCGCTCATGAGGAAACGGCTGAGATTCGCCGCCGTCGTGGCGCTGCTGACGCTGCTCCTGGCGCCCGCCCCGGCGCTCGCACGCTCGGACCCGGGCCCGCCGGTCACGGTGCCCGCCCTGACCCAGTGGACTCCGGAGTCGGGCGCCTACGTCTACCGGCCCGGGGCCCGGCTCGTCGCCGACGGCCCGGCCGAACGCCGGGTGGCCGGCACGCTCGCCGGTGATCTGCGGGCGGCGGGCCACGGCTCGGTCCCCGTCGTACGCGGCGGAGCCCGGTCCGGTGACATCGTTATCGACGTCAAGCCGTCCCGGAGCTCCCTCGGTGCCGAGGGCTACGAACTCCACGCCGGTGCAGGCCTGTCGATCACCGGAGCGACCGAGACCGGCGCCTTCTACGGCACCCGGACCCTCCTCCAGCTCCTCGCGCAGGGCGACCGGATCCCCGCCGGGCGCACGGTCGACGTGCCGCGCTACAAGGAGCGGGGCGTCGGCGTGTGCGCCTGCTACATCCACGTCTCGCTGCCCTGGCTGGAGAACCTCGTCCGAGAGATGGCCTACAACAAGCTCAACCAGCTGCTCGTGGAGCTGAAGGTCAAGAGCGACGCCCACCCCGAGGCCAACACCTGGGGCTACTACACCAAGGACGAGATACGGCAGCTGGTCGCGCTCGGCGACAAGTACCACGTCGAGATCATCCCCGAGATCAACTCCCCTGGGCACTTCGACCCGTGGATCGAGAACCGCCCGGACCTCCAGCTGACCGACTCCGACGGCAACAAGCAGCCCTCCCGGCTCGACATCACCCAGCAGGCGGCCTTCGACTACTACACGAGTCTGATGGACGAGTACGCCCAGGTCTTCACGGCGAAGTCCTGGCACATGGGAGCCGACGAGTACATGCTCGGCTCCGACTTCGCGAAGTACCCGCAGATCCTCAAGTACGCCCAGGACACGTACGGTTCGGGCGCCACCCCGCAGGACGCGTTCGTCGACTTCGTCAACCGCGTCCACGACCACGCGGCGAGCAAGGGTGTGAAGCTGCGGATCTGGAACGACGGGCTGACCGGAGCCAACACCGTGCCGGTGAAGGCCGACACCACGGTCGAGCACTGGCTGAACGTGGCGGTCAAGCCCAGTCAGCTCATCGCGCAGGGCTACTCGGTGATGAACGCCTCCTATTCGCTCTACCTCATCCGCGGCGGCTTCCACAGCGACACCGAGTCGCTCTACGACCAGAGTTGGGACCCGCGCAGCTTCGAGGGCGAGAAGCTCGCCTCCTCCCGGGGCGTCACCGGCGCGAAGATCAGCCTGTGGCCGGACAACGGACGCGGTGAGACGGAGAACGAGGTCGCCGTCCGGCTCTGGCCCGCGCTACGGCATGTCGCCCAGGCCACGTGGGGGGATCCGCATCCCGACGCCGCCTACGCGGAGTTCGTGGCGCGCGGTGCGGCGGTGGGACACGCGCCGGGTCGGCGGGACCTGACCCGGGTTCCGGTGGCGGACGGCACGTACACCTTCGGGCGGTCGTTCACGGCCTCCGTGCAGCGCACGGCGGACGGCTATGTGACCCTCCGGTCGGCGGCCGGCTGCCTCGCGATCAGCGGCGGCAAGCTCACGCTCAACGTGCCGCTGCAGCCCGGCATCGAGGCGACCTGGGACACCTGCGACACGTCCGGCACCTTGCAGCGCTGGGAGTTGGAGCCCGTGGCGGGCGGATACCGGCTCGTCAACGCGATCACCCAGATGGCGCTCACCGTCACGGACGACGGCCGGATCGTGCAGTACCCGGCCGATCAACGCACCCCCGCCGTCTGGCACTTGAGCTGAGGAGCCCCCATGACCGTCTCCAGACGCCTCTTCGTCACCGCCGCCACCGCACTCGCCGTGACCGGCATCCCCACGATGGCCGCCGCGGCCTCCGACGACCGCTCCTACCGCATCCGCGTCTCCCCGGACGACACCGAGGCCGACCTCGTCCGCACGGCGTCCCACGTCAGGCCCACCGCACGGCAGATCGCCTGGCAGAGCCTGGAGCGGACCGCTTTCCTGCACTTCGGCGTGAACACCTTCACCGGCCTGGAGTGGGGCACCGGCGACGAGGACCCGGACGTCTTCCAGCCGACCGGCCTCGACACCGACCAATGGGCGGCGGCCCTGAAGGACGGCGGCTTCAGGCTCGCCATCCTCACCGTCAAGCACCACGACGGCTTCGTCCTCTATCCCTCCCGCTACACCGACCACTCGGTGGCATCGAGCAGTTGGCGCGACGGACAGGGCGATGTGCTGCGTTCCTTCTCCGAGTCCATGCGCCGCCACGGCCTCAAGGTCGGTGTCTACATCTCACCAGCCGACGAGAACCAGTACCTGCACGGCGTGTACGCCAACGGCAGCGCCCGCTCCCCGCGCACGATCCCGACCCTCGTGGCGGACGACGACCGTACGCCGGACCGATTCCACACCCTGGACGCCACCGACTACGGCGCCCACATGCTCAACACGCTGTACGAGGTGCTCACCGAGTACGGGCCCGTCGACGAGGTGTGGTTCGACGGCGCGCAAGGCCACATCCCACCCGAAAAGGTGGAGAGCTACGACTGGGACAGCTGGTACACCCTGGTGCGGACCCTCGCCCCGGACGCGGCGATCGCCGTCACCGGCCCCGACCTGCGCTGGGTCGGCAACGAGAGCGGCATGGCGCGCGAGGACGAGTGGAGCGTCATCCCGGTCAAGGAGAACCAGTACGGCCGCACCGACTGGGCCATGTCCTACGACACCCCCGACGAGGGCAGTCGCGCCGCCCTGGTGAAGGCGCAGCCCGCGACGGACTACCTCCAGTGGTGGCCCGCGGAGTGCGACGTCTCCATCCGCGACGGCTGGTTCTACCACGCCGACCAACAGCCCAAGTCCGTGGATTACCTGACGGAGATCTACTTCGGGTCGGTGGGGCGCAACGCGGTGCTGCTGCTCAATGTCCCACCGGACACGGAGGGCCTGCTGCACGGCACGGACGTCGTGCGGCTGCGGGAGTTCAGGGAACGGATCGAGCGGGAGCTGCCGCAGGACCTGACCGCGCGCGGTCGCACCACGTCGGCACCGGGCCGCGTCACCGTCGACCTCGGCACGGAACACGAGGTCGACCGCATCCGTCTCGCCGAGGACATCCGGCACGGCCAGCAGGTGGAGAGCTTCGTCGTCGAGGCGTTCCGCGACGGCACCTGGACGGAGGTCACGGGTGCCGGGACCGTCGGCGCGAGCCGCATCCTGCTGCTGTCGGCTCCGGTACGGGCCCGCAGGTGGCGACTGCGGGTGACACAGGCTCGAAGTGCCGTACAGATCAAGGAGTTCGGGCTGTATCGGTCCCGGGTCTGAGGGAGTGGGTGGCCACCGGATTCTCTGCGCCCCGGTGGCCACCCTTCACGGCAGCCGCCAGTCGAAGGGCATCAAGTCGCGTTCCCAGCCGGGCGTCCCGGCCAGTGCCTCGGCGGCTCGGGGAACACGCGTACGTCAGCTCGTAGCTCGTGTAGGCGGAGGTACGGGTCAGCACCCTGCCCAGTTCGAGACCGGACCCCCTGTGATCGCGCTGGATCATGGCCGGGATCGAGACGGGGTTCACCGGCGCCGGCGTCGGGCTCGCAGTGCGGGGCGTCAAGGCGGTCGGGCTGCTCGGGCGGGCCCGCTCCTCGGTGTCGCCGGTCGTACAGCCCACCGCGGCCGACAGCGCGAGTGCGGTGGCGACACAGACCGTTCCCCTTGTCCGCGTACGGCCATTGTCCCCGCCGGGGCGCTCGCTGTCCCCTCGGTTCAGGCGCCCCGGACCACCCCCGTGCTGTCCCGCACGATCAGCCGGGGAACCGGCACCCGTACCGTCCGCGCCGGACCGCCGTCCAGCAGCGCTGTCAGTTCCGTGGCCGCCGTACGGCCGAACTCCACGCTGTCCCGGGACAGGGCCGACAGCCACGGCTTGACCATGCGGCACAGGGCCGAGTCCTCCCAGGCGACCACCGAGACGTCCCCGGGCACCGAGTGGCCCAGTTCGGTCGCTGCGGCGACTCCGGCGAGGGCCATCACGTCGTTGTCGTAGATCAGCGCGGTCGGGGGAGCGGACGCCTCCAGGACCCGGCGGGTGACGGCCGCGCCCGCCGCGTCGGAGTAGTCGGTGGTCACCGACGTCACGCCGGTCAGGCCGCGCCGCTCGGCCTCCGCGCGCAGCGTGCGGATACGGCGCTCGGTGTGGGCGAGCCCGGGCAGGCCCGCGATGTGCACGATCCGTCGGTGGCCGAGGGCGTACAGCTCGTCCACGACCGCGGCCATCGCGCCCGCGTCGTCGGCCCAGACCGTCGACAGGCCGGGGTGGCGTTCGTCGGGGGCACCGCCGATCACCACACCGGGCAGGCCCAGTTCGTCGAGGACTCCGGTGCGGGGGTCTTCCGTTCGCGGGTCCACCACCAGGACACCGTCGACCCGGTGTTCGGCCCACCAGCGCCGGTACACCGCGCACTCGTCCTCGACGTCCTCCACCACCTGGAACAGCAGCCCGAGATGACGCTCCGCCAGCACTTCCTGTATCCCGGAGACGAGTTGGAGGAAAAAGGAGTCGACGCCGAGCGTCTCGGCCGGGCGGGCCAGCACGAAGCCGACCGTGGCGGCGCCCTCGCCGGACAGCGCCCGGGCCGCGGTGCTCGGGCGCCAGCCGAGTTCCTCGGCGACCCGGCGTACGCGGTCGCGGGTGTCCTCGGAGACGCCGGGCCGGCCGTTCAGTGCGAAGGAGACCGCGCTCTGGGAGACGCCGGCCTGCCGGGCGACGTCCTTCATCGTGGGCCTGCGGACCGGTGACCGCTTGCCTGACACGCTGTTTCCCCATTCCCTCGGCAGACCGTCGGGACAGTATGCACTAATGCGGTTCAGCTCCGTCAACCTAATACGCATTAGTCACTAAAGAAATTAGCTGTGCGAGAGGCATTGACGGGCCCGTGGAACGGCGTGCAGGGTCTCCGTCGTTGGCCAACTCCGCCGCAAAGGAGACCGGTTCGCCGTGCCCATTTCCCGCAGAACCTTCGCTGCCGCCGCTGTCTGTGCCCTTCTGCCGCTGAGCGGCTGCGGGTCCGGCGACGACGGCGGTTCGAGTGACGCCTCCGGCAAGATCGAGGGCGACATCACCTTCCAGACCTGGAACCTCAGGGCGAACTTCAAGGATTATTTCGAGGGCCTGATCGCCGACTTCGAGAAGAAGTACCCCGGCACCGAGGTGAAGTGGATCGACCAGCCCGCCGAGGGCTACGCCGACAAGATCAGCGCCGATGCCGCGGGCGGCACCCTGCCCGACGTCGTCAACGTGTCCCCGGACCTGGTCGCGCCCCTCGCCAAGGCCGGCCTCGCGCTCGACCTCGACAAGGCGGCCGGGCAGTACAGGAAGGAGTACCTGGACGGCGCCTGGGCCAGCCACCGGATACCTGGCATGACCGGCACCTACGCCTTCCCCTGGTACCTCAACACCGGACCGCTCTTCTACAACAAGTCCCTCTTCGAGGAGGCCGGGCTCGACCCCGACCAGCCGCCGAAGACGTACGACGAACTCTTCGCGGACGCCCTGGAGCTGGCGAAGAAGAGCGACGGCAAGGTCGCCACCCTCGCCAACGTGCCCACCGTCGAGGACTTCGGCCGCTACGGCGTCCAGCTCATGAACTCCGAGGGCACCGCCTTCGCCTTCAACGACGCCAAGGGTGTCGAACTGCTCACCAAGTACAAGGAGCTGTACGACGCCAAGGCGCTCGACCCGCAGGCGCTCACCGCCACGCCCGAGTCCTCCGGCAAGAAGTTCCTCACCGGGGCCGTCGCCATGAACCCCGGCAGCGCACTGGACCTCGGCAACTTCAAGAAGCAGGCGCCGAACCTGTACAAGAACATCGGCATCACCGACCAGATCACCAGTACCGGGCACGTCAACATGTACGTGATGGGCGTGATGGTGAACGCGCAGACCAAGAAGAAGGCCGCCTCCGTCGCCTTCGCGCACTACGTCACCGACGCCGAGCACCAGATGTCCTTCGCGAAGAAGGTCGCCATCTTCCCGAGCACCGCGGGATCGCTGGACGACCCCTACTTCACCAAGGAGGACGGGACCGACGAGACGCGGGTGCGGGTCGCCGCCGCCAAGTCCCTGAAGAACGCGGTCAATTACACACCCGTGCTGTTCAGCGAGCAGATGAAGACGGCCCTGCGCAACGAGGTCGCGAAGGCGTTGCAGGGCAAGGAGAGTCCCGAGGAAGCCCTCGACAACGCTGTCAAGGCCTGCGACACGCTGCTCCAGCAGCAGGGATAGCCATGGCGTCGTCCACCGTCTCCCGGGCCCGGCCCGACAGCCGTGCGCCCGACGTCCCGCGCGGGCGTCGGGTCAGGCGCCAGCTCCCGTCGAGCCCCTGGCTGTTCGCCGCACCCGGTCTGCTGATCATCAGCGCGTTCATCCTGTACCCGTTCGTCTCCACGCTGGTGAACGCCTTCACCGACCGCCGCACCCTGATCCCGGGCGAGTTCGTGGGCCTCGCGAACTTCCGTGAGCTGCTGCACGACGACATGTTCTGGATCGGCCTGCGCAACAGCTCGCTGTACGTCCTCGGAGTCGTGCCCGCGCTGGTGATCCTGCCGCTGCTGCTGGCGCTGCTGGTGCAGAAGAACATTCCCGGCATCACCTTCTTCCGGTCCGCCTTCTACACCCCGGTCGTCGCCTCGATCGTCGTGGTCGGCCTCATCTGGGTGTGGCTCCTCGACGAACGCGGCCTGATCAACTCGCTGTTGGAGGCCATCGGGGTCGGGCGGATCGGCTTCCTGAGCGACCAGTGGCTGCTCCTGCTGAGCGCCATGGCCGTCACGGTGTGGAAGGGCCTCGGCTACTACATGATCATTTACCTGGCCGCACTGGCCAACGTGCCGCGTGAGCTGCACGAGGCCGCGGCGGTGGACGGGGCCGGGGCGATCCGGCGGTTCGTCACGGTGACGGTGCCCGCCGTCCGTTCGACCATGGCACTCGTCGGGGCACTGTCCTCGGTCGCCGCCTTCAAGGTGTTCTCCGAGGTCTACCTGATGGCCGGCCCGAGCGGGGGGCCGGCCGGTGAGGACACCACGCTCGTGATGCTCGTCCAGCGCACCGGCACCGGACTGACGGGCCGCGTCGGCTACGCGTCCGCGATCTCGGTCGTCGTCTTCGTCGTCACCGTCGCGCTGATGCTGCTCGTGCTGCGGGCCGACCGGAGGGGGGAGGCGTGACCCGGGTACGCAAGGGCGAACTGGTGCTGCGGTACGTCCTGTTGCTCGCCGTCCTCGCCCTGACCGTCGGCCCCTTCCTCTGGCAGCTGTCGACCTCGCTCAAGGGCCCCACGGAGGACATCTACAGCTCGCCGCCGTCCTTCCTGCCCCGGAATCCGACCTTCCACAACTACGAGCGGGTCGCCGACACCATCCCCGTCTGGGACTACGCCTTCAACTCCCTGAAGGTCGCCACCGCCAACGTCGTGACCAACTGCGTCGGTTCGGCACTCGCCGGATACGCCCTGGCCCGGCTGCGCTACCGCGGCCGCCGCGCGGCCACCCTCGCGTTCGTCCTGGCGATGCTCGTGCCCGTGGAGGGCATCATCATCGCCCAGTTCACCACCATGCGGGAGCTCGGCCTCAACAACACCCTGATCGGCGTGGTCCTGCCGGGCTGCATCGGCGCGATGAACGTCCTGCTGATGCGCAACGCCTTCCTGAACCTGCCGTACGAGATCGAGGAGGCGGCCTACGTCGACGGCGCCAACGTCTGGCAGCGGTTCCTGCGGATCGCGCTGCCGTCGGTGAAGGGGACCGTGGCCGTCGTCGCGATCTTCGCCTTCATGGGCGCCTGGGACGACTTCCTGTGGCCCCTGATCGTGCTGAGCGACCCGTCGAAGTTCACACTCACCATCGGCCTCAACTACCTGCACGGCACCTTCGCCAACGACGAACGGCTCGTCGCCGCGGGCACGGTCATCGCAGTGGCCCCGCTGATCGCCCTCTTCGCCGGCCTCCAGCGGTACTTCTTCCGCGGGGTGGGCGAGGGGGCGGTGAAGGGCTGAACCCCCCCGCTTCGCGTCTGACAAGGACTCCGCATGCCTGCTGCCGTGCGCTTCGGCGTCAACTACACCCCGAGCGTCGGATGGTTCCACCACTGGCTCGACTTCGACCTCGACCCCGTCCGCGCCGACCTCGACTCGATCGCCGCCCTGGGCCTGGACCACATCCGGGTCTTCCCGCTGTGGCCCTACTTCCAGCCGAACCGCACCCTGATCCGGGAGCGGGCCGTCTCGGATCTCGTGCGGCTCGTCGACGCCGCCGCCGAGCGCGGTCTCGACGTCAACGTCGACGGGCTGCAAGGTCACTTGAGCAGCTTCGACTTCCTGCCGGCCTGGACCCGGACCTGGCACCGGCGCAATCTCTTCACCGACCCGGAGGTCGTCGAGGGCCAGGCCGCCTATCTGCGCACGCTGGCGGCGGCGCTGGCGGACCGCCCCAACTTCATCGGCATGACCCTCGGCAACGAGGTCAACCAGTTCTCGGCGGGGCCGCATCCCGACCCCGACCGGGCCACGTCCGAGCAGATCGACGCCTGGCTCACCCGCATGCTCGCCGCCTGCGAGGAAGGGGCCCCCGGCCGACTGCACCTGCACGCCGAGTACGACGCCACCTGGTACCAGGACGACCAGCCCTTCACCCCCGTCCAGGCCGCCCGCCACGGTGCCGTCACCGCCGTGCACTCCTGGGTCTTCAACGGCACCGCCCAGCGCCACGGCCGCACCTCCGTCCCGGCCGAGCACCACGCCGCTTACCTCGTGGAGCTCAGCAAGGCCTGGGCCGAGGACCCGCACCGGCCCGTCTGGCTCCAGGAGGTCGGCGCCCCCGCCCCGCTGGTGCCGCCCGAGCACGCCGCCGCCTTCACCGAGGCGACCGTGGCGAACGCCCTGGACTGCCCCGACCTGTGGGGCATCACCTGGTGGTGTTCCCACGACGTGTCCCGGGAGCTCGCCGACTTCCCGGAACTGGAGTACGGGCTCGGCCTGTTGACCAACGACCGGAAGCCGAAGGAGGCGGCCCGGGCGCTGGAGCGGGCGGCGCGTACGGGCTCGCACGCGCCTGAACGCCGTACGACCGCACTGGTCGTTCCCTCCGACCCCGCCTGCCGTGCGCTCTGCGCGCCCGGTGGCCCGGTCTTCGACGCCTACTTCCGGCTGGTCGCCGACGGCGCCCGCCCCACCACCGTCCTCGACACCCGTGCCGCCGACCAGGACCATCTGTCCGCGCGCGGCATCACCGAGGTCGTCACATCCGATCAGGTACTCCCACCGTTCCTGGGGACTGAGCAGGAGTGAGCCCGTTCAGCCGCACGCCCCGAACGGTCTTGGGCGTTCCCCCACTGCCTCAAGGGCGTGGGAGGTGCCCCCAGGTCCCCGGCGTACTCGACCCCGGGGCGGCGACACGCATCCTGTGCGTGGTCCGGTCCCGGTGCTACGGCCAGAGGCGACGGGAGGCCCCTGACCATCTCTCTGGTGGAGCGGGGGCCCCGCACTCCCCCAGAGGGGGTGCCCCCAGGCGCCGTACCCGGCGTCCCAGCTCGCACGATCACGTCAACCCGATCGGCCCAGGGCCCCGCAAGCCCGCGACCGGACCATCACACGATCGAGCTCACTCGACCTCGTACGCACTCCCCGGCGAGCAGTTACCAACCGCACAAGGACCACTAGGAGGCACCCGCTCGTGAACCCCACCAGACGCACGGTTCTGCTCGCCGCGACCGCGGCGGCGCTGCTGCCCGCGCTGCCGGCGAAGGCAGCGGCGGCGACCACGCTCCAGCCGTACGCCACCTACTGGTACCCGGACTCCCTGCCCTCCGGCGGCCCCGGCACCGGCATCACCTGGCGCAGTCTCAAGGACTGGCGGGCGGTCGACGACGCCGACCTCGCCTTCAACGCGGCCTCCGTACCGCTCGCCGCCCGCTTCACCCCGACCCCCGCGAACACGACGGCACGCGCCGGGCAGGCCCGCATCCAGTCGCTGGTCTCCTTCGGGCCCACCTCGGGCAACCCTTCGCAGGGCTCGGCGACGTCCGACTACTACGCCTTCGGGCACTGGGCCTACGTCGACGAGCTGGTCTTCTGGGGCGGTTCGTCCGGCGAGGGACTGATCCTCGCGCCGAACGCGCCGATCGTGGACGCCGCCCACCGCCACGGCGTGCCCGTGCTCGGCAACGTCTTCCTGCCGCCCGTCGCCTACGGCGGGCAGTTGCAGTGGACCCGGGACCTGGTGCAGAAGGACGCGGCCGGGCGGTATCCACTGGCGGCGCAACTCGTCGCGGTGGCCGCGGCCCACGGCTTCGACGGGTGGTTCGTCAACGCCGAGACCGGCGGAGGGGATGCGGCTCTCGGCGCGGACATGCTGGGATTCGTCCGGGAGCTGAAGTCGCTCGCCGCCGCTCGGGGGCAGCGGGTGACGTGGTACGACTCGATGACCGTGAACGGGACGGTGAGCTGGCAGGGTGCGCTGAACAGCCGCAACCAGGCGTTCTTCGAGGCCGCCGACGACATGTTCGTCGACTTCCGGTGGACGGCGGCCGCTCTGGCTTCCTCGGGCACCCTGGCGCAGCGACTGGGCCGTAGCCGCTACGAATTGTGGGCCGGGGTGGACGTGGAGGCGGGCGGTTGGAACACGTCCGAGAACTGGGACGCGATCGTGCCGGCCGGCAAGCCGCACATCACGTCGATCGGGCTGTACCGGCCGGAGTGGACCCGCAACCACCTGCCCGCCGACCAGCGGTCACCGGAGGACTTCCACGCGGCCGACGACCGCTTCTGGACGGGCCGGTCGCTCGATCCGTCCCGCCCCGACGGGACGGACGGCTGGCGCGCTCCGGCGGTGTCGGTCGCCGACCGGTCGACGGTCACCTCGCTGCCGTTCGCGAGCGTGTTCAACACCGGGCACGGCCTGCGGTGGTACGAGGAGGGTGCCGTCACGTCGGACGCGGCCTGGAACCACCTCGGGTTGCAGGACCGGCTGCCGTCGCGGCAGTGGGTGGTACGGACGGAGGGCTCCCGGCCGGCCGTCTCCTTCGACTTCGCGGACGCCTGGCGGGGCGGAAGCAGTGTGGTCGTGAGTGGCTCGGTTGATGAGCCGGTCACCGTGGATCTGTATGCCGCGCGGCTGCCGATCAGCCACGACACGGTGGTCGAGCTGACCCACCGGATGGACGCGGGTGCGGTGGGCGTCGAGCTGGCCGTGGCCACCGCCGAGCCGGGCGCGTCGGGGGCGACACCGCCGTACGTCCATCTTCCCGTGACCTCCGGCGACGGCTGGCACACCTCGACCGTACGGCTCACCGGGCTCTCCGGGACCGTCCACGCGCTCGGCGTGCGGCTCACCGGCAGCGGCTCGCTGACGTGGCGGCTCGGCGGTCTCGCGGTGTACGACACCCCCGGCACCCCCGCCGCACCTTCCGGCCTGCGGATCACCGCGGCCTCCGGCGGCGACCTGCGCCTCGCGTGGAACGCGGCTCCCGGCGCCGTACGCCACTACACCCTGCACCGGCTTTTGCCCGACGGCAGCCGGCGTTTTCTCGGCGGCACCTGTCAGCGGGCCTACTTCGTCGGCGGCCTCCGGCCCGAACAGGGCGAACGGCAGGCGCGGTTGGAGCTGCGTGCCGTGGGGGAGCTGTACACGTCGTCGGACCCCGTGACCGTGACCCACCCCTGGTAACCCCCGGACCCTTGGAGAGCACCCCGCATGCATGACGACCGCAGCCTGGTCGAAGCCCGCCTCAGGCGCGTCCTCGACGAGCGACTCCGCCCCGCCGTGTACCCCGAGTCCGTGCCGCTGGAAGTGGCGGTGTGGCACGCGCCCGACGAGCCGGTGCCCGTCGCCGAGGGCCTGGCGGCCGAGCCGGAGCCCATCGCCGTGGGCGCCCGCTGGGGTGCTCCCTGGGGCACCAGCTGGTTCCGCGGCACCGGAACCGTCCCCGAGGCGTGGGCCGGGAAGACCGTCGAGGCCCTCCTCGACCTCGGCTTCGACGAGAACATGCCCGGCTTCCAGTGCGAGGGCCTGGTCTACCGGCCCGACGGCACCCCGGTGAAGGGCCTCAACCCGCGCAACCAGTGGGTGCGGATCGGCGCTCCCGTCGAGGGTGGCGAGGAGGTGCGCCTGCACATCGAGGCCGCCTCCAACCCCGTCATCCTCGATTACCACCCCTTCCTGCCCACGCGGTTGGGCGACAAGGAGACCGCGGGCGGCGAACCGCAGTACCGGCTGGCACGTATGGACCTCGCCGTGCTCGACGAGACGGTGTGGCAGCTGGTGATCGACCTGGAGGTGCTCGGTGAGCTGATGGCCGAGCTGCCGGTGGAGTCGGCGCGGCGCTGGGAGATCCTGCGGGCGGTGGAGAAGGCGCTGGACGCGCTGGACCTCCAGGACGTGGGCGGCACGGCGGCGCAGGCCCGTTCGCGGCTGGACAGCGCCTTCGAGGCGCCCGCCGTCCCCTCCGCCCATCGCGTCAGCGCCGTGGGACACGCCCACATCGACTCGGCGTGGCTGTGGCCGCTGCGGGAGACCGTGCGCAAGGTCGCCCGGACGACATCCAACATGACCGCCCTCCTCGACGACGAGCCGGAGTTCGTGTTCGCCATGTCCCAGGCCCAGCAGTGGGCCTGGGTCCGCGACCACCGGCCCGAGGTGTGGGCGCGCGTGAAGAAGGCGGTGGCGGACGGGCGGTTCGTGCCGGCCGGCGGCATGTGGGTGGAGTCGGACACCAACATGCCGGGCTCGGAGGCGATGGCCCGTCAGTTCGTGCACGGCAAACGGTTCTTCCTCGACGAGTTCGGCGTCGAGAACCAGGAGGCGTGGCTGCCCGACACGTTCGGCTTCGCGGCCGGACTGCCGCAGATCATCAAGGCGGCGGGCTCCAAGTGGCTGCTGACACAGAAGATCTCCTGGTCCCAGACCAACAAGTTCCCCCACCACACCTTCCAGTGGGAGGGCATCGACGGCACCCGGATCTTCACGCACTTTCCGCCCGTCGACACCTACAACTGCTCCATGAAGGGCAGCGAAATCGCCCACGCGGCACGGAACTTCAAGGACAAGGGGGTCGCCCGGCACTCCCTCGCCCCCACCGGCTGGGGCGACGGAGGCGGCGGTACGACCCGCGAGATGGTCGCCAAGGCGGCCCGCCTGCGCGACCTCGAAGGCTCGGCGACCGTGACGTGGGAGACCCCGGCGGAGTTCTTCGCGAAGGCCCAGGCCGAATACCCCGAACCGCCCGTCTGGGTCGGCGAGCTCTACCTCGAACTCCACCGCGCGACCCTCACCAGCCAGGCGAAGACCAAGCAGGGCAACCGCCGCAGCGAACACCTCCTGCGCGAGGCGGAGCTGTGGGCGGCGACGGCGGCCGTACGGGCCGGATCGCCCTACCCGTACGAGGAGTTGGACCGCATCTGGAAGACGGTGCTGCTCCACCAGTTCCATGACATCCTGCCGGGGTCGTCGATCGCCTGGGTGCACCGGGAGGCGCGGCGCACGTACGAGCGGCTCGCGGACGAGTTGAACGGCATCATCGACGCGGCCCAGCGCACCCTCGCGGGGGAGGGGACACGGGAACTGCTCTTCAACCCCGCACCCCATGGCCGTGACGGAGTCGCCGCGGGCGGTGCCGGAATCGCGGTCGTCGAGGGGCGGACGACGGTGACCGAGCGGCCCGGCGGCGGGCACGTCCTGGACAACGGCATCCTGCGGGTCGAGGTCGACGCGCGCGGCCTGGCCGTCTCCGTGTACGACATCGAGGCCGACCGCGAGACGATCGCACCGGGCCGTGCCGGCAACCTCCTCCAACTCCACCCGGACTTCCCGAACATGTGGGACGCGTGGGACGTGGACGAGTTCTACCGCAACACGGTCACGGATCTCACCGAGGTGGACGAGCTCGCCCCCGAGGGGCACGGTGTGCGGATCGTGCGGACCTTCGGCGGCTCCCGCGTCACCCAGGTGCTGTCCCTGGGGCCCGGTGAGCGGCGGCTTCTCGTGGACACGGAGGTCGACTGGCACGAGACGGAGAAGTTCCTGAAGCTCGCCTTCCCGCTCGACGTGCACGCCGAACGGTACGCGTCGGAGACGCAGTTCGGGCACTTCCACCGGCCCACGCACACCAACACCTCGTGGGAGGCGGCGAAGTTCGAGGCCTGCAACCACCGCTTCGTGCACCTGGAGGAACCGGGCTGGGGCGTGGCGATCGTCAACGACTCGACGTACGGGCACGACGTGACCCGTACGGTCCGGGTCGACGGCGACCATGGCACGACCACCACGGTCCGGGTGTCGCTGCTGCGGGCCCCGCGTTTCCCCGATCCCGAGACCGACCAGGGCGTCCACCGGTTCCGGCACGCGCTGGTGCCGGGGGCGGGCATCGGGGACGCGGTACGGGAGGGGTGGCGGATCAATCTGCCGGACCGGTCCGTGCGGGGTTCCCAGGAGGTCGCTCCCCTGGTGACCGTCGACCAGGAGGCGGTGGTGATCACAGCCGTCAAACTGGCCGACGACGGGAGCGGGGACGTGGTGGTCCGCTTCCACGAGGCACACGGCGGGCGGGCCCGGGCCACCCTCACGGCGGGGTTCGAGGTCGCCGGGGTCACGGCGACGGATCTGCTGGAGCGCCCGTTGTCCGATGCCCCCTCGCTGCGGCGTGAGGGGAACGAGGTGTTCTTGCGACTGCGGCCGTTCGAGCTGGTCACGCTGCGGTTCGGCAGGGCCTGAGCAAGGGGGCGGGGAGACCCGCCCCCTTCACCGGACGAGCTGATCCTGTCGCACCCGTGCACTCGCCCTGCTCATCCTCGGCCGCGATGCCCGCGGGCGCGGTGGTGGCGGTGACGAGCGCGCCGTGTGCGGGTGTCGGTCCGAGCCGAGGCGTCGGCCGTCGGCGTCCGTGAACCGGACGTCCCCGCGTTCCGGATACGGCCTGTCGTCCCCCCCACCGGACCGCCTGCGCGCGCAGCTCCACCTCGGGCTCCTCTTCGGTCACGCCCCGAGCTGCGCCCGCAGCCACTCCTCCACCTCGCCCACATGCGCGGCCGCCGCCGCCCGGGCCGCCTCCGGGTCGCGGGCGATCAGGGCCCGGTGGATCGCGGCATGCTCGCGCCGCGTGCGTTCGAACGCGCCCTCCTCCTGGTAGCCGCGCCACACCCGCGCCCGGAAGGTGCGCGACGACAGGCCCTCCAGGATCGCCGCCATCGTGTCGTTGCCGGCCGCCACCGCGATCTCGCGGTGGAAGGCCAGGTCGTGGGCGAGGATCTCCTCGGGGTCGTCGGTGGCGTTCATCGCCGCGAGGTGTTTCTCGACCTCGGCCAGCTGGTCGGGCGTGATGCGGGCGGCGGCCAGCGCGGTCGCCGTCGACTCGAGGACGCGGCGCACCTCGAGCAGCTCCACCAGACGCGGGCCCCGGGACAGGTCGGCGACCACGCCGAAGGTCTCCAGCAGGTCACCCGCCTCCAGCTGGGTGACGTAGATGCCCGAGCCGTGCCGGGCCTCCAGCACGCCCATCACCGTCAGCGCCCGGATCGCCTCCCGTATCGAACTGCGGGAGATGCCCAGCTGGACGGCCAGATCTCGCTCGGTCGGCAGCCGCTGGCCGGGCTCCAGCCGGCCCTCGCCGATCATCGCCTTGATCTGCTCGATGGCGCGCTGCGTCACGGTGCCCTTCTGCGGGGCTGTCTCGTCCACGCCATTCCTCCACATCACCGGGGTGCGCCGCAGTCTAACCAGCAGGGTGGTCGGACCACTATGGCCGGAAGACGGGAAAACCTGCCGCCGGAGGGTATTGCAAGGGGTGAGTGGTCTGATAAGTATCGGGCATCTGCTCGAACACGCTCATGCTCGATCACGCTCGACACGCTCAATGAGGAGCCGCCAGATGCCCGGCAGAACAGTGGGGAAGCGGAACAGGTTTCGCATCATCGGCGCGGTGGCCGCGGCCGCGAGCGCCTCGCTCGTGCTTGCCGCGTGCGGCAGCACCAAGGACACCGGCAGCGCCGGCGCCGAGGGAGGCGACGGGACCGGCAAGGTAGGCGTGATCCTGCCGCTGCTGACCTCGCCGTTCTGGCAGTCGTACAACGACTACGTGCCCAAGATGGCCAAGTCCGAGGGGGTGGACACGCTGAAGACGGTCAACTCCAACAGCGACCCCTCCCAGCAGATCACCGACATCAACAACGAGCTCAACCAGGGCGTGAAGGGCCTGGTCGTCGCCCCGCTCGACAGCGCCGCCATCGAGGCCGGCCTCGACCAGGCCGAACGCAAGGGCGTCCCGGTCGTCGCGGTCGACGTGGCCCCCGACAAGGGCAAGGTCGCCATGGTCGTACGGGCGAACAACGTCTCGTACGGCGAGAAGGCCTGCCAGTACCTCGGGGAGCAGATCCCCTCCGGCAAGGTCGTGCAGATCATGGGCGACCTCGCCTCCGTCAACGGCCGCGACCGCTCCGAGGCCTTCCGGGCCTGCGTGAAGAAGAACTTCCCCAAGCTGAAGGTGTTGGAGATCCCCGCCAAGTGGGAGTCCGACGCGGCCGCCTCGCAGCTGGGCACCCTCCTGAACGCCAACCCCGACATCAAGGGCATCTACATGCAGGCCGGCGGCGTCTACCTCGCGCCGACCCTGCAGACCCTCAAGTCCAAGGGATTGCTGAAGAAGGCCGGGCAGGCGGGCCACATCAGGATCGTCTCCAACGACGGCATCCCGCAGGAGTACGACGCCATCCGCAAGGGCGAGATCGACGCCACCGTCTCCCAGCCCGCCGACCTGTACGCCAAGTACGGCATGTACTACATCAAGGCGGCCATGGAAGGAAAGACCTTCAAGCCCGGCCCGACCGACCACGACTCCACGATCGTCAAGCTGTCCAGCGGCATCCTGGAGGACCAGCTGCCCGCGCCCCTGGTCACCAAGGACAACGTCGACGACCCCAAGCTGTGGGGCAACACGGTCAAATGAGCACCCCACTGGTTGAAGCCGAGGGGGTCGTCAAGCGGTACGGCCCCACGACCGCCCTCGCGGACGGCCGCCTCACCGTGCTGCCCGGCGAGTCCCACGCCCTCGTCGGGCGCAACGGGGCGGGCAAGTCCACCCTCGTCACGATCCTCACCGGCCTCCAGGCCCCCGACGAGGGCACCGTCCGCTTCGACGGCGAGCCCGCGCCCCCGCTCGCCGACCGGGACGCCTGGCGGAGCAAGGTCGCCTGCGTCTACCAGAAGCCCACCGTCGTACCCGAGTTGACGGTCGCCGAGAACCTCTTCATCAACCGGCAGCCGCTGCGCCGGGGGTTCATCAGCTGGCGCGGTCTGAAGAAGGAGGCCGCCGAACTCCTCGACACCTGGGACGTGCGCGTCGACCCGGAGTCGCGCACCGCCGACCTCAAGGTCGAGGACCGCCAAATGGTGGAGATCGCACGGGCGTTGAGCTGCGGCGCCCGCTTCATCGTCCTCGACGAGCCGACCGCGCAGCTCGACAAGCGGGAGATCGAGCGGCTCTTCGGCAGGATGCGCGCGCTCCAGGACTCCGGTGTCACCTTCCTGTTCATCTCGCACCACCTCCAGGAGGTGTACGAGGTGTGCCAGACGGTGACGGTCCTCAGGGACGCCCGCTGGATCACCACGGCCCCGGTCGCCGACATGCCCCGGGCGGCCCTGGTCGAGGCCATGGCCGGCGAGACCGTCGCCGAGCAGGCGGGCCGGCTCAGGGAGGTCGAGAACACCGCGCCCGTCCTTCTCGACGTGCGCGGCCTCACCTCCGACGCCTACGAGGACGTCGACCTCACCGTGCGCCGCGGTGAGGTCGTCGGACTCGCCGGCATCAGCGGCAGCGGCAAGATCGAGCTCGCCGAGTCCTTCACGGGACTGCACACGCCGACCGGTGGAACAGCCCAACTGGGCGGCAGGCCACTGCCGTTCGGCGACGTACAGGCCAGTCTCAAGGCGGGCGTCGGCTTCGTGCCGCGCGACCGGCACGCACAGGGCCTGGTCTTCGGCATGACCATCGGCGACAACGCCACCCTCAGTGTCCTGGACCGGCTCGGCCGCTACGGCTTCGTCGGCACCGACCGCAAGCGCGGCTTCGCCGCCGAGCTGATCGACCGGCTCGACATCCACACCGAGGGCCCCGACCAGCCCGTCTCCGACCTCTCCGGCGGCAACGCGCAGAAGGTCGTCATGGCCCGCGCCCTCGCCTCCGACCCCCGCCTGCTGGTCCTCATCAACCCCACGGCGGGCGTCGACGTGAAGTCGAAGGAGTCCCTGCTCTCCCGCGTGGACACCGCCCGCGACGATGGCACCGCGGTTCTGGTCGTCTCCGACGAACTCGACGACCTGCGGCGCTGTGACCGCGTCCTCGTCCTCTTCCACGGCCGCGTGGTCGCCGAGCACCCGGCCGGCTGGCGCGACCGCGAGCTGATCGCCTCCATCGAAGGAGTGGACCACCATGGCTGACACGCAGGCTCCGCCGGTGAAGCAGGTGAGCGTGCCCGAGGTACGGTCAGCGCGGGCTCTGCTGCTGCGCCGAGCTCGCGAACTCGCTCTCGTGCCGGCGCTGTTGTTGTTGCTCGTACTCGGTGCCGTACTCAACGACTCCTTCTTCACCGAGGCCACCCTGATCTCCATCCTGACCTCATCCGCGGCGCTGGCGATGGTGGTGCTCGCCGAGTCGCTGGTGCTCATCACCGGCAAGTTCGACCTGTCACTGGAGTCGATGGTCGGCATCGCGCCGGCGGTGGCGGCACTTCTGGTACTGCCGGCCGCACAGTCCGGCTGGGGCACGGAGCTCCCCGCTCCCGTCGCCCTGCTGGCCATCCCCCTCGTGGGCGCGGCCATCGGCGCCTTCAACGGCCTCCTTGTGGTGAAGGTGAAGCTCAACGCGTTCATCGTCACGCTTGCCATGCTGATCATCTTGCGTGGCCTCCTCGTAGGCGCCACGAAGGGCAAGACGTTGTTCGGCATGCCGGATTCGTTCTTCTCGCTGGCCACCACCACGTTCCTGCACATCCCCATGTCGGTCTGGCTCGCCGCCGCCGCTTTCGCCGTTGCCGGGCTGGTGCTCAAGTACCACCGTGTCGGGCGGTCGTTGTACGCGATCGGCGGCAATCTCGAAGCGGCCCGCGCCGCAGGCATCCGCGTCGACCGTGTCCGGCTGGGTGTCTACATCGTCGCCGGGGTTCTCGCCTCGATCGGTGGACTCATGTACACCGGCTACGTCGGCGCGATCGGCGCCAACCAGGGCCAGAACATGATCTTCACGGTGTTCGCCGCCGCTGTCATCGGAGGTATCAGTCTCGACGGCGGCCGCGGCACCATGTTCGGGGCCCTGACGGGCGTTCTTCTGCTGGGCGTGGTCAAGACCATGCTCACCATGGCCCAGGTGCCGCCCTCCTGGATCGACGCCATCTACGGCGGAATCATCCTGCTCGCACTCATGATCGCCCGAGTGACGACGGGCCGGGCCCAGGACTGACCCCGCCCGCGTCCCCGTCACCTACCGAAAGGCACTCCGTGTCCCCGACCCCCGCCCGCATCACTGCGGTAGACACCTACGACATCCGCTTCCCCACCTCGCGCGAGCTCGACGGCTCCGACGCGATGAACCCGGACCCCGACTACTCGGCGGCCTACGTCGTGCTGCGCACGGACGCCGCCGACGGGCACGAGGGGCACGGATTCACCTTCACCATCGGGCGGGGCAACGAGGTCCAGGTCGCCGCGATCGAGGCGCTGCGCGGGCATGTGGTCGGACGGTGGGTGGACGAACTGTGCGCGGACCCGGGGACGTTGAACCGCGACCTGATCGGCGACAGCCAGTTGCGCTGGCTCGGACCCGAGAAGGGCGTGATGCACATGGCGATCGGCGCGGTCGTCAACGCCGTGTGGGACCTGGCCGCCAAACGCGCGGACAAGCCGCTGTGGCGGCTGCTGGCCGAGGGCGACCCCGAGTGGCTGGTCGGCCAGATCGACTTCCGCTACCTCACGGACGCGCTCACCCCGCAGGAGGCCCTGGAGATCCTGCGGCGGGGGCGCGAGGGGGCCGAGGACCGGGTCGCCGAGCTCCTCGCCACCGGCTACCCCGCCTACACCACCTCCGCCGGCTGGCTCGGCTACGACGACGAGAAGCTCACCCGGCTCGCGGCCGAGGCCGTCGCCGACGGCTTCCGGCAGATCAAGCTCAAGGTCGGCGCGGATCTGGAGGACGACGTACGGCGCTGCCGTGTCGCCCGCCAGGTCGTCGGCGCCGACATCCGCATGGCGATCGACGCCAACCAGCGCTGGGACGTCGACGAGGCGATCCGCTGGACCAAGGCCCTCGCCGAGTTCGACCCGTACTGGATCGAGGAGCCCACCAGCCCCGACGACATCCTCGGCCACGCGACGATCCGCAAGGCCGTCGCCCCGGTCAAGGTCGCCACCGGCGAGCACGTCCAGAACCGGGTCGTCTTCAAGCAGCTGCTCCAGGCCGGCGCCCTCGACGTCGTCCAGATCGACGCGGCCCGCGTCGGCGGCGTCAACGAGAACCTCGCCATCCTGCTGCTCGCCGCCAAGTTCGGCGTGCCGGTCTGCCCGCACGCGGGCGGGGTCGGCCTGTGCGAACTCGTCCAGCACCTGTCGATGTTCGACTACGTGGCCGTCACCGGCACCACCGAGGACCGGGTCATCGAGTACGTCGACCATCTGCACGACCACTTCCTCGATCCCGTGGTGATCCGGGAAGGCCACTACACGGCACCCGTCGCGCCGGGCTTCTCGGCCGCCATGCGCCCCGAGTCCATTGCGCGGTACACGTTCCCCGGAGGCGCCTTCTGGGCAGAAGACCTCGCCGACGACACGCAGAAGAAGGGGCAGGCGGCATGAGTGACTTCGAGGGTCTCAAGGCCCTGGTGACCGGCGGCGCCTCCGGCATCGGCCGGGCCACCGCGGAACTCCTCGTCGCACGCGGCGCCCAGGTCGCCGTCCTCGACCTGGACCCGTCCTCGGTCGAGAAGCCGCTGCTCGCCTACCGCGCCGACGTCACCGACGACGCCTCCGTCCGCGAGGCCGTGGCCGCCGCCGTGGCCGAACTCGGCGGACTCGACGTCGTGGTCAACAACGCGGGCATCGGCGCCCAGGGCACCGTGGCGGACAACGACGACGACGAATGGCACCGCGTCCTCGACGTCAACGTCGTCGGCATGGTCCGCGTCGCCCGCGCCGCCCTGCCCCACCTGCGCGCGTCCGCGCACGCGGCGATCGTGAACACTTCCTCCATCGCGGCCACGGCGGGCCTTCCGCAGCGGGCGCTGTACAGCGCGACCAAGGGGGCGGTGTACTCCCTGACCCTCGCCATGGCCGCCGACCACGTCCGCGAGGGCATCCGCGTGAACTGCGTCAACCCCGGCACGGCGGACACCCCGTGGATCGGGCGGCTGCTCGCCAAGGCCCCCGACCCGGCGGCCGAACGAGCCGCCCTGGAGGCCCGCCAGCCCACCGGCCGGCTCGTCTCGGCGGACGAGGTCGCGGGCGCCATCGCCTACTTGGCCAGCCCGCTCTCCGGCGCGACCACCGGCACCTCTCTCGCCGTCGACGGCGGCATGCAGGGCCTGCGCCTGAGGCCGGTGGGCCAGTGAACACCCTCGGCACGAGCGGTGTGCGGGTCAGCGGACTGGGCTTCGGCGCCGCCGTCATCGGCAACCTCTTCACCGAGGTCAGCGACGAACAGGCGCACGAGGCGGTCACCGCCGCCTGGCAGCGCGGCATCCGCTAC
Organism: Streptomyces canus; assembly: GCF_030816965.1. NCBI lineage: Bacteria > Bacillati > Actinomycetota > Actinomycetes > Kitasatosporales > Streptomycetaceae > Streptomyces > Streptomyces canus. The sequence continues at coordinate 9,305,667 of NZ_JAUSYQ010000002.1, forward strand.
TTCGACACCGCCCCGCACTACGGTCTCGGACTGTCGGAACGCCGGCTGGGGGAGGCACTGCGCGAGCATCCGCGCGCGGAGTACACCCTCTCCACGAAGGTGGGCCGCCGCCTGGAGCCGTCCGGGGACGGCGGCGACGATCTCGCCGACGGCTTCGCGGTTCCCGCCACGCGGCGCCGCGTGTGGGACTTCAGCGCCGACGGCGTACGACGCACCCTCGAGTCGAGCCTCGAACGGCTCGGCCTCGACCGCGTGGACGTCGTCTACCTCCACGATCCCGACGACCACGCCGAAGAGGCCTTCCGCGAGGGCTACCCGGCCCTGGAGAAGCTCCGCTCCGAGGGTGTCGTCGGGGCGATCGGCGCCGGCATGAACCAGGCCGGGATGCTGACCCGCTTCGTCCGCGAGACCGACGTCGACGTGGTGCTGTGCGCCGGCCGCTACACCCTGCTCGACCAGAGCGCGCTCGCCGAGCTGCTCCCCGCCGCCGTGGCACGGGGCGTCTCCGTGGTGATCGGCGGCGCCTTCAACTCCGGGCTGCTCGCTGATCCGAGGCCCGGAGCGACGTACAACTACGCGCAGGCCTCCGGGGACGTGCTGGACCGGGCCCTGCGCATGCGGGAGGCCGCCGAGCGGCACGGCATCAGTCTGCGTGCCGCCGCCCTCGCCTTCTGTGCCGCCCACCCGGCCGTCGCGAGCGTCCTGGTGGGTGCCCGCTCGGCGGCCGAAGTCCAGGATGCCGCCGACCAGTTCGCGACCCCGGTGCCCCCTGTCTTCTGGCAGGAACTGCGCGACACCGGTCTCCTGACCACCGAGGAGCCGTCATGAGAGTCGCCCTGCACACCAAGGTCCGCGCGGACCGCGTCGAGGAGTACGAGGCCGCGCACCGCGAGGTCCCCGTCGAACTCACCGACGCGATCCGCGCCGCCGGGGCCCACTCCTGGACGATCTGGCGCAGCGGCACCGACCTCTTCCATGTCCTGGAGTGCGAGGACTACGGCCGCCTCCTCGCCGAGCTGGAGAAGCTCCCGGTGAACGTCACCTGGCAGGCCCGCATGGCCGAACTCCTCGACGTGGCGCACGACTACTCCGACGAGGGCGCCGACGCCGGCCTGCCCGTCGTGTGGGAGCTGCCATGACGGTGGACGCGCACCACCATGTGTGGGACCTGTCGGTGCGGGACCAGGACTGGATCGGCTCGGACAGCCCGCTGCGACGGAACTTCACGATCGAGGACCTCGCCCCCGAGGCCCGCGCGGCAGGCGTCGAACGCACGGTCCTCGTCCAGACGATCACCGTGCCCGAGGAGACCCCGGAGTTCCTGGCCCTCGCGGCCCGCCACGACGTGATCGCGGGTGTCGTGGGCTGGACCGACCTGAGCCGTCCCGATACCGCCGACGAGTTGGCACGTCTGCGCGAACTCCCCGGCGGGACCTTCCTCAAGGGCATCCGCCACCAGGTCCAGGGTGAGCCGGATCCCGAGTGGCTGCTGCGGCCGGACGTACGCCGAGGCCTGACCGCGGTAGCCGAAGCGGGTCTGGTGTACGACCTGGTCGTCCTGCCGCACCAACTGCCCGCCTGCGCCAAGGCGGCCGAGTCGCTGCCACACCTCACCTTCGTCCTCGACCACTTGGGCAAACCGCCCATCGCCTCCGGCGCCATGGAACCCTGGGCGGTCGGCGTCCGTGCCCTCGCCGCCCTGCCCAACACCGTCTGCAAACTCTCCGGCATGGTCACCGAGGCGGACCTCGGCTCCTGGACGATCGACGACCTGCGCCCGTACGCGGACACGGTCCTGGACGCCTTCGGCCCGGACCGTCTCATGTTCGGCTCAGACTGGCCGGTGTGCACACTGGGAGCGACATACGGGGAAGTGCTCGACGCCGCACGCCGGTTGACACCCGTGTCCGCACACCCCCAGGTCTTCGGGGCCACGGCCACGCGCGTCTACGGACTCGGCGACTCCGGGACGTAACCGTCCCGTCCGTACGCCGACCCCTTCTAGGGACTCACGACCTCCGCCAGCCGCGTAGGCGGCAGAAACTCCCGCACATACGTCCGCTCCCAGCACGCCCCCGTCTCCCGCAGCTCCCGCCACGTCGTGTACCGGTACCGGAAGAGGCGGGCGCGGACATGGCGGGGCGGCTCGTCCGGCGGGAACGGTGAGCGGCGCAACAGCCTCAGCGTGGCGGGGTCGTTCTCCAGGAGCCGTTCGACCATGGTGCCGAACCACGCCTGGGCGTACGCCGGGGACAGCGCGGCGAACCACATCATCCAGTCCAGACGCAGATGGTAGGGCGCGAACTGGCGCGGCCAGCGCCGTGGATCGCCCGGCTTGCCCTTGAACTCGTACTCCTTCCACTCGGAGTCCCTGCGCGGTACGTCGTCCGCCGTACCCTCGACCACCACCTCGTAGCGGATCCGGCTGACGCTGCCGAACGCGCCGTAGGTGTTGACCAGATGGAGCGGGTCGAAGGAGCGGTTCATGATCTGGCTCCGGGAGATCATGTTGCGGACCGGGTGGTAGCTCAGGCCCAGGAGCAGCGCGGCGACGGCGAGGACCACCACCTCGTACCAGAGCGGAGTGGCGGGCAGGTCCGGTGCCTCGCCCGAGAGGTCCAGCGCCGGCACCGCCAGCACGATCGTGATCCAGTTCAGCCAGGCGAAGTTGCCCGAGAGCACCAGCCACAGCTGAGTCGCGATCATCAGGGACGCGGCCGCCGTGGCGATCGGCTGCGGGGTGAACAGGAGGAAGGGAACCACGAGCTGGGTGACGTGGTTCGCGGCCACCTCCACCCGGTGCAGCGGCCGGGGCAGATGGTGGAAGAACCAGCTCAGCGGCCCCGGCATCGGCTGGGTCTCGTGGTGGTGGTCGAGGCAGGTGAGCTTGCGCCAGCAGGCGTCGCCGCGCATCTTGATGAGCCCCGCGCCGAACTCGACCCGGAACAGGATCCAGCGCAGGAGGAACAGCACCAGGACCGGCGGGGCCACGTCGTCGTTGCCGAGGAACACCGCGAGGAAGCCGACCTCCAGCAGCAGGGACTCCCAGCCGAAGCCGTACCAGGTCTGGCCCACGTTGACGATCGACAGATACAGCAGCCACGGCACCAGCCACAGCAGCATCCCGCCCCACAGCGGCAGCCAGGAGTCGAGGCCCGCCGCCAGCGCGACCGCCACCGCGCAACCCGTCCCCGCGCAGAGAGCGAAGAAACGGTCCGAGTAGTGCAGTTGGAAGAGACTCGGCGCCCTCCGGAAGGGCACGCGGGCGACGAAACGCGGGATGGGCAGCATCCCGCGCTCCCCGAGCAGCGCCCGGAACTGCAGGGCCGCCGCCAGGAACGCGACGAAGTACAGCCCGGCCAGAGCCCGCTGGAAGACCAGCCGGCTCAGCCAGTAGTCGGGTGCGGTGAACCAGTCCACGGCCGTCTTCTCCTGCCTCCATTGTCCCGCCGAACCCTGCGTGACTCCCCGTGTACCTTCCCTCCGCTTGCGTAACCAAAGTGAGCGAAGCAGACAATAGTGACGAACTGTGCGGTATGGATGGGAGAACATGGTGCGGATACCCACCCAGGCCCTCGTCGCGGCCTGCGTGCTCGCGGCGGCACTCCTCGTTGCCGGATGCGGCGGAGGCGGCGACGAGAACAACGCCGAGGCGGACGGTGACGTGTTTCTTCAGCCGGCGGCGGCTCAGGGCCCGAGCCCCTTCACCCGCTCCTCGGTGACCTCGGTGACCTCGGTGAAGTCGGTGACCGTACCCCCGCCCCTCACCCGAACGCCCCAGCCGGCCCCGAGGACCGTCTCCGGCGGGATGCCCGGTCTCTACGGCGGCATCGAGCGCGTCGGCAGCTGTGACGTGGCTCGGCAGCTCGACGAGCTGACCGCGGACCGGTCCAGGGAGCGTGCGTTCGCCCAGGTCGTGGGCGTCTCTCCGGACGCGGTGCCGGACTTCCTGCGCGGGCTCGCCCCGGTCGTCCTGCGGGCGGACACCCTCGTCACCGACCACCGCTATCGCGCCGGCCGGGCGAGCGGCTTCCAGTCCGTCCTCCAGGCGGACACCGCCGTCCTCGTCGACGACCGTGGTGTCCCGCGGGTCCGCTGCGCCTGTGGCAACCCCTTGACGCCGCCGGTGGCGATTCCGGGCGGCGCGGTCGTGGGCGGGCAGCCGTGGCCCGGATACCGGCCCGCCCGGGTGGTCGTGGTGGCCCCCAGCGAGCGGGTCATCACCAACCTCACGATCATCGACCTCGTCGACACCACCTGGATCGAACGGTTGATCGGCAACGACTGCCGGCACGACCATGTCGTACCTCCGCCGCAGCCGGAACCGCCGACTCCCACGTCGGCTCCCGCGACGCCTCTCGGTCCGCGCCCGGACGAGACGGCGTCCCCGGAGGCCTCGCCGAGCACCGGGAGCGACTGCGTCACCCTCACCGGCGCACCCGGCGTCGTCGCGACCGCGGAGCCGTACGACGAGAACTGCCCCGCGGCCACCCTGCTGCCCACGACCGGGCCCGGCCTTCCCGCGCTTCCGCCGGACGGCACCCGTACGGCCGTCCCCGGGGACCCCGAGACCGGAATCGGCCCCGAGACCGTCCCGGACACCCCCGATCTCCCCGACGGCGGCGGACTGATCCCCGACGGTCCGTCGGAGCCGGCCGGCGCGGACACCGTCTTCGCCGGCCCCGCCGACGTCTTCGGTGTCTGATGGACTCGGAGCGTATGTGTCTCCCGGTCGAAGAATCGGACAAATCCTGGCAAGGTGGCCCCATGGTTGATCGGGGAGCGAGCGCCCTGTCACTCCCGGACGACTGGCCCGCCCACCCGGATCCGATCCTGGCGCTCAACCGCATGGGCAGCTTCGACTGGGACCTGGACAGCGGTCTGTTCCACATGGACGCCCAGGCCCACGAGGTCTTCGACCTGCGCCCCGACGAGTACGACGGAAACCCGATGAGCCTCGCCGTCCGGGTGCCGAGGGCCGAGGCGCACCGGCTCGACGCCCTGGTCGCCCAGGCCATCAAGGACGGCAGCGAGAACTACGGCGCCTACTTCCGCCTGCGCTGCCGTGACGGCAGCCTGCGCTGGACGCACACCCAGGGCTACATCCGACGGGACGGGACGGGCCGCCCGCGCCGGATCATCGGCATCGTCCGCGACGCCACCCAGGAAGTGGGCGAGCTGGAGAACCACCGGGAGCAGGTCGCCGAGGACGAGGCCAGGCGCCAGCAGACCAACGTCGTCCAGCTCACCACGGCCGCTCTCGCCCATGCCCGGACCGTCCAGGACGTCATCGACGTCCTCAAGGACACCCACGGCCTCACCCACCTCGGCGCCACCAGCCTGGTCATGGGTCTGGTCGAGGCCGGCCGGATCCGGCTGATCGCCGAGGGCCCCGCGGGCAGCTTCGTGCCCGGCACCGACATCACCCGGATCGACGAGCCGTACCCGATGAGCGAGGCCGTGCGCACGCTCACCCCGCGCTTCATCGAGTCGCCGCAGGAGTTCGCCGATCGCTACCCGATCCTGTGGCCGCACATCACCGGCCTCAACATCACCTCCGCCGCCTACCTCCCGCTGATCGCCGAGGCCCGTCCGATCGGTGCGATGGGTCTGCTGTACAGCGACCGGTACGGGTTCACCCCCGAGGATCGCAACGTCCTGATCGCCCTCGGCAGCAGCATCGCCCAGAGTCTCCAGCGGGCCATGCTGTACGAGCAGGAGAAGGACCTCGCCACCGGGCTCCAGCAGGCGATGCTGCCGCGCACCATCCCGAGCGTCCCCGGCGTCGATGTCGCCGTCCGCTACCGGGCCGCCAGCGCCGAAGGCTCGCTGGGCCGGGACATCGGCGGCGACTGGTACGACCTGATCCCGCTGCCCGGCGGCCGCGTCGGCGCCGTCATCGGAGACGTCCAGGGCCATGACACGCACGCCGCCGCCGTCATGGGTCAGCTGCGGATCGTCCTCAGGGCCTACGCCGCCGAGGGGCACACCCCGGCCACCGTGATGGCCCGCGCCTCCGTGTTCCTCCACGAGCTCGACACCGACCGCTTCGCGACCTGCCTGTACGCGGAGGCCGACCTGTCCACCGGAGTCGTCCAGGTGGTCCGGGCGGGCCACATCGACCCGCTGGTCCGGCAGGCCGCGGGCACCTGCCGCCGGGTGACCGTGGAAGGTGGACTGCCGCTCGGGCTGTCCGCCGAGTTCGGGCAGCTCGACTATCCCGTCTCCACCCTCGAACTCGACCCCGGGGACACCCTGCTGCTGTGCACCGACGGGCTGGTCGAAGAGCCCGGTGCCGACCTCGACGACGGTATGCAGACCCTCACGACCCTCATCACGGACGGTCCCACCGACGTGTGGGAGCTGGCCGACCGGCTCATCGACGTGGCCGAGGAACGCGCCGGCGACGACGACGTGGCGCTGCTCCTGCTGCTCCGCCGTGGCCTGGACGCCCAGCAGCCCGGCGGCCGCCTCCAACAGCATGTGCCGCCCGGGGACCCCGAGGCCCTCACCCAGGCCCGGCACATGATCCGGGCCGCGGTCGGCGCCTGGGGCGCGCGGGAGCGCTCCGACGAGATCGAACTGGTCGCCGACGAGCTGATCACCAACGCCCTGATGCACACCGAGGGCGCCGCGATCGTCACCCTGCGGGTCCTGACCGGCTCCGACCGGCGGATGCGCGTCGAGGTCGAGGACTCCTCCAGCGCCCTGCCGCGCCGCCGCGAGGCGGGCGAGTCGGGGGTCTCGGGCCGAGGCCTGCTCCTGGTCGACCTGCTGAGCGATGTCTGGGGCGTGGAGGCGCGGGGCGGCGGGAAGTGCGTGTGGTGCGAGTTCGTCGTACGTGAGCGGACCTGACCTGACCGCAGCGGCCCCCGGTGGCACTCTGGACGTATGCCGGAACTCCCCGAGGTGGAAGCGCTCAAGGACTTCCTGAGCGAGAACCTGGTCGGCCACGAGATCGTGCGCGTACTGCCGGTGGCCATCAGCGTCCTGAAGACGTACGACCCTCCGCTCACCGCCGTCGAGGGCCGCGAGGTGGTCGCCGTGCACCGCCACGGCAAGTTCCTCGACCTGGAGACGGACGGCGGCCCGCACTTCGTCACCCACCTGGCCCGCGCGGGCTGGCTGCACTGGAAGGACCGCCTCCCCGACGGCCCGCCCCGCCCCGGCAAGGGCCCCCTCGCCCTGCGCGTGGCCCTGGAGACCGGCGCGGGCTTCGACCTCACGGAGGCCGGCACACAAAAGCGCCTGGCGGTGTACGTGGTGGCCGACCCGCACGAGGTCCCCGGCATCGCCCGCCTGGGCCCGGACCCGCTGGCCGAGGACTTCGACGAGGCGAGCTTCGCGGCCCTGCTGAAGGACGAACGCCGGCAGCTGAAGGGCGCCCTGCGCGACCAGACGCTCATCGCCGGTGTGGGCAACGCCTACAGCGACGAGATCCTGCACGCGGCGAGAATGTCCCCCTTCAAGCTCGCCGCCTCCCTGGCCCCCGAGGAGACGGAAGTCCTCTACCGGGCCCTGCGTACGACCCTCACCGAGGCGGTGGAACGCTCAAGGGGTGTGGCAGCAGGCCGCCTGAAGTCGGAGAAGAAGTCCGGCCTCCGCGTCCACGGCCGCACCGGCCACCCCTGCCCGGTCTGCGGCGACACCATCCGGGAGGTCTCCTTCAGCGACTCCTCGCTCCAGTACTGCCCCACCTGCCAGACGGGCGGCAGACCACTGGCGGACCGGAGGTTGTCGAGACTGCTCAAGTGATCCGACGTGCTCAGCCGGGATCCAGCGTCACCAGATGCTCCCCGCTCGACGTCCTGACCTCGTAGTGGTCGATCTGGTCGGCGTGGAAGGTGGAGCTGCCCATCATGGTGTTGTCGTCGGTGGCGTGCCCGGTGGCTTTCCAGCCGGTGACGGTCTCTTCCTTGCCGTCGCGGCTGATCGCGACGAGGTGACAGGCGCGGGGGCCGGACTCGTCCTTGACCTTGAGCTCCACCTGGGTGCCCCAGTCCTCGTCCTCGGTGGTGACCTGGGCCCACACGCCGGACCGGACGTCGGTGGCCTCGACACTGGTGGTGCCGTCCGGGTCACCGCCCGCCGTCAGCGCGAGGGTGGAACCGCCCACCGTCAGGACCACCGAGGCGGCGACGGCGTACAACAGCCGCCTGCGGCGCGCCCGGTGCCGCGTCGCGACCTCGCCGAGGAGTCGGTTGAGGAGCTGGGGGCCGGGCTGCGCCATCGGGTGCACGACGCGCGGAGTCGCCCGGCGGTAGAGCATCATCTGACGGGTCACAGGACCGAACTCGGTCACGTGTGCCGCGCACTTGGGGCACTCCATGAGGTGATCCTCGAAGCGGAAGGCCTCCGCCTCATCCAGCACGCCGATTGCGTACGCGCCGACGTCGCGATGCCTCTCCAAGGACCTCATGCGGAAACCTCGTGCCGTTGAGTGTGGGTGGGGTTACTGGTTGCTCCCACCGGTACGCACCAGCCCGCCGAATCACTCAAGGCATGCACAGAATCGTGACCAAGGGATTCGGAGCGGTCGGCCCCGCGGATTGGTCCGAATCGAAAGGAATCTAGAACAGGTGAATGGCGAGGTGACCGAGGGGCAGACCGAGCTGCCACGCCGGTGTCCACACCTTCGGCCCCTCGTCCTCACCGACGCCCGCCCCGCCGCCCGGCACGGCGTTCAGATCGGGCGCGAGCAGCTCTGTCTCCTCCAGCCAGCGCCAGGCCGCCGCCGCGAGTTCGAGGTCCGGCGCGGGCTCGCCGGTGGCCACCGCCGCGGCGGTCAGCGCGGCCATCCGCTCACACACCCAGTCCTGCCACGGCTGGTCGTACGCCGTCAGTGACAGCCAGTTCTCCAGCTGGGAGACGACCTGGATGCCGGAGAGTTCTCCCTCGGTGTCGGCGAGGAAGACGGTCAGCGCCAGCGCGTCCCGCCCGGCGCGGAACTCGAAGGACGTCGGCGGCATCAGATCGCCGGAACGCAGCAGCTCGTCGGCGATGTACTCGGCGTACAACCAGGCCATGGGGACGAGGAGTTCGCCCCCGCCGGTGCCGTCCGTGCTCTCTTGACCTCTGTGCAGCATCCCTTCCTGCCTTCCTCCGGTGCGTGCGCGTCGCCCGTCGCCGGGACCCCATCCGGAACACGGATGAGGACAGCCGATTACTCAACCGGGGTCCTCAGCAAGGCGCTTTACGGAGGTTTGACTTTCCCATTGGTTTCACCGCAGGTCGGCCGCGTATCCCGGAAGCACCCGGCGCAGGGCCCGCAGCGCGTAGTACGCGCGGGACTTCACCGTACCGGGCGGAATTCCGAGGATTTCGGCGGCCTCCGCCACACTCGCCCCCTGGAAATACACCAGCACCAGGACTTCACGGTGCTCCGGAGTGAGTGTCTTCACAGCCTCGCGTACGTCGAGGGCGGCAGCCGCCCGTTCGGCGTGATCGGCGCACACCCGGGCGTTCTCCAGAACCGCGTCGCCGACCTCGGCGGGGCGTGCCTGCCGGGCCCGTCGCGCGTCGATCGCGAGCCGGCGTCCCACGGTCAGCAGCCATGGCCGTACGGACTCGAAGGCGTCGGCGCGCAGCGCCTCGGGGTGCTGCCAGGCGCGCACGAGGGTCTCCTGCACCAGGTCCTCGGCGCGTTGCCGGTCGCCGTCACTGAGCCGGAGCAGGAGCGCGAAGAGGGGCCGGCCGTGCTCCCGCTGCAGTGCGGCGAGCTCGTGCTCGGCGGTCGTCCCGTTCGTGAGGGTGGTTCCGGCCGTCATGGCCGTATGGCACCTCAGCACGAGGCCGGGGGACAGGGCACGCACAAGGATCTGCGGCGGACGGTCGATCGCGTCGACGAACGGTTCGGTGAACGGTCCGTTCCGCGTCCTTTCCGCGTCCCGTCCACCCCGGACGGGTCAAGAAGGCGGTCAGGCCGTTTGCGGACGCGGACAAGCTCATACCTATTCGTCAGCAAATATGACCACAGTGGGGTGAGCTGATGATTGCACGCAGACGGCAGGTTGCCCTGGCCCTCACGGCCCTTCTCGCCGGGGGCGCCGCCTGTCAGGCGCACGACCACGAGACACCCGGGCGCCCGGCCCCGGCCGCCGCCGCACCGCGCGGCTTCACACTCGTCGCCTCCGGTGACGTCCTGCCGCACAGTTCGATCATCGACCGGGCCCGCTTCGACGGGGGCGGGAACGGCTACGACTTCCGTCCGATGCTGGCCGGAATCCGATCCGTCGTCTCCCCCGCCGATCTGGCGCTGTGTCACATGGAGACCGTCTACGGCGCGAACGGCGACTACACCGGCTACCCGACCTTCAAGTCACCGCCCGAGGTGGCCCAGGCACTTGCCGCCACCGGCTACGACGGCTGCTCCACCGCCTCCAACCACAGCCTCGACGACGGCTCCGAGGGCATCCGCCGCACCCTCGACGCCCTGGACCGTGCGGGCGTACGGCACGCCGGGTCGGCCCGCACCGAGGCCGAGGCGCGCACGGTCACCGTCCTGCGTGCCGGGTCGGCGAAGGTCGCCCATCTCGCCTACACCTATGACACCAACGGCTTCCCGCTGCCCCAGGGGCAGCCCTGGGCGGTCGACCTGATGGACGAGAAGAAGATCCTGGCGGATGCCCGTGCCGCCCGGAAGGCGGGCGCCGACGTGGTCGTCGTATCGCTGCACTGGGGCACCGAATGGCAGGACGCGCCCGATGAGCAGCAGGTGGCCCTGGCGCGCGATCTGACCGCCGCCCGCACCGGCGGGCGTCCCGACGTCGACCTGATCCTCGGCACCCACGCGCATGTCCCGCAGGCGTACGAGAAGGTCAACGACACCTGGGTCGTCTACGGCATGGGCGACCAGATCGCGGGCGAGATGTCCAACCACGAGGGCGCGCAGGACCCGCGCGGCAACCAGTCCACCCTCGGCCGCTTCACGTTCGTCCCGCCCGCCCGGCCGGGTGAGCGCTGGCGGGTCGCGAAGGCGGAGTTCGTGCCGCAGATGTTCGACGTGGACGCCGGCCGGGCGGTGAACCTCAACGAGGCGATCGCGCAGGGCGCCGATCTCGAGGGCGTCCGCGACCGGATCCGCCAGGTGGTGCTGAGCCGGGGCGCGGCGAAGGACGGGCTGGCGATGGGGGAGTAGGTCAGTCCACGTCCACATGGTCGAAGGTCCGCAGCATCTCCTTCAGGACGCGCGCGCAGGCCCGCAGTTCGGCGTCCGTCAGATCGCCGCCGACCTGCCGGTTCAGGGCGTGCTCGCGGGCGAGGATCGCGTCGATGACGGCCTCGCCCTCGGCGGTGATCCGGATCAGCGAGGACCGCTGGTGTGCGGGGTTCGGTGTGGCCTCCGCCCAGCCCGCCGCCACCGCGTCGTTGACCATGCGCTGCACGAACTGCCGGGTCAGCGCCATGAGCCGGGCCATCTGAGGCACCGTCATGGCGCCGTACCGGCGCAGCAGGACCAGTACGGAGCGCACGCCGACGGAGACCCCCTCGATCTGTTGGCTCTGTTCGAGCTTGCGCAGGCCGCGTCGGTAGAGGGCGCCGATCAGGTCGAACACCTCGGAGACGCGGTGGCCGAGTTCGTCGGGGGGAAGCGGGGCGTCGATGTCGTTCACCCGCTCATCATGCACCGGCTCATCATGACAGCCTGGTTGTCAAAGTCGCCAGAAGATGACACCTTGGTTGTCATGACAGTCGCTTCGGAACTGAGCTTTTTCGCGTCCACCGACGGGGACATCGCCTATCTCGACACCGGAACCGGGGACCCTGTGGTCCTGCTGCACGCCGGCTACGTCGACCACCGCCTCTTCGAGGCCCAGACACCGGTCCTCGCCGCCGACCACCGCGTCATCGCCGTCGACATCCGCGGCCACGGCTGGACCGCCAACGCGACCCGGCCCTTCCGCTGGGCCGACGACCTCGCCGGACTGCTGCGCCACCTCGACGCGGGCCCCGCGGTCCTGGTCGGTGTCTCGATGGGCGGGGCCGTCGCCGGTGACACGGCGATCGAGTATCCGGAACTGGTCCGGGGGATCGTCCTGAGCGGGGCCTCGGTCAGCGACTTCGAGTACACCCACGAGGTGACCCGACAGAGAGTGGCCGAGTCCCACCGGACCCTGCACTCGGGCGACATCGAGGGCTGGCTCAAGGTGTTCCTGCGGTCCGTCGCGGGCCCCTTCCGCGAGCCCGACGAGACCGACCCGCGGATCCTGGACCACCTGCGCGAGATGGCCCTGCACACCATCTCCAAGCACACGCCGGGCGAACGGAACTGGCACGTGCCCATGACCGACACCTGGGCCCGGGTCCCGAAGATCGACGTCCCGGTCCTCACCGTCAACGGCACGCTCGACTCCCCGGACCTGCTCGCCGACGCGGAACGCTTCGCCGACACCGCTCAGAACGGCCGCTCGGTGCTGGTGGAGGGCACCTCGCACTTCCCGAACCTGGAGAAGCCCGAGGAGTTCAACGCGATTGTGCTGGACTTCCTGCGCTCGCTCCAACACCCCGCCGGCACCGACCGCTTGTACTAGCACCCGAAAGGGCTGCGCGAGGAGGTGCTCGCCTGACCCCGAGCAGGCTTATGGCACCACGGTCACCGGCCACCGCCCCGCCTTGACCAGCCGCACCGCGACGGAACCGACGATCCGGTGGCCGGCCTGCTCCGAGGCTCCTACGACGACCGCGTCGGCCTTGAGCTCGTCCGCCGCCTTCGTCAGCCCGCTGTAGGGGTCGCCACGGAAGGTGTGGAACTCCCAGCGCACATCGAATATCCCCTTGTTCTGCTCGGTCGCGTGCCGGATCTGGGCGACCAGGTCCTCGGCGATCTCGTCGGTCGTCTCGGCGACCGGCGCGCCGAGCGCGGCGCCCGAGGCGATCACCGGCTGGACGTACACGACGGCGAGCAGCGCGTGCTGCCGCCGGGCCAGACCGCCGGCGTATGCCGCGGCGCGGAGCGAGGAGTCGGAGCCGTCCACGCCGACGACGATGACCTTGGGCCCGTCCGTGCCCCGCTCGAACTGGTGCGCATGCTGTTCCGTCACGGCTGTGAGGCTATCGGAAGCCGCAGGTCCAGGCGGCATTCGGGGACCCGTCGACATGGGTGGGCAAGTTCTGGCGAAATGGGGCACCCGAGGGGCGGGCCGCGAGCGGGCCGCCACCGAAGCCCGCCGCCGCCCTCGGCACCCGGCCTCGCCGGAGGGGACGAGGCCGGGGCCGAAGCCGATTGCCCTCGTACGACGTCGGCCTGACGTTCCGCCATGCCGACGGACACGTCTTCACTGGGCCGGGTGGGTGTAATCGTGCCGCCGCACCGGTGTTGCTGAGGTGCGTCTAAGCTCCGCCGGGCGACTGATGAGTCATGACGAAGGATCAGTTGCTCACACGGCTGTCGTCGACGGCGGTGGTGCTCACCCGGCGTCGGGCCCTGGTGGCCGGCGCCGCCGCGGTCGGGGCCGCCGGCACGGCCGGAGTGCTCGCTGCGGTCACCGGCAAGGAGCCGGTCGGGCCGGCGCTCCCCGCCGCCGGCCCACCGGCCCACCGCGCGGTCAAGTCCTCGGCCTACCGCCTCCAGCCCCTGACCGGCTACGGCCCGCCGCACGCCGCCCGCCGGAAGACGCTGGTGCGCCACGAGCCGTTGCTGAAGGTCTCCGGACGCGGCAGGACCATGGTGCTGACCTTCGACGACGGACCCGACCCCCGCTACACCCCGCACATCCTGGACACGCTGGCCGAGTACGACGTACGGGCGATGTTCTTCGTGTGCGGGGAGATGGCGGTCGACAACCAGGACCTGCTGGCCCGGATGTCCGACGAGGGGCACGTCGTCGGCAACCACACCTGGTCCCACCCCCTGCTCACCCGGCTCACCCGCTCCCGCATCCGCTCCGAGATGGAACGCACCTGCGACGTCATCGAGGACGCCTACGGCGAGCGGCCCGAATGGTTCCGTGCTCCCTACGGTGCCTGGAACCGCGCCGCCTTCCAGCTCGGCGCCGAGCTCGGCATGGAACCCCTCGCGTGGACCGTCGACACCCTCGACTGGACCACCCCGGGCACCCGCCGCATCGTCGGCACGGTGGAGAACGGCGCCGCCCCCGGCGTCGTGGTGCTCTCGCACGACGCCGGGGGCGACCGCTCCCAGAGCGTCCGGGCGCTGCGCGACTATCTGCCGCAGCTCATCGATTCCGGCTATCACATCACCGTCCCGCGACGGCAGTACGTCTAGCCGGAACGCGCCCGCCGGGTCGGGGAACGCTCAGCGGACCTCGACCAGGCGGGCGAAGGCGACGACGTTTCCGTCGTAGCCGTTGTGCTTGGAAAATCCGCCCCCGCAGGTGATGACCCGCAATTCGGGGGTCCCCTTGGAGCCGTAGACACGATCTCCGGGGAAATTGTTCTTCTCGAATACCTCGACGCCGTAGATCTCGAAGACGGCCGTCTTTCCGTCCTTGCGCCTGATCTCGACGCGATTTCCCTTCTTCAGGGCCCCGAGTCCGTAGAACACGGCGGGGCCCTGTTTGTTGTCGACATGGCCGACGACGACCGCGGTGCCCTTCTCGCCGGGGGAGACCGCGCCGGTGAACCAGCCGGCCAGATTCGGGTCCTCCGGCGGCGGCGCGCCGACCCAGCCGTCCGAGTCCAGGCCGACGGGCAGCATCGGCGCGTCGACCCGGATCGCCGGGATGGAGACCCGGTCGGGCGCGGCGTACGGCAGGGGAGCGGGGGCGTTGCCGAAGGCGGTGCCGTGCACCCGGCTGTCCGCCGCGGCCGCCGACGCGGGTTGCGGCGGGCCGACGTCGAACTCCCCCGAACCGTTCCGAATGAGCGCGAGACCGGTCAGCAGAACAAGCGCTATCACGCCCCAGGGAGCGCGCTTCTTCCGCCGCTCCTCCTCTTCGGCCAGCTCGGCCAGCTCGGACGCAGACATTGACTTCCCCTCTCGACGCGGCCGTCGCCACGTCATTCGCGCATACGAGAACGCTAAGTCCGGCGCGCGAAACCAGCGACGGGGCGGCGGCGAACGGGTGGCTCCCGGACGCGCGTGGTGCGCCATCCGAGTTGCCGTGAGCAGGAATTTTCTGACGGTCCGTGACCTGCGGAGATATCCGATTGTGCGCTTTTCGTTCGGCGTGTCCTCTCACCAGTACGGACCAGTGCCGAAATGCGGGCTTGCGCACGGCATCTGAGGGTCTTCCTGGGAGGCGTTTTCTCGCCGATCCACCGGGGACCGTTCCCGGGGCGTCTCCCGCGGAGGATTCACATGCGTACTACCAGTGCCCTGGCGGCCGCCGGCGCCGCGGTCGCCGTGCTCGGACTCGCCGCCCCGGCGGCCGTCGCGCGGGACGGCATGAACCTGAGCCCCAGCAACGTCGTCGCCCTTCCCAGCGTCATCGCCCGGGGCGGACAGCTGACCATCACCGTCAACAACTGCACCGGCAACGCCACCGCGAGCTCGGACGCGTTCCGGACGATCAGGCTGAGGACGGGGCCCAACAACCTGGCGACGGGACGCGCCACGGTCAACCGGAACGCGGCCACGGGATCGCACAGCATCAGTGTCGTCTGCCACAACGGCACCGTGATCAACCCCACGGCCTTCACCGTCATCGGCGGAGTCCGCGGCGGCCTCGGTGGCAGCAGCTCCGCCGGGGCCACCCCGACCGACATGGCCATCGGCGGCGGTCTCGTGGCCCTCGCCGTCATCGGCGGCGGGGTGTTCTGGATGCGCCGGCGGTCCGAGAAGCACATCTGATCTCCGCCCCCTTCGGAGATTTCCGACCGTACGCGGCACAGGCCTTCGCCCCGGATTCCGAGAGGAACCACCGGGGCGGAGGTCTGCGCGCCCGGCGGAGCCGTCACGCGTCGTCCTCGCCGGTGCCACGACGGGAGAAGTGGTACGCCGCCCCGACCGACCCCGTGATCAGCGCGGCGCCCATGCCGAGCTCCTTGAGGTCGAAACCGGCGATGCTGCTGCCGCCCTCACCGGCGTGCACACCCCGGTCGGGGTGGAGCGGCATCGGTGTCGGACCGTCCGGGTGGCCGCCTGCGATGGTCACACTCGTGGACCCGCTCACGCCGTCGCAGGTGAACGTCACTCGGTACACCGAACCGGGTCTGGCGTCCCAGTCGACGATGGCCGTCGCGTAACTCTTGTGCGGCGGGATGATGACGGTGTCGAGTACCGCCGATGTGACGGTCGCCGAGCCCCTGCAGCCGTCGTGGTTGCGTTCCAGCAGGAGCGCCACCTGTCCGCCCGCGGCGATGGTCGAGGGCAGGACGCTGAAACCGAAGGGCGTGATGTTGGTGTCGGCCTTCGCCACGGCGGCCGGTGCGGAGAAGGTCAGGGCGGTCGCGCCCAGCAGTGCGGCCGCGGCGACGCGTATCACGCGCATGGTGGTTCCTCCGGTCCCCGAGGAGCAGCTGCGGACCCTCTCCGCCTTCGTCGGAAATGCGCCTCGATGACCGAAACGCTAGGAACAGCTGTCCGTCCGCGCGATCGCTGTCGCTCCGAATGGGGCATATGTGTGGGCCGCTCAGGGGACGCCGACGGCGTGTCGGACGCCGGACATCCCCGATGTGCCCGGGTGGGACGCGTCGTCAGCCCTTGATGTCCGGGAAGAGGACGAGGAACGGCTCCGCGGACGCCGTGATGCCACGGCTGTAGGGGGCGTCGAAGTCCCAGATCAGGAAGAGCAGGAAGGCGATCAGCGCGGAGAACAGGCCGGCCAGGATCAGCTCGCGTGTCGTACGCCGGATCTGCAGCGCGAAGACCATGCCGATGGTGACGACGCCGCCGCCCAGCAGGCCGAACCAGACCACCCCGGGCATGGTGGGCTCGACCGAATTCGCGCGGGCGTTGCGGGCCTGGTCCACGGCCGCCACCTGGTCGACGAGCGGCTGGTAGGCCTGGGCCTCGAAGTCGGTCTTCGGCTGGTAGGAGGTGACGTCCGTGCGGAGCCGGTCGAGGAGTTCGGTGCCGCGCCCGGTCATGCGGCGGTGGTCGGCCATCTCCTCCCACTCGGTGGTGACGACGTGTCCGGCATAGGCGTTGACATCGTCCCGAATGCGGTCACGGGTGTCGGCCGGATAGACCTGGACCCGCTCCGAGATCTCGTGCAGCGCCTGGGCCTCCGCCTGGACGTGGTCCTGGGCGGAGCTGCGGGCCTCCCAGACGCCCGCGATGGCCAGACCCAGGACGATGGCGTACACCACCCCGATCCACATCGTCATGTACTCGATGACGTCGGGGGTCTCGCTGGGATCCTCGTCCACGGGTGCCGCCTTGTGGCGGATGAGCGTGATGGCGACCACCACGGCGCATGCGGCCAGCATCGCGAGGACGAGAACAAGCCATTCCGGCAAGGGATGCCTCCAGGATCGGCACTAGCGGGGCCGCAGGGCGGCCACGGCGACCACCGCGGGCGCGGTGATGAGCAGGACGTAGATCACGGGCGAGGTCGTGCTGTGCGTGGACCGGTCGGGCGCCTTCGCGTGGTGGTGGGCCGGGTAGGTCACCGGGGTCGCGGAGGGGCCTGGGGCCGGCCTGGGCGGTGGCTTCCGCGTCGGCGTCGGCGTCGGGGTGGGAGCCGGTGACGGGGTGGGAACGGGGGGCGTTGTGGGGCGCGGCCGCGGTGCGGCCGGTTGCGGTGCCGGTGCGGGGGGCGGGGGCGGGGGAGCCGGCGGCTCGGGTGTCGGCGTCGGTTTGGGCTTCGGCGGCTTCTGCGTCGGTGTCGGCGTGGGGTCGGGAGCAGGGGTCGGCGTACACGGAGGCTCGGAGGGTGGGGGAGTCGCAGTGGGAGGGGGAGTGGGCGGGGGTGGAGGCTCGGGCTTCGGGCACGGCGGGAGAGTGGGCCAGGTGGGGCTTCCGGCGACCGCCACTGCCTCCGCGCCGTCGGGGCCGACAGAGGCGTACGCGCAGGCATCCGCCTCGGCCACCCCGGCCGTGGGACCGATGAGCGCCCACGTCAACGTCAGCAGGGCCAACACCCGTAAGGCGGAGGTTGATTGGGGTGATGCGGGTCGATGCACGACGGAGATCATGAGGCCTGCCACGCCCTCTCACGCGCGGGCGCGAAGGGATTGGTCCGAAGGAGGGGCAAAGGACCGCCCGATGTTTGAATTCCCGGCGCTCGTCCGTCCGGTGGGGGGTACATCTGTGCGGTCTGAGGCGGGTGTGCTCACAGCTTCCGAAAAGAAATATGCGGGACGGTTGAACACAACCCCTGCTCCGGTGCGTACCCATTGTCGTGCGGCGGCGCAGCAGGGCGCTGCAACACCCTTTTGAATTATGGGGAGTTGACGATGAAGACCTCCTGGCGGAACGCCTCACTCGTGGCAAGCGCCGCGGCGGTGCTGGTGCTGACGACGGCGTGCGGTCAGGAAGGCGGCACGTCGTCGGTGGGCAGCCAGAACGTCGGTGCCACGGCGGCGGCGGGCGGTTACGGCGGTGTCGGCTCCGGTATCGGGACCGGGACCAGCCCGAGCCCCAGCTCGACCGTGGGCGGTGGCCAGGGGAACCTGGGAGCCCAGTCGGCCTCGGCCGGCAAGCTCGAGGTTTCCGCGAACGCCGAGCTCGGGGACGTGCTGACCGACAGCGCCGGTCTCAGCCTCTACCGCTTCGACGAGGACACCGCCGAGCCGCCGAAGTCGAACTGCAACGGCGACTGCGCAACTGCCTGGCCGCCGGTACCCGCGAACGACGCCTCGGCCGGCGCCGGTATCGACAAGGCGCTGCTCGGTGAGGTGACCCGGGCCGACGGCAGCAAGCAGCTGACCATCGGCGGCTGGCCGGCCTACCGCTATGCGAAGGACACCAAGGCCGGCGATCTGACCGGCCAGGGCGTGGGCGGCAAGTGGTACGCGCTGGCGCCCACGGGCAAGAAGGCGTCGGTCGCCAGCCTGCCCGGACTGTCCACGCGCAACGACCCCAACCTGGGCGAGATCGTCGTCGACAAGAACGGCATGACGGTCTACCGCTTCGCCAAGGACAAGGCCTGGCCCGAGCCGGTCTCCAACTGCACCGGTGCCTGCCTGGAGAAGTGGCCGGTCGTGGCGCCGGTATCGGCGAACGACACCAAGGACGTCCAGAAGAAGGGCCTGATGAGCTTCACCCGTTCCGACGGCGTCAAGCAGCAGACGGTCAACTGCTCCCCCATCTACACCTTCGCGGCGGACAAGCAGCCCGGCGACACCAACGGCCAGGGCGTCGGCGGCACCTGGTACGCCGTCCGTCCCAACGGAGAGATGGTCGGCGTCTCCGACAAGTGACGGCGGTCTCGCCCGAACCACCGGTCCGCCCCCTCCGCGCCGCACGGAGGGGGCGGACCGGTTTTGCCGTCATTCCCCCCAACTCACCGCGAGTCGGCGCCCGCTCCGGAACTCTCCGGAGTGCGGCGCCTACTTTTCGTAGGGAATCCACGCCGTCCCGCAGCGGCACGTGCCGCAGGCAGTGACCGGGAACGGACGGTCAATTTCCGTTTCCACTCGCTCCGTTGGCGGTCGATCAGTAGCCTCAGCTCGAACACCGGATCGTCTACGCCTTGGAGAGATACATGGAGCGTCCCGCCTGGGCTCCCCGGAGCATCGACATCTCGGTGCCGAGTGTCTCGCGTATCTACGACTTCTACCTGGGCGGTTCGCACAACTTCGAGGCCGACCGGGAGGCGGCCCGCAGGGTCATGGAGTTCGCACCGGGGCTGCCGAAGACCATGCAGGCGAACCGGGCCTTCCTGCGGCGGGCGGTGCAATTCGCCGCCGACGAGGGCATCACCCAGTTCCTGGACATCGGCTCCGGCATCCCGACCTTCGGCAACGTCCACGAGGTCGCCCAGAGCGCCCGCCCCGGCGCCCGTGTCGTCTACGTCGACCACGACCCGGTGGCCGTCGCGCACAGCCAGGCGGTCCTGGAGGGAAACGCGGACGCGGGAGTCGTCGCCGCCGACCTTCGCAAGCCCCGGGAGATCCTCGGCAGTCCCGAGGTTCAGCGCCTGATCGACCTGAACCGGCCGGTGGCACTGCTTCTCGTTGCCATACTGCACTTCGTGGAAGACGCGGACGACCCCTACGGAGCGGTGGCGGAGCTGCGCGACGCACTCGCGCCCGGCAGCCTGCTGGTGCTCACGCACGCGTCGTACGAGGGAATCCCGCTTCCGCAGGAGCGGACCGAGGGCGCGGTGGACGTGTACAAGGACATTCGCAACCCGCTGATCATGCGCTCGCGCGAGGAGATCGCGCGGTTCTTCGAGGGGTACGACATGGTGGAACCGGGACTGGTGTCGCCGCCGCGGTGGCGGCCCGAGTCGGCGACCTGGAACCCCGACGACGAGGATCCGTGGGCCTTCTCCGGGTTCGCCGGCGTGGGGCGTACGGCGTGATCGCCGAGCCGGACGGGCCGGAGGACAGACTGCGCCGGTTCGCGACGATCTGGAGCCGGGCCGTGTTCCCGGTGACGTCGACGTCCGCGACCCGGCCGGAGTTCGAGGAACAACTGCTGCCGCTGGCCCGCCGGTTGAGCGAGGCGCTCGCGGCCAGGGTCGTCGACACCGACGAGGGCCGGGCGGTCGGAGCCGCGCTCGTCGACGCGCACTGCACGGATCCGGAAGCGCTGACCCGCTCCCTGGACTGTGTCGACGCCTATCTGGTGCTCTACTGCGGCGGCGACGGCGACCGCGAGGATCTGAGGTCGCGCTCCGCACGCCTCCAGCACGCCATGGCCGCCGGGTTCGCGCACGCGCTGCGGGAGCGGACGCTGGCCGAGCAGGAGGCCATCGCGCAGGCCGCCCTCGAGGCGCAGGGCGTGGTGGCGCAGGCGCTGCACGCGACGGAAGCCCGGTTCCGCGCGGTGTTCGAGGGCGCGGCCATAGGAATCGGCATCGCCGACCTGGACGGCAACGTCCTCCAGGTCAACGGTGCGTTGCTGCGCATGTTCGGCATCACCGACCAGACGATGCGCGGCCGCAGGGTCCAGGAGTGGACCCACCCGGAGGACGCCCCGCAGACCTGGACGCTCTACGACGAACTCGTCCGCGGTGAGCGCGAGCACTACCACCTCGAAAAGGCCTTCTCCCGCCCGGACGGAACGGTCCTGTGGACCAACCTGACGGTCTCCCTGCTGCGCGACGCCGACGGGGTCCCGCAGTACCAGCTCGCCCTCATGGAGGACACCACCGAGCGCCGGCTGCTCAACCTCAGGCTGCGTTACGAGGCCACGCACGACGCGCTCACCGGACTGCCCAACCGCACGCTGTTCTTCGAGCGCCTGGAAAAGGCGCTGAACGCGGGCGAGGGCCAGCGGTTCGGGCTGTGTTACCTCGACCTAGACGGCTTCAAGACCATCAACGACAGCCTCGGCCACGCGGCCGGCGACCGGCTGCTCGTCGAGGTCGCCGACCGGCTCCAGTCGTGTGCCACCGCGCCGGGCGAGATGGTGGCCCGGCTCGGCGGTGACGAGTTCGTGGCGCTGACCACCGGCCCCGACACCGAGAGCGAGGTCGACGACCTCGCGGCGCGCATCATGAACGTGCTGCTCGCCCCGGTCCGTATCGACGGCCGCGAGCTGACCGTGCGCGGCAGTATCGGCATCGTCGAGGGCCCCACGGGCGAGCGGGGTCCTGCGGAGGTACTGCGCAGCGCCGACATCACCATGTACCGGGCCAAGTCGGCGGGCGGCAACCGCTTCGAGCTGGCCGACCCGGAGGCCGACGCCCGCGCCATCACCCGGCACGGGCTGACCACGGCGCTGCCCGCGGCCCTGGACCGCGGCGAGTTCTTCATCGAGTACCAGCCGCTGGTCCACCTCGGCGACGGCAGTGTGCGGGGCGCCGAGGCGCTGGTGCGCTGGCTGCATCCGCAGCACGGGGTGCTCGGCCCGGACCGGTTCATCCCGCTCGCCGAGCACACCGGGCTGATCGTGCCGCTCGGCCGCTGGGTCCTGGAGCAGTCGGTACGGCAGGCCCGTGAATGGCGAGAACGGTACGGGCAGAACGGTCCCCTGAGGATCAACGTCAACCTCTCGCCGTGCCAACTCACCCACCCCGGCCTGGTCCAGGACACCGTCGACATCCTGGAGCGCACCGGCGTCGAGCCGGACGCCCTGTGCCTCGAAGTCACGGAGTCGGCCCTCATCGGCGCCGACGACGACCTCCTCAAGCCGCTGCGCCGGCTCGCCGAGATGGGCGTCGACATCGCCCTGGACGACTTCGGCACCGGCTACTCGAACCTGGCGAACCTTCGCCGCCTCCCGGTCAGCGTCCTGAAGCTGGACCGTTCCTTCACCCAGAGCATGCAGCAGTTCCCCGCCGATCCCGTCGACCTCAAGATCGTCGAGGGCATCGTTTCGCTCGCCCACGGCCTGAACCTCGCGGTGACGGTCGAGGGGGTCGAAACCGGGGCGCAGGCCGAGCAGTTGCGGATACTGGGCTGCGACACAGCCCAGGGCTGGTACTACGCCCGCCCGGGCCCGCCGGAGCGGCTGCACGAGCTGGCGCTGGTGGACGCGACGGGCTGAGCGGACCTCCCGCCGCCGACCGGCTCAGGGCAGCGGGAGTGAGCGCGCGGACCCGTAGGTGTGGCTGGTGACCACGATGGCCCGCGTCCGCGCCCGGCGCGACCGCCACGGGGTACGCGCCGGCCCGGCGCGAGGACCGTCCAGCTCACCTTGTTGCCCGTGACCGGCCGACGATCCCGCCTGAGCCGGTGCGCCGTCGCGTCGCAGGAGCCGCGGGCGTCGTGGGCGGAGACGGACGTCGTCGATCCGCCGGGCGGGGACCGTCCAGGTGGCCTTGCCGGTGGCCTGTGACCGGCGGACGATCCCGCCTGGGCCGGTGCGCCGTCGCGTCGCAGGAGCCGCGGGCGTCGTGGGCGGAGACGGACGTCGTCGATCCGCCGGGCGGGGACCGTCCAGGTGGCCTTGCCGGTGGCCCGTGACCGGCGGACGATCCCGCCTGAGCCGGTGCGCCGTCGCGTCGCAGGAGCCGCGGACGTCGTGGGCGGAGACGGACGTCGTCCACGCGCGCCACGGGCCCGAGACCGGCAGCGAAGCGGGGGCCGGTGTCGGCCCGGAGCTCCGCGATCCGCCGGACGCGGTGGTGCCCGGGCACCCCGCGGGCACCATCAGCGCCGCGCCCGACACGACGATCCGCCGCGCCATCCGCCCGCCCCGTGCAAGAAGACCCCTGCTACGACCGCTCAGCGCTCCAGGAGCATCCGCTGCAACTCCCGTGCCGCCCGCGGCGGAGCCACGTCGCTGCGGTGGGCCAGCGCGATCGTCCGGTGCAGGCCGGGACGGGCGAGCGGGGTGACCCGCAGCCCCCGGCCCGAGCGGGTGGCGACCATGCGCGGTACGACGGCCACCCCCAGGCCCGACCGAACGAAGCCCAGCACCGCGTCCATCTCCCCGCCCTCCACCGCGAAGTCCGGCTCGAAGCCCTCGGCACGGCACGCGGCCACGGTCAGTTCGCGCAGGTCGTAGCCGTGCCGGAACATCACCAGGGGCTCGCTCTCCAGGTCGGCGACGCGCACGGTACGGCGGCCCGGGCCACCGGGGGCCGGCGCCTCCGGCGAGGACACGACGACCAGGTCCTCGCGCAGCAGCTCGACCGTCGTCAGCGCCGGGGACGGCGACGGCAACGGGGAGACCACCAGGGCCAGGTCGAGGGCGCCGCGCGCGAGCAGCCGTACAAGATCGTGGGAGCCGCCCTCCTCGATCATCAGCCGGATGCCGGGATAGCGGTCGTGGAAGGCGCGCAGCACGTCCGGCAGCAGGCCGGTGCACAGGCTCGGGGTCGCGCCGAGCCGGACCCGGCCGCTGCGCAGCTGCACCAGCTCCTGCACCTCGTGCCGGGCCGTGTCCGCGTCGGCCAGGATGCGGCGGGCCAGCGGCAGCAGGGCCTCGCCCGCGTCGGTGAGGGTGATGTTGCCGCGCGCCCGCAGGAACAGATCGGCCCCGAGCTCCCGCTCAAGGGCCTTGATCTGCTGGGACAGGGACGGCTGCGCCACATGGACGAGATCGGCGGCGCGGGTGAAGTGCCGGGTCTCGGCGACCGCCACGAAGTACTGGAGCTGCTGGAACTGCATCCTCGTACGATAGCCGGTCCCTATGGAATCAAGCCGGACCATGTCTTGGACCGATCGGGTCGTTCGGCTCTAGCGTCTTGACCATGGCTCTGGCAACGCGGACGGACCGACGGCCGTCCATGGCACGCACCGTGTGGGACAGCTCCGTCGGCAAGAAGACCGTGATGGCCGTCAGCGGCCTGATCATGCTGCTGTACCTGGTCGTCCACATGATCGGCAACCTGAAGATCTTCTTCGGGACGGGCGAGTTCAACCACTACGCGCACTGGCTGCGCACGGTCGGCGAACCGTTCATGCACTACGAGTGGACGCTCTGGCTCATCCGGATCGTGCTGGTGATCGCCGTCGTCGCGCACGCCGTCTCGGCGTACCAGCTCAGCCGCCGTGACATCCGTGCCCGGCCCAGCAAGTACGTCCACAAGAAGCCGCGGGCGAGCTACGCGACGCGCACCATGCGCTGGGGCGGGATCATCCTCGGCCTGTTCATCGTGTGGCACGTCCTCGACCTGACGACCGGCACCGTGCACTCCGGCGGCTTCCAGGAGGGCCACCCGTACCAGAACGTCGTGGACACCTTCTCCACCTGGTACGGCAACGTCATCTACATCGTCGCGATGCTCGCCCTCGGCCTGCACGTCCGGCACGGCTTCTGGAGCGCCGCCCAGACCCTCGGCGTGGGCAGCCGCACCCGCGACCGTGCCCTCAAGGCCGTCGCCGATGTCCTCGCACTGCTGCTCACGGCCGGCTTCATCGCCGTGCCCGTGGGTGTCATGACCGGAGTGGTGAGCTGAACATGACGTACACCGACTACGCGACCGGCGAACCGGTCGTCGACACCAAGGCTCCGGCAGGTCCGGTGGCCGAGCGCTGGGACAAGCGCCGTTTCGAGGCCAAGCTGGTCAACCCCGCCAACCGCCGCAAGCACACGGTGATCGTCGTCGGTACCGGCCTCGCGGGCGGCTCCGCGGGCGCGACCCTCGCCGAACAGGGCTATCACGTCGTCCAGTTCTGCTACCAGGACTCCCCGCGCCGCGCCCACTCCATCGCCGCTCAGGGCGGCATCAACGCGGCCAAGAACTACCGCAACGACGGCGACTCGATCCACCGCCTCTTCTACGACACCGTCAAGGGCGGCGACTTCAGGGCGCGCGAGTCCAACGTCCACCGCCTGGCGCAGATCTCGGTGGAGATCATCGACCAGTGCGTGGCGCAGGGCGTGCCCTTCGCGCGGGAGTACGGCGGTCTGCTCGACACCCGCTCCTTCGGCGGGGTGCAGGTCTCCCGGACGTTCTACGCCCGCGGCCAGACGGGTCAGCAGCTCCTGCTGGGTGCGTATCAGGCGCTGTCGCGGCAGATCGCGGCCGGGAACGTCGAGATGCACCCGCGCACCGAGATGCTCGACCTGATCGTCGTCGACGGACGGGCACGCGGGATCGTGGCCCGCGACCTCGTCACCGGTCGCATCGACACGTACTTCGCGGACGCGGTGGTACTGGCCTCCGGCGGCTACGGCAACGTCTTCTACCTGTCGACGAACGCCATGAACTCCAACGCGACGGCCATCTGGCGGGCCCACCGCCGCGGCGCCCACTTCGCCAACCCCTGCTTCACCCAGATCCATCCGACCTGCATCCCGCGCACCGGCGACCACCAGTCCAAGCTCACGCTGATGAGCGAGTCGCTGCGCAACGACGGCCGGATCTGGGTGCCGAAGGCAAAGGGCGACACCCGTCCGCCGAACCGGATCCCCGAGGACGAGCGCGACTACTACCTGGAGCGCATCTACCCGTCCTTCGGCAACCTGGTCCCGCGCGACATCGCCTCCCGCGCCGCGAAGAACGTCTGCGACGAGGGCAGGGGAGTGGGGCCGGGCGGACAGGGCGTGTACCTCGACTTCGCCGACGCCATCCAGCGCATCGGCCGGGGGGCCGTGGAGGCGAAGTACGGCAACCTCTTCGACATGTACCAGCGGATCACCGACGAGGATCCGTACGAGGTGCCGATGCGCATCTACCCCGCCGTGCACTACACGATGGGTGGCCTGTGGGTCGACTACGACCTCCAGACCACGATCCCCGGCCTGTTCGCGATCGGCGAGGCCAACTTCTCCGACCACGGAGCCAACCGCCTCGGCGCCTCTGCGCTGATGCAGGGCCTGGCCGACGGCTACTTCGTGCTGCCGGCCACCATCAACGACTACCTCGCCCGCAACCCGCACCAGGACGCGGTGACCGGCGAACACCCCGCCGTGCAGGAGGTGTTGGCGGAGACCGAGGACCGGATCAACCTGCTCCTCGCCGTCGACGGCGACCGCACGCCGGACTCCTTCCACCGCGAGGTCGGCGAACTCATGTGGGAGTTCTGCGGGATGGCTCGCACCGACGCCGGTCTGCGCAAGGCGCTGGAGCGCATCCCGCAGATCCGTGAGGAGTTCTGGCGGCGGATCAAGGTCCCGGGCACCGGCGAGGAGTTCAACCAGTCGCTGGAGAAGGCGAATCGGGTCGTCGACTATCTGGAGCTCGCCGAGCTGATGTGCCTCGACGCACTGCACCGCGCCGAGTCCTGCGGCGGTCACTTCCGCGAGGAGTCACAGACGCCCGACGGCGAAGCCGCCCGCCGGGACGACGAGTTCGCCTACGCGGCGGCCTGGGAGTTCACCGGCACCGGCGAGGCTCCCGTCCTGCACAAGGAAGACCTGGTCTTCGAGTACGTCCACCCCACTCAGCGGAGCTACGCATGAAGCTCACCCTGCGCGTCTGGCGACAGAAGAACGCCGACGCCGACGGCGCGATGTCCACGTACGAGGTCGACGGCATCTCGTCCGACATGTCCTTCCTGGAAATGCTGGACACCCTCAACGAGGAGCTCATCCTGCGCGGTGAGGATCCGGTGGCCTTCGACCACGACTGTCGCGAGGGCATCTGCGGCGCGTGCTCGCTCGTCATCAACGGCGACGCCCACGGGCCCGAGCGGACGACCACCTGTCAGCTGCACATGCGGTCCTTCTCGGACGGCGACACGATCGACGTCGAGCCGTGGCGGGCGTCCGCGTTCCCGGTGATCAAGGACCTGGTCGTGGACCGGTCGGCCTTGGACCGGATCATCCAGGCCGGGGGATACATCACGGCGCCCACGGGTGCGGCACCCGAGGCCCATGCGACGCCGGTCCCCAAGCCCGATGCCGACCTCGCCTTCGAGCACGCCGAGTGCATCGGGTGCGGGGCGTGTGTCGCCGCCTGCCCCAACGGGGCGGCGATGTTGTTCACCTCGGCCAAGGTGAATCACCTGAACGTGCTGCCGCAGGGGGCTCCGGAGCGGGAGACCCGGGTGATCGACATGGTGGAGCAGATGGACGAGGAGGGCTTCGGCGGGTGCACGCTGACGGGTGAGTGCGCGACGGCCTGTCCCAAGGGTATTCCGCTGGTCTCCATCACCAGCATGAACAAGGAATGGCTGCGCGCGACACGGAAGGTCGCCAGGCGCTGAGAGCCGTTCGCCGACAAGGTGCGGACGGGCGGGGCCGGACGTGGTGTTCTGGTCCGGCCCCGCCAAGGTCACTTGGAGAGGGCCGTGTCGATCAGTGCGCGGTAGCCCCCGCCCCGGGGTTGCCTTGCCCCGGCCACCGGCGGGACACCGGCCGGTCGGCGGAGTCGCAGGCCCCGGACACCTTGCCCGAGCCGTTCAACCTCCGCACATCCGCGCTCTTGGAACCCGCCACGTACACGCCAACCGGCGTCGGGAGAACAGGGACAGCGGCACCGCTCGCCGCCTCCGCCTGTGACCTGGAGAGTGCCATGAACGGCGTTTCCACCCTGGACCGTCCCCCGCAGAGCGTCGCCCCCACCCGCTACACCGTCGGCCTGGCCCGCGACGAGGACGACGTACGGGCCGCGCAGCGGCTGCGGCACGACGTGTTCGCCGGGGAGATGGGTGCCCTCCTGGCCACCCCGGAACCCGGCCTCGACATGGACGGCTACGACGCCTACTGCGACCACCTGCTCGTCCGCGACACCGTGACCGGCCAGGTCGTCGGCACCTACCGGCTGCTGTCTCCGGAGCGGGCCGCGGTGGCCGGACGCCTGTACTCGGAGGGCGAGTTCGACCTCGCGCCGCTCGACGCGATCCGCCCGGGCCTCGTCGAGGTCGGCCGCTCCTGCGTGCACCCCGACCACCGCGACGGGGCCGTCATCGGTCTCATCTGGGCGGGGATCGCTCGCTACATGGTGGACCGCGGCCATGACTGGCTGGCCGGCTGCTGCTCGATCCCGCTCGCCGACGGCGGCGCGCTCGCGGCCGGCACCTGGGACCGGGTGCGCACCAAGTACCTGGCTCCCGAGGAGTTCCGGGTACGACCCCTGCTGCCCTGGGAGCCGGTCGAGGGGACGCCCGCCGCCCACACCGAGCTGCCCCCGCTGCTGCGCGGCTACCTCCGCCTCGGCGCCTGGGTGTGCGGTCAACCCGCCCACGACCCGGACTTCGGGGTCGCCGACATGTACGTGCTGCTGTCGATGCGCCGGGTCAACGCCCGCTATCTGCGGCACTTCCTCTCGCTCGCCCCGGCCCGATGAGCGTCTGGCTGCCCAGCGCGCCCTGCACCCCGGGGGCGTGTGGGGAGCGGACGGGGGCCGCCACGGCCGTACCCCGGGCCGTGGTGCGGCTCCTCGCGGTCACGTCGGTGCTGCTCGCCGGAATCGCGTTGCTGCCGGTCGGCCGGCTGATCCCGGCCGGCGCGGTCAGGTGGTGGTGCCGGGCGGTGGTGCGGGCCTCGGGGGTCCGGGTCCGCATGTCCGGCGCCACCACGCCCCCGGGCGGGGTGCTCCTGGTCGCCAACCACATCTCCTGGCTGGACATCCCGCTGCTCGCCGCGGTACGCCCCGCGCGGATGCTCGCCAAGTCCGAGATCCGGCAGTGGCCCGTGGCGGGATGGCTGACGGCCCGCAGCGGCGCGCTGTTCATCGAGAGGGACCGGCTGCGTGCCCTCCCGGACACGGTCGCCCGGATCGCCGAAGCGCTGCGCGGGGGCTCCGCGGTCGCCGTCTTCCCCGAGGGCAGCACCTGGTGCGGCCGCGCACAGGGCCACTTCCGTCGCGCGGTGTTCCAGGCGGCCCTGGACGCCGGGGTGCCGGTCCAGCCGGTGAGTCTGCGGTACCGCCTGGTCGACGGCGGGTCCAGTACGGCCCCCGCCTTCATCGGCGACGACTCTCTGCTCGCGTCGGTGTGGCGGGTGGTGTCGGCACGGGGGCTGATGGCCGAGGTGGAGGTGGTAGACCCCGTCACCCCGGGCAGCCACCCCGACCGCCGCTCACTGGCCCGGGCGGCGCAGTCGTGCTCGTGCCATGGGCGGACCGGGCAGCACACGGTCGGCTGACACCCCGACGGCCACGGCGGCGAGGCCGACCGCCCGACGGGCGACAGCCCTGAGCCTGTGGCACGCGGCGGGGGCGGTCACCGTCGGGCACCCCGTGGTCAGGTGCCCGACGTCAGTGCCCGTCCCAGGTAAGGGGCCGTGGCGCTCCCCTCCACCCCGGCCACTTCCCCCGGCGTTCCGGCCGCCACGATCCGTCCGCCGGCGTCGCCGCCGCCCGGGCCCAGGTCGATGACCCAGTCCGCGCCCGCCACGACCGACATGTCGTGCTCGACGACGATCACCGTGTGGCCGGCGTCGACGAGGCCGTGGAGTTGGCGCATGAGGACCTCCACGTCGGCCGGGTGGAGGCCGGTCGTGGGTTCGTCGAGGAGGTACAGGGTGTGGGCGCCGCGGACGCGCTGGAGTTCGCTCGCGAGCTTGATGCGCTGGGCCTCGCCGCCGGAGAGTTCGGTGGCCGGCTGGCCGAGGCGGAGGTAGCCGAGACCGACGTCGAGGAGGGTGGTGAGACTGCGGGTCACGGCCGGGGTGTCCGCGAAGAAGTCCGCCGCCGACTCCACCGTGAGGTCGAGCACCTGCGCGATGTTCCGTCCCCGGTACGTCACGTCGAGCGTGGCGGGGTTGTAGCGGGCCCCGCCGCAGTCCGGGCAGGGGGCATAGGTGCTCGGCAGGAAGAGCAGCTCGACGCTGACGAACCCCTCGCCCTGGCAGGTCTCGCAGCGCCCTCCCGCCACGTTGAAGGAGAACCGGCCCACACCGTAGCCGCGTTCACGCGCCTCGTCGGTACCGGCGAAGACCTTGCGCACGACGTCGAACAGTCCCGTGTAGGTCGCCAGGTTGGAGCGCGGGGTCCGGCCGATCGGCTTCTGGTCGACCGAGACCAGACGGCCCACCCGCTCCCGCTCCTCCGTGATCTCGCCGACCAGCGTGGACTTGCCCGAGCCCGACACCCCGGTCACGGCGGTGAACACGCCGAGCGGGAACTCGGCCGTCACCCCGCGCAGGTTGTGCCGGGTGACCGGACCGACCTTCAACCGGCCGCGCCATGACCGCACTTCACGCTTCACCACGGGGGCGCGGTCGAACAGGAACCGAGCCGTCGCCGAGTCCGCGACCTCGGCCAGCTGCTCCACCGGGCCGCTGTGCAGCACCTGCCCGCCGTGCTCACCCGCCCGCGGCCCGACGTCCACCAGCCAGTCCGCCCCGCGCATGACGTCCAGCTGGTGCTCCACCACGAACACCGAGTTGCCGGCCGCCTTCAGCCGCGCCAGCACGGTGAGCAGTGCCTCGGTGTCCGCGGGGTGCAGTCCGGCGGAGGGTTCGTCGAGGACGTACACGACTCCGAACAGCCCGGACCGCAACTGGGTGGCGAGCCGTAGCCGTTGGAGTTCACCGGCGGACAGGGTGGGCGTGGCGCGGTCCAGGCTGAGATAGCCGAGACCGAGCTCGACGATGGGTGCGATACGGGAGGTGAGGTCGTCGGTGAGGACCCGCGCGGTCTCGCCGCGGGCGACCAGCGAGGCGGCCAGCTCGGTCAGCGGCAGTGCCGCGAAGTCGGCGATCGTGCGGCCCGCGAAGGTGACCGCCAGCGCCTCCGGGCGCAGCCTGCTGCCGCCGCAGGCCGGGCACGGGGCGGAGACCAGAAACCCCTCGGCCTTCGCCCTGAGGGTCTGGCTCTTGGAGTCCGCGAACGTCTTGAGGACATAGCGGCGGGCGCTCATGTACGTGCCCTGGTACGGGCGTTGAATGCGGTCGGCGTCCCGCACCGGGTGCACGGTGACGACCGGTTGCTCGTCGGTGAACAGGATCCACTCCCGCTGTTCGGCGGGCAGCTCACGCCAGGGCCGGTCCACGTCGTAGCCGAGCGCGTCGAGGATGTCCCGCAGGTTCTTGCCCTGCCAGGCACCCGGCCACGCCGCGATGGCGCCCTCCCGGATCGACAGCGACGGGTCGGGGACCAGCGACTGTTCGGTCGTACGGTGGACGCGGCCCAGACCATGACACTCCGGGCAGGCGCCGACCGCCGTATTGGGGGAGAAGGAGTCCGAGTCGAGCCGTTCGGCGCCCGGCGGGTAGTCACCGGCCCGGGAGAACAGCATGCGCAGCGAGTTCGAGAGATTGGTGACGGTCCCCACGGACGAGCGGGACGTCGGCGCCGAACGGCGCTGCTGGAGCGAGACCGCGGGCGGCAGTCCGGTGATCTCGCCGACCTTCGGCGCGCCCACCTGATGGATCAGCCGGCGCGCGTACGGAGCCACCGACTCGAAGTACCGGCGCTGAGCCTCCGCGTAGATCGTCCCGAACGCCAGCGACGACTTCCCCGACCCGGACACCCCCGTGAACACGGCCAGCACATCCCGGGGGACATCGACATCCACACCCTTGAGATTGTGCTCACGGGCACCGCGGACGCGTACGTAGGGGTCGTGGGAGCCGTCGGGGTCATCGGGGCCGTGCATGAGAACGACTCTAACCGGAGGTGATCGTTGCCAGCCGCCGGTAGGAGTCCAGCAGGGCCCCGCGGTCGTACGTGCTGGTCGTGACCAGGACCTCCTGGGCCGCCGTCTCCTTCAGTACCGTCTCCAGCTCGTGGGCGACCTGTTCCTCGGTGCCGGCGATGTGCCCGGCGAGACCGCCCTCGTAGAAGCCGCGTTCCTTCTCCGTCATCGCGAGACCCTCGACGCGCTCCACAGGCGGGAGCGGCGGGAAGGTGCCGTGCGTGCGGGAGTACGCCATCGCCCAGGCCTCCGGGATCAGCAGGCGCCGTGCCTCCTCCGGGGTGGCGGCCACCGCGACCGTCCCGGAGATGACGACGTACGGCTCCCGCGCCCAGGGAGAGGGCCGGAAATGCGCGCGGTAGTGGTCGATGCCCCGCTGCATCTTCTCTCGGTTCCTGAGGTCGCCGATGACCATCGGCAGGCCCGCGCGGGCCGCGATCGTGGCCCCCTCGCCCATGGCCAGCACGAAAGGCGGCACGGTCAGGCCTTCGGCCGGTCGGGCGTGCACGCCCGTCGGGGAGGTGCCGCGGAACCAGCCCAGCAGTTCCTCCAGCTGTACGGCGAAGTCGTCGGCGTCGTCCTTGCCGCGGCCCAGCGCCTTGCGCACACCGTCGGTGAACCCGACCGAGCGACCCAGGCCCATGTCGATCCGGCCGGGGAAGAGGGACTCGAGCACACCGAACTGTTCGGCGACGACCAGGGGTTGGTGGTTGGGCAGCATCACACCGCCGGTGCCCACCCGGATCCTGTCCGTGGCGGAGGCGACGGCGGCTGCCAGCACCGTCGGTGCGGAGCCCGCGACTCCCGGCACGCCGTGGTGCTCCGAGACCCAGAAGCGGTGGTAGCCGAGCCCCTCCAGCTCCCGTGCCAGCCGGACGGTGTCCTGCAGCGCCTGCGCGTTCGTGCCGCCCTCGCGGGTGCGGGAGCGGTCCAGGACGGAGAAGCGGGTGGCGGCGATCACGGAACTCACACAGGGTTCAACGCGTGACCGGGTGGGGTATTCCCGCCGGAAAACCGGATGACCGCGATCGCCGCAGGTCAGCACAATGGACGGCGTGACCGTCCAGAACATCCTGCTCTCCGGCATCGTCGGCTCGACCGCGTACGGACTCGCCCGCGAGGGCTCCGACGTGGACCGGCTCGGCATGTTCGCCGCGCCCACCGAGACCCTGCTCGGCCTGCACACGCCGAAGGAGTCCCACGTCACCACGGCACCGGACCGCACCCTGCACGAGGCGGCGAAGTGGTGCCGGCTCGCCCTCGGCGGCAATCCGACCGTGATGGAGCTGGTCTGGCTGCCGGACGAGCTGTACGAGGTGCGCACCCCGCTGGGCGACGAACTCATCGGCATCCGCGGGTCGTTCCTGAGCGCCCAGCGGGTCCGGGACGCCTATCTCGGGTACGCCACCCATCAGTTCAGGAAACTGGAGAGCCGCGCCGGCGACCACCGCACCGCCAAGCACGCCCGGCATCTGAAGCGGCTCTGCCACCAGGGTCTGGAGCTGTACACCACCGGACGGCTCGCGGTGCGGGTCGTGGACCCCGAGGAGTACCACCGCTTCGGGGACGCCGTCGCCGCCGATCCCGCGTCGGCCCGGTCACTGCTCGCCCACTACGAGACCGCGTTCACCGAGACCCGCAGTGTCCTGCCGGACCGGCCCGACGAGGCACCGGCCGAGGCGTGGCTGCGCCGCGTCCGCGCGGAGTTCTACGACACGGCGGCGTGAGCGTGGGCTGCAGCGGCCTCGTGGTCACAGGTGTCGTCGACGCCGTACGTCTCCCAGGCGGGGAAGGGGTCCACGAGCGGGCGGTCCTCGTCCGGGGCCATGAGGCAGGCCGCCAGGGCTCTGCGCAGTCCGTCCTGTGCGCACTGCGTCCCGATGAAGACCAGTTCCTGCGCGTACGGCGCCTCGATGTCCCTCGCGGCGGACGGCTCGAACCGGGCCACCGAGCCGGCCTGTGACCACAGGCCCGTCACCTGTGGGCGGCCGGCCAGGGTGAAGAAGCCCTTCGAGCGCAGGATCCGCCCGTACGCCCCGCTGTCCAGCTCCTCGGTGACGAAGTCCCACAACCGGCCCGGGTGGAAAAGGAGTTCGGAGCGGAAGACGGTGGAGGAGACGCCGTCGTCTTGCCCGCCCCGAGGAAGCCGGAGACAACGGTGACGGGCAGGCGGTCGTACGGCATCGGACCCGGCCCTCAGCCCTCGGGGCGCAGCAGGCCGCGCTCGTACGCCTTGACCAGGTTCTGCGGGACGAGATGTGCGACGCCCTCGATCGTGACCGGCACCAGCTGGGTGGTGGTGGCCTTCCACTGCGAACGACGGTGGCGGGTGTTGCTGCGGGACATCTTCCGCTTGGGGACAGCCATGGCGGGAACCTCCTCGGTGGGTGAGCACCGAGGACGCTACATGAAAATGGATCCCATTAACAATCAGCGGCGGCGACGGGACCGTACCCGGGCCTCCCGCGGCGGCTCGATGAACTGCAGCTCCAGCGTGAGCGGCGGCTCGGCGACCCCCGGGCCGCCCGCGGCCGCCCACTGCACGACCTCCTCGGTGCCCTCGTCGTCCATGACGAACCCGATCCAGGCGGCCCGGCCACCCGCCCGGCGCCCGGCTGCGGA
The DNA here is from genome assembly GCF_030816965.1 of Streptomyces canus. Classification (NCBI taxonomy): domain Bacteria; kingdom Bacillati; phylum Actinomycetota; class Actinomycetes; order Kitasatosporales; family Streptomycetaceae; genus Streptomyces; species Streptomyces canus. The sequence continues at coordinate 9,340,224 of NZ_JAUSYQ010000002.1, forward strand.
GGGCCGCACGACGATGACGTTCGCCTGGTCGCAGGGGCCCAGGCAGTCGGTCGTACGGACCTGGAAGCCGTGCTCGGCCGCCCCCGCCCGCAGCAGCTCCAGCTGCCAGGGATGGTCGGTGCCGGGGTGCTTGCGGACGTCGCCGCAGCAGCAGCCCCGGCAGACGACGACGGTGCAGGAGGCGGAGCCGATCAGGGAGGAGCGGGGCGTCGAGGACATGGAAGAAGCATGATCCATGCGGTTCGCGCCCCGGGCCACCGGGTCGGCCGGATCAGAACCTCGCTCCTATGGCGGCCCCGCTCCGCGGCACCAGGAACGACGGCGCCGACGGCAGTGAACCGTCGGCCCCGCGTGCGCCCGTGAGCGGCGCCGGATCCGTGCTCAGTACCGAGGACGCGTTCCACGTGCCGCCCAGATCCCAGGAGTTCCCGCTGGAGACGGTGGCCGAGCCGAGTGCGGCGGCCTTGGCGTCGGCGACGGACAGGTTCGCGGTCAGCCTGGCCGTGCCGCCCGAGACGTCGGCGTCGAAGCCGGTACCGCCGTTGGCCCACGTGGTGGTGCGCGACAGGGCGAGGGCGCCGGTGTTGCCGTTGTCCGTCACGCCGTGCGCCGCGTTCTTGAAGGCGATCGAGTTGCGCAGGGTGTGCGCCACCGCCGGTGCCGGGCTGCCGCCGCCGAGCTTGAAGCCGTTGCCGTCGCCCGCGAAGTCGGGGAAGCTCCAGCGGTTGAAACCGTTGCCGTACGCGATCGTGTTCTCGACGAGGACCGGCGAGGTGAACTTCCAGTCGTCGAAGCCGTCGTCGACGTTGTTCCACAGCCGGGCGCCCCGCACCACGTTGCCGGTGCCCGAACCCTCCTTGATGGCCAGCCCGTCGGCGCTCTCGCCGTTCTTGCGCGGGTCGCGGTTGGCGTAACTGTCCAGGTCCAGGATCTGGTTGCCGCTGGACGCGCCCTGGAGCTGGAAGCCGGACTCGTAGTTGTCGTGGGTCTTCAGACGGGCGAAGACATTGCCGTTGCACCCGTCGCAGTAGACGCCGTAGGGGCCGTTGACGATCTCCAGGTCCGAGATCCGCCAGTACGACGCCTCCTGGTGGATCGCCCCGCGCTCGGCCCGCGGGATGCTGCCGCCGACCGGGGTGTGGCTGGCGGCCAGCTGCTCGCCGTCGATCACGACCCGTTCGCCCTGATAGGCGCCGAGAGAGATGGGCTGGGACGCGGTGCCGGAGGTGGCGATGGTGATGTTGTCGGTGAGCGCGTAGGTCCCGGCCCGTACGGCGATGGTGTCGCCGGGCTTCGCCAGGTCCACGGCCCGCTGGACGGTGCGCAAGGGCCGGTCGAGGGTGCCCGGGGCGGTGTCGTTCCCGTCCGTCGCCACCACCAGCGTCGTCGGCGCCGCGGACGCCTGGGTCGCCGGTAATGCCGTCATCAGTACGGCGCTCACCGCTGCCGCCGTCCAGATCGCCTTGTTCACGTGCATGGGGTCTCCCGCCTCGGCCTGACTGCTGTATCGCCAGGCAGTGGTCGCCCGGGGCGGGAAGGTTGCCGGGTCTAGGGTGGGTGAGGTGACCGACAGCAGCAAGCGCCCGCTCGCCGTGTTCGACCTGGACAACACCCTGGCCGACACGGCCCACCGGCAGCGGTTCCTGGAGCGCAGGCCGCGCGACTGGGACGCCTTCTTCGCGGCCGCTCCGGAGGATCCGCCGATCCCTGAGGGCATCGCGCTGGTGCTGGAGCGCGCCGAGGAGTGCGAGATCCGCTACCTCACCGGGCGGCCCGAGCGCTGCCGGCGCGACACGCTGGCCTGGCTCGGCGCACAGGGGCTCCCCGAGGGGCGCGTGTACATGCGGCGCAACGACGACCGGCGGCCCGCCCGGCGCACCAAGCTGGAGATCCTGAAGCAGCTCGCCCGCACCCGCGAGATCCGGGTCCTGGTGGACGACGACGAGTTGGTCTGCGAGGACGCCGAACGCGCCGGATTCACCGTCGTACGGGCACGCTGGACCGCCCCTTCCGCGGCGCTGGAGGTGGCCCAGGAGCGGGAGGGGCGGACCTGAGAGCGGTCAGCCGGACTCGTCCAGGCGGAAGCCGACCTTCAGCCCCACCTGCCAGTGCTGGATCTGTCCGTCCTCGATCTGGCCCCGCACTTGGGTCACCTCGAACCAGTCGAGGTTGCGCAGGGTCTGCGAGGCACGGGTGATGGCGTTGCGGACCGCCTGGTCGACGCCGTCCGGCGAGGTGCCGACGATCTCGGTCACCCGGTAGGTGTGGTTCGTCATGGTTCCACGGTGCCTCAGGCGGCGGCGGAGCGCGAGCTGTCCGACCCTATCGTTGGCCCATGGACGGTATGCCTCGTGAGACCCCTGCCCCCGCCGAGGTGAATCCCCTGCGCCGGCTCACCCTGGAGCAGCTCCGACGGCGTACGAGCATGAAGTGGCGGACCTACCCGGAGGACGTACTGCCGCTGTGGGTCGCCGAGATGGACGTCCCCCTGGCCGAGCCGGTCGCGCGGGCCGTCCGGGACGCGGTGGCGCTGGGAGACACCGGATACCCGGCCGGGACGGCGTACGCCGAGGCGCTGGCCGACTTCGCGCGCACGCGGTGGAGCTGGGACGGGCTCGCGGTGGAGCGTACGGCGATCGTCCCGGACGTCATGCTGGGCGTCGTCGAGATGCTCAAGCTGGTCTCCGGACCGGGCGATCCGGTGGTCGTCAACTCGCCCGTGTACCCGCCCTTCTACCCGTTCGTCGGAAACATGGGCCGGCAGGTCGTCGAGGCTCAGCTCGGTGCGGACGGCCGGATCGACTTCGAGGTCCTGGAGGGCGTCTTCGCGCGGGTGCGCAAGGGCGCGGCCCGGCCCGCCTATCTGCTGTGCAGCCCGCACAACCCGACCGGCGCCGTCCACTCCGCCGACGAGCTGGCGGACGTCGCGGCGCTGGCGCGGACGTACGGCGTGCGGGTCGTGGCCGACGAGATCCACGCCCCGCTCATGGCGGCGGGTGCGACGTTCGTCCCCTACCTGAGTGTGCCCGGCGCGGGGAGCGGGCTGTCGCTGATGTCGGCCTCCAAGGCGTGGAACCTGGCCGGTCTCAAAGCCGCCGTGGCCGTCGCCGGGCCCGACGCGGCCGACGACCTCGCGCGCCTTCCCGAAGAGGTCGGTCACGGTCCCAGCCATGTCGGCGTCATCGCCCACACCGCCGCGCTGAGGGACGGCGGCGCCTGGCTCGACGCACTGCTCACCGGCCTCGACGACAACCGCCGGCTGCTGGCCGGGCTCCTCGCCGAGGCGCTGCCCGCCGTGCGCCACGAACCGGCCCAGGCCACCTACCTCGCCTGGCTGGACTGCCGCGCGCTGGATCTGCCCGGCGATCCGGCGGACGTCTTCCTGGAGCATGGCCGGGTCGCCCTGAACTCCGGCGTCCCGTTCGGCACCGGGGGCGCCGGCTTCGTACGGCTGAACCTGGCGACGTCTCCCGAGCTGATCACCGAGGCGGTCCGGCGGATGGCCGCGGCCCTCGACTGACCGCGGGGACCGGCCAGAACCGGCCCCCGCGAGTCCGTGCTAGCGCACCACGCTCAGCGACAGCGCGAACCGACCCTCGCTGTCCGTCCACCAGTGCGCCAACTCCAGCCCGACGGCGGCCAGTTCGGCACGGACGCCCTCCTTGCGGAACTTCGCCGAGATCTCGGTGTGCAGCTCCTCGTCCGCCGCGAAGTCGACGGCCAGGTCGAGCGCGGGGACCTTCACGGTCTGCTCCGCGCGGGAGCGCAGCCGCATCTCGATCCACTCGTTCTCGGCGTCCCAGAGGGCCACGTGGTCGAAGGCGCCGGGATCGAAGTCGGCGCCCAGCTCGCGGTTGACGACGGTCAGGACGTTCTTGTTGAACGCGGCCGTCACCCCGGCCGCGTCGTCGTACGCCCTGACCAGCACGTTCTCGTCCTTGACCAGGTCGGTGCCGAGCAGCAGCGCGTCACCGGGCGAGAGCAGGGCATGGACGGAGGCGAGGAACGCGGCGCGCTCGACCGGCAGCAGGTTGCCGATCGTGCCGCCGAGGAAGGCCACCAGGCGCGGGCCCGGCGTCCCCGGCAGGGTCAGACCGCCCGTGAAGTCGGCGATCAGCGCGTGCACGCTCAGCTCCGGCCGCTGGGCGATGAGCGCGTGCCCGGCCTGGGTGAGGGCACTCTCGCTGACGTCGACCGGCACGTACGTGTGCAGCCCGGTCAGCGCGTCGAGCAGGTACCGGGTCTTCTCCGACGAACCGGAGCCCAGCTCGACCAGGGTGCGGGCACCGGTCGCCGCGGCGATCTCGCCGGAGCGCGCGACGAGGATCTCCCGTTCCGCGCGGGTCGGGTAGTACTCGGGCAACTCGGTGATCTGCTCGAAGAGTTCGCTGCCGTGGGCGTCGTAGAACCACTTCGGCGGCAGAGTCTTCGGCGTGTGCGTCAGGCCCTTGAGGACGTCGGCGCGCAGGGCGGCCTCGGTGGCGTCCTCGGGCAGGGTGCGGGTCAGAAGGAACGGACTCACGTGCTGGGCTCCTCGAGTGGTTCCGCGGACGGTTCCTTGAGCGGCGTGAGCAGGACGTCGGTGCGGCTCGCCGCGAGCAGAGTGCGGTCGGGGACCTCCTGCCAGTGCGGATCGTCGTCGTAGGGCTCGGAGGCCACGACGGTGCCGGTGCCGGGGCGCTGGAGGTACCAGAGGGTGTCGCCCCAGGCGGTCGCTGCGATGGACTCCCCGTTGGTCAGCAGGAGGTTGAGCCGGGAGCCCGGGGCCGCCTCGGCGACCTCCAGGACCGTGTCGGCCAGCGCCTGGCCCTCCTCGTCGCCGCCGCGCAGCCGGTTCAGGACCAGCGCCCACACGAACGCCGAGTCGTTGCGGGCCTCCATCGACAGCAGATCCGCCGGGGGCAGCGCGGCGGTCAGGGGCGCCAGGGCACCTGGCCACCCCTTGACCGCGCCGTTGTGGCTGAACAGCCAGGGCCCCGAGGCGTACGGCGCCGCGGCGGCCTCGGCGTCGGCTCCCGCAAGCGTCGCGTCCCGTACGGCGGCCAGGATCGCCGTGCTGTTCACGACCCGTGCCAGATCCGCGAAGGACAGGTCCGCCCAGATGGGTCCGGCCCGTCGGTACCGTGCCGGGACCGGGTCGCCCTCGGCGTACCAACCGACCCCGAAACCATCGGCGTTGACGGTGCCGTACCGCTGCCGCCTGGGCGCCCAGGACTGGCGGTAGAGGCTGTGCGGGGGCGCCACGAGGAGGCTGCCGAGCGGCTCCCCAGGGCCCAGATACGCCAGGTGACGGCACATCAGACGGATCCCGAACGGGCCGTGCGGAAGCCGGAGAAGATCTGCCGCCTGATCGGATAGTCCCAGTTGCGGAACGTGCCCCGGCAGGCCACCGCGTCCACGGCGAACGAACCACCGCGCAGCACCTTGTGGTCGGGGCCGAAGAACACCTCCGAGTACTCCTTGTACGGGAACGCCTGGAACCCGGGGTAGGGCTCGAAGTCGCTCGCCGTCCACTCCCACACGTCACCGATCAACTGCCTTACGCCGAGCGGTGATTCGCCCTGCGGGTAGCTTCCGGCGGGGGCGGGTCGCAGATGCCGTTGGCCCAGGTTGGCGTGCTCGGGCGCGGGATCGGCGTCGCCCCACGGGTAACGCGTCGAGCGGCCGGCGGCCGGGTCGTGGCGGGCCGCCTTCTCCCACTCGGCCTCGGTGGGCAGCCGCCGTCCGGCCCAGCGGGCGTAGGCGTCGGCCTCGTACCAGCACACGTGGACCACCGGCTCGTCGGGCGGCACGACCTCGGTGACGCCGAAGCGCCTGCGCAGCCACTGTTTGCCGTCGCGGCTCCAGAACAGCGGGGCGTGGATGGAGTGCCGGCGGATGTGTGCCCACCCGGCCGGGGCCCACCAGCGCTCGTTGTCGTAGCCGCCGTCGTCGATGAAGGCCTGGTACTCGGCGTTCGTCACCGGAGTGGTGTCGATGTAGAAGGGATCCACCTCACGCCGGTGCGCCGGGCGTTCGTTGTCCAGCGCCCACGGCTCGTCGGAGGTACCCATGGTGAACGGGCCGCCGGGGACGAGGACTTCGGCCGGGCCGGTGAACAGCGGGGCCGGTTCCGGGTCGGGGGCGGTCAGGGCCTGGGGGCCCTTGCGGAGCTGATGGGTGATCAGCATCGTCTCGTCATGCTGCTGTTCGTGCTGCGCGATCATCCCGAAGGCGAACCCGGCCTCGGTGAGCCGGGTCCCGTGGAGCGCGGCGCCCTCCAGGACGTCCAGCACCCGCCCGCGCACCTCCGCCGCGTAGCGCCGGGACTCCGCGGGCGACAGCAGGGGCAGTGTGGGGCGTTCGGAGCGCGGGTGCTCGAAGGCGTCGTAGATGCCGTCGATCTCGGGCCGTATCGCCTCCTGGCCGGCGACGGTCCGCAGCAGCCACTGCTCCTCCTGGTTGCCGATGTGGGCGAGGTCCCACACGAGCGGCGACATGAGCGGCGAGTGCTGGGCGGTCAGGTCGGGGTCCTCCACGCAGCTGGTGAGCAGGGTCGTGCGGTCCCGGGCGGTGACCAGGGTGGTCACGGCCCGCTCGCGGACGGTCTCGGGGTCGACGGAGGCGTCGGCGGACGGGTTGGTCATGTGCGGACTTCCTTCTTCCCGAGCGAACCGTGCGTCCGGTCCAGCAGATCGTCGGCGGGGCAACGGCCCCGGATCACATAGCGGTGCAGATACGTCTCGACGGCATCCGTGACCTCGCGTGTGGCGCCCAGCCGTGGCAGCGCCTCCAGCGCCGTCCCGAAGCACGCGATCGCCGCCTCGTGCAGTTCGGGGTCGGCCAGGCCGTGGCGGGCCGCGTCGATCCAGAGCGGATTGTGCGGCGCGGGCAGCGAGTGGGTGCGCTCGGCCAGTGGCTTCACCACCCGGTAGGCGGTCTCGGCGGCCTCGGGGTCGTCGAAGAGCGCCGCCGTCACCGCGAGCGGCACGATCCAGCCGTCCTCGCCCGGCTGGGCGTCGATCATGCGCAGCTCGAGATGGCCGCGCGGTCTGACCGGCGGGAACAGGGTGGAGACGTGGTAGTCGAGATCCTCCCGGGTCGGCGGCCGGGGCACTGACGACCTGGCCCACTCCCGGAAGGTGAGCCTCTCGGGGACGTCCCAGGGGCCGCTGTCCCGTCGTATGCACATCACCGGCGCGTCCAGGACGTGCCGGGCCCAGGCAGTGCGGGGGTCGGTGTCCAGGGAGGGGCCGCCCGCCCGGTCCTCGCCGATCTCCGTCCACAGCAGCTGGCGGGTCGAGAGCCAGCCGGTGGGCTCGGAACCGGCGAGCGGGGAGTTGGCGAAGGCGGCCACCAGGACCGGGCCCAGCTGGTGTGCCAGCGACCAGCGTCGTCCGAGGCCGAGGGGGCCGGGCTCCTCGTGTCCGGCGTCCACGCACACCTGCACGGAGGCCGAGGTGCACATCATCGCGCGGCCCGCCGGGCCGGTGCGGTCGAGGCAGGCCTCCAGGGCGTCGTAGCGCGGTTCGTGCAGATACCTGCGGGGCGGGTGCCAGGGATCGTGGCCGATGCCGACGAGGCCGAGGCCGTGCTCGGCGAGGGCCGCCCGGACGGCGGCGAGGTCGGCGGAGACGGTACCGATGCACTCCATCAGGGAGTCGGCGGGCTGAGAACTCAGCTCCAGCTGACCGCCCGGTTCGACGGTGAGCGCCGACTTCAGGGGCACGGTCCGCAGTGCGGCGTAGGCCGCCGCGAGTCGTTCGGGTGTGACGGGGAGCCGAGGGCTGCTCAGCTCGTGGACAAGCCATTCCACTTCCACCCCGATGCGGCGGGGTGGGCCGGTCTTGAAGCAGATGCCGCGGACCAGGGCCTCGAGCTCTGCTTCGGGCAGGGATGTACGGGGCTTCGTACAGTCGCCCGGCGTACAGTCGCTGGGTGTGTCGGACATGTCGGGATCCTCCTGAGATTCCACCATGCCACCAGTCCGGGGATCAGGTGGGTCGGACCGGCAACGCTCGTCCCACCCAAGACCCTCATCTCGTTCCGCACAAGGGGGCACATCCTTGCATTAGGGGCTGTGGATCTCCGTTTTCCCGGGGTTTTCGAGGCGTTTTCCTGCTGTGCCGGGCGCCGGAAACTCTGTTGCACCGCATCCGCGCCATCGCCCACGATTCCTCCATGGGCACGACGGGGGAGACCGCGCGGCGTGCGGTCATGGCGCTCACGGGGGTGGCGCCATGAGCGCGCGTCTGCGCGGGATCGCGCAGGAGACGGAACAGATCGTCGCGGCCGGGCGCTATCGAGCCCCGGACGGCCGCGAGGTCGTGGTGGCCGCCGAGACCGACGCGGCCCGGGCGGCGACGCGGATGTACGGACCGGGCCCCGTCGAGGTGCCGGTCTTCGCCGCTGTGGACACGTTCTTCGAGGTCACGGGCGAGAGCAGCCTGGAGGCGGCCCATCGGCTCGGCGGGCGCACCGCCGTACTGAACTTCGCCTCGGCGCGCAATCCGGGCGGCGGTTATCTGAACGGCGCTCAGGCACAGGAAGAGGCCCTGTGCCGGGCGTCCGCGCTGTACACCTGCCAGCTGGGGGCCCGCGAGTTCTACGACCACCACCGGGCCCACCGCGACCCGTTCTACACCGACCGGGTCATCCACGCACCGGCCGTGCCGGTGTTCCGGGACGATCGCGGCCGTCTGCTGGACGCGGCACACCTCGTGGGCTTCCTGACGGCGGCCGCCCCGAACGCCGGGGTGGTCCGGCGGACGGCACCCGAGCGGACCGCCGAGCTGCCCCGAGCTCTCGCGGCGCGAGCCGGGCAGGTGCTGTCGGTCGCCGTCGCGGAGGGCTACCGGCGGCTGGTGCTGGGCGCCTGGGGGTGCGGGGTTTTCCAGAACGACCCCGCACAGGTGGCGGGGGCGTTCCGGGCGCTGCTCGAGCCCGGCGGACGGTTCGCCGGAGCCTTCGAGCATGTGGTGTTCGGGGTGCTGGACCGGACGCGGGGCGCGGTGGTGCGCGCAGCGTTCGTACGGGCGTTTCCGGAGCGTCAGCTCCAGCGGTGACCGTCAGCTCTCCGAAGGGGGCCTCAGCGCCAGCCGTACCGCTCATGAAGCCGCTGCCTGACCAAATTGAACCGCCCCCGGTCCAGCGCGCACGCCTCCCGGCGCATGCCCTCCTCGTGGAGGCGCAGGATGCGGTCGACGTCCACCCAGGAGTCCCGTCCGGTCCGGTCCCAGGGCCCGCTGCCGATCGGCACCCACTCCCGGTCCCCGTCGTGCCGCTTGCTCGACAGCTGTACGGCGAGCAAGGTGCCGGCCGCCTCCCGGGCGACCACGAGCACGGGACGGTCCTTGCCGCGTCCGTCGTTCTCCTCGAAGGGCACCCAGGTCCACACGATCTCGCCGGGGTCCGGGTCGCCGTCGTGCGCGGGGGAGTACTCGGTGCGCACCCTGCCGACCTCGCGGGGTTCGGCCTCGGTGGTGGCGGTGGCGCCGAAGCGGCCGGGGACGTTCTCATCGGTAAACGCAGTCACGTGGGGAACCTTAAGGCGTTCTGCGAACCGGGCGAGCGGTACGGTCGGTTGGATGAACGCAACGTCGGCCGCGACGGCGAGCGCGGTCACCTTCGTGTGGCTGGGGATGGTGCTGGCGATCTCCTTCCTGGAGGCGCCGCTGAAGTTCCGCGCCCCGGGCGTCAGTGTCCGCATCGGCCTGGCCATCGGGCGACTGGTCTTCCGGGCCCTGAACGTCGTGGAGTGCGTCCTGGCCACCGCGGTGGTCGTGGCCGTCGCCGCCGGTGACCCACCGGGCCGGATCGTCGGGTGGACCGTGGCCGCGGTGGTGCTGCTGGTCGGTCAACTGGCCGTCGTCCGCCCCCGCCTGAACCGCCGCTCCGACCGCGTTCTGGCCGGCGAGGACCTGCCCCGCTCGCGCGGCCACCTTTTCTACGTCGCCTTCGAGGCCGCCAAGGTCGTCGCCCTGCTCGGCCTGGGTGTCACGCTGCTCGCGCTGTGAACGCGGGCCGTCCGGGACCCTCGTACCCGAGAGCCCCGGACGGATGTCGGGTGCCGCTGCCCGTTACTCCTGGACCGGCACTTTCTGGGAGGGCGGCGACGCCACCCCGTTGAGCGAACTGCCGTTGACGGGCTGCCCGTTCTGGTTCATCGACGCCAGCAGCTGACGGGCCAGACCCAGCCCCGTGCCACCCATGGTGAGCGCCTTGGCGAACATGTCCGCCATGCCGTCGGCGCCGTTGAGGATCACCATGTTGTCGGCGTTGCCGAACGCGGACGCGCCGGCCCTGACGATCTCCGGCCAGTTCTCGGCGAGTTGCTGGGCGACGACCGCCTCCTGGTTCTCGGCGAGTGCGGCGGCGCGGGCCTTGATGGCCTCCGCCTCCGCGAGGCCCTTCGCCCTGGCCGCCTCGGCCTCCGCGAGGCCCTTGGCCTGAGCCGACGCGGCCTCGGCCTCACCGGTTGCCCGGGTCGACGCGGCCATGGCCGTACCGCGGGCCTTGGTCGCCTCGGCCTCGGCCATCGCGGCCGTCTTGACCCGGGTGGCCTCGGCCGCCGCGGCGAGCTCGGTCTCCTTGGCCTTGGCCTCGGCCCCGGAGATCTGCGCGTCGCGCTCGGCCTCGGCGAGGGTGCGCTTCTCGTAGGCCTTGGCGTCCGCCGGCTTGCGGACGTCCGCCTGCAGCTGCTGTTCGCGCCGGTGCGCCTCCAGTTCGGCGATCCGGGTCTCCTGGACGACGACCTCCTGCCGGGCCGCGGCGTCCGCGAGCGGACCGGCCTGGCGCGCCTTGGCGCCCGCCTTGTCCCGCTCGGCCTGGTAGCCGGCCTGGAGGATCTCGCTGTCCCGGGTGGCCTCCGCCATCCGGGCGTACGACTTCTGCTCGGCCTCGGTGGCGAGCCTGTTCGCCTCGGCCTGCGCGATGCGCGCGTCCCGCTGGACGGCCGCCGCGTGCGGCATCGCCAGGTTCTGGATGTACCCGGTCGGGTCCTCGATCTCGTGGATCTGCAGGGAGTCGACGATGAGCCCCAGCTTCTCCATCTCCGTGCCGCAGGCGGCCCGGGTCTGACCGGTGAGCTTCTCCCGGTCGCGGATCATGTCCTCGACGGTCAACCCGCCGACGATGGACCGCAGATGACCGGCGAACACGTTGTGCACCCGCTCGGACATCAGCTTCTGCTGGTCGAGGAAGCGACGCCCCGCGTTGGCGATCGACACGAAGTCGTCGCCCACCTTGAAGATGACCACGCCCCGCACCTTGAGCGGAATGCCCTGGTGGGTCACGCAGTCCACATGCAGTTCGGTCTCGTTCAGGTCGAGCGAGAGCTTGCGCACCGCCTGTACACCGGGCAGCACCAGCGTGCCGCGTCCGGTGACGATGCGGAATCCCATCCCCGCTTCGAGCCCCTCCGTCTTGTGGTTGGAGCCCGAGATGATCAGTGCCTCGTTGGGTTCCGCGACACGCCACATCAGTTTGAACAGACCGATCAGAACGGCGATGGCAGCTACGGCCACCCCCGCAACGACGCCGACAACCATCGGCATACGCCCCCTTTGCATGGTGCCCTTTCGGCACCGAACGAAGGGAGTGTGCGCCTGTTCGAGGCCACGGTGAAGAGGCTGACGCATCCTTGTCGAAACCTTGATACACACGCCTCTCACCTGCGCGTGAGCAGGCTCAACTGTCGTACGCCGCCTGGACGTAGACCGTCCTCGGCGGCAGGTACTCCACCACCATCACCACCGTCCCCCGCTCGATCCGGTCCGTGCCGGAGGCGGGGTAGGCGAGGAAGTGCTCGGCGCCGCCCCGGACCCGGACGATCACCTCGCCGACGAGCCCCGGCCCGATCGTCCCCGTGACCCGCCCCATGAGCCCGACCATCGACGCATCGTCCATGGTCACAGGGTACGGGCCAGGGGTGCTCACACGGCAGGTGAATCCGCGCTGACGTGGGACTCCGGCCAGAGCTCGGGCCAGCGCAGCTCCGCCTCCAACTGCGCCGCGAGCGACAGCAGGAGCGGCTCGCTGTTCGCAGGGCCGAGCAACTGCGCTCCGACGGGCAGTCCGCCGCCGACGAACCCGGCCGGCACACTGACCCCGGGCCACCCCAGCACGTTCCAGGGCCAGGCGTAGGGACAGGCCGCGATCATCGCGCGGTCCGTGGCCAGCCCGCCCAGCTCCGCCATCGCCCCGATGCGCGGCGGGGGCGCGGCCGTCGTGGGGGCCAGGACGACGTCGTACGACGTGAAGAACCCGCCGATACGGCGGTGCAGGACCGCCTCCGCGCGCCGCGCCACCCGCAGCGGGGCCCCGCCGAGCAGTCCGCCGAGCCGGGCCGCGTCCCGGGTGCGGCGATCGAGGAGCGCGGGGAAGGGCGCCTCGCGGACCCGCTCGGCGATACCGGCCGTGGCGCGCGGGATGAAGGTGAGCCCGATCTGCCCGTACGGCGGATCCGCCTCCTCGACGCTGTGCCCCAAGTCGCTCAGTTTCCCGGCGAGTTCGACGACCCGGGCCCGCACTTCCGGCTGGAGCCGGGCGGGCAGTGCGGTGAACGGCGGCTTCAGGGCGAGCGCGATGCGCAGCCGGCCGGGGTCGCGGCCGATCGCCGCCGAGGCATCGATGGCGGGCGGGCGATGCGGGTCCAGGGCGTGGTTGCCGGCGGCCGCGTCGAGGAGGAGGGCCGCGTCGGCGACCGTGCGGGCGAGCGTGCCGTTGACGGTGATGCCCTGGAAGGACTCGCCGCGCGGCCAGGTCGAGATACGGCCGCGCTGGGGTTTGATGCCGACGAGGTGGGTCCAGGAAGCGGGGATCCGTACCGAACCGGCCCCGTCCGAGCCGAGCGCGGCGGGCACCAGACCTGCGGCGACGGCCGCGGCGGACCCGCCGGACGAGCCGCCCGGCGTGTGCTCCGGGCTCCACGGATTGCGGGTCGCGCCGAAGGCGGGCCCCTCGGTGAACGGCCACTGCCCGAACTCGCAGGTGTTGGTCTTGCCGACGATCACGGCCCCGGCCGCGCGCAGCCGCCGTACCGCCTCCCCGTCCCGGGCGACCGCCGGGAACTCCCCCCGGCAGCCGAACGCCGTGGGTTCACCGGCCACATCCATGTCGTCCTTGACGGCCACGGGCACCCCGAGCAGCGGCTTCCGCACCCCGGCGGCCAGTTGGGCGTCCGCGGCCTCGGCCTCAAGGAGAGCGGCCTTCGTCCGTACGACCCGGAAGGCGTTGAGGGAGGCCTGGGACGTCTCGATCCGCTCAAGGGCCTGTTCGACGAGGGCCCGGGAGGTGATCGTGCCGTCGGCCAGGGCGCGGGCGGTCTCCACCAGGCCTGCGGAACGGTCGTGCGTCATACGGGGGCACCTCCGGGACTCCGGGACGACGTTGCCTACCGAACGGTAACGTCGGAAAGCGCTTCGCCGGAACGTGCCAGGCCGGAGTGGCGGCCATGCGGGTGCCACAGCTTTCGCACAGGGCTCACCAGGTCGTGCGCGAAGCATTGACGCGTTCCGGTCACAGCCCTACCTTCTGATCGACTTCCCGAACTTTGTTCGGCATGTCGGACGTGCAGGTCGAACGCCGTCGAACGTCAGAGTCGCGTCTTGTTCTTGTCCGAGGGAGAGCCGCCCCGTGAGCACACGACCCCCCACGCCGTCCCGCCGCACGCTGCTGCGCGCGATGGCGGCCCTGCCCGCCTCGGCCGTCCTGCTGGGCGAACTGCCCGGTCTCGCCGGCACGGCGCTGGCCGCCGCCCCGCCCAGCGGCTCGGCCACCCGCTACACGATCGTGCCGTTCCTCAACAGCAACGACGGGACCGTGAACGTCTACCAGTCCGACGACGCCACGGACTTCCGGCTGCTCAAGTCCTCCGCCTACACGCCGCCCAGCAACAGAATCCGCGACGCGAGCGTCTTCAAGCACACCGACGGCTACTACTACCTGACCTACACGACCCACACCTGGCAGGACGTCAGCACCACCATCGGTTTCGCGCGGAGCTCCGACCGGGCCAACTGGACTTTCCTGTACGACTACACGGTCCCGATCGCCAACCTGTCCCGTGCGTGGGCGCCGGAGTGGTTCGTCGACAGCGACGGCAGCGTGAACGTCATCGTGTCCTGCTCGGTCACCAGCGACGAGTGGATCTTCACGCCGTACCGGCTGAAGGCGACGAACTCGGCGTTGACGGCATGGAGTGCGCCGGTCGCCCTCTCCGGGATCGGCTCGAACCACATCGACACGTACATCGTGAAGGCCGGCTCGACGTACCACGCCTTCACGAAGAACGAGACGACGAAGTACATCGAGTACGCGACGGCCTCCTCGCTCACCGGCCCCTACACGATCTCCCGGACCGGCGACTGGGCGGGCTGGGGCAGCTATCGCGAGGGCCCGTCCGTGATCCAGCTCGACAACGGCGCCTGGCGGATCTTCTTCGACGGCTACGGCGACGGCACCTACTACTACAGCGACAGCTACGACACGTTCGCGACATGGTCCGCCCCGACCGCGCTGCCGGTGGTCTCCGGTACCGCCCGGCACTTCACGGTCATCAAGGAGACGGTGTCCGGCGGGCCTTCGCTCGCGAAGAACGTCACGCGGTCCTTCCAGTCGGCCAACTACTCGACACGCTACTGGCAGGTGCAGTCCTCGCTGCTCAACCTCCCGGTGGTCACCGGCTCCAGCACGGCTGCCGAGAAGTCGGCGGCCACCTTCACGGTCGTCGCGGGCCTCGCCGACCCGAACGGCTACTCCTTCCGCGACGCCTCCGGCAACTACCTGCGCCACTGGGACTTCCGCGGCCGCTTCGACGCCAACGACGGCACGTCGACCTTCGCCAAGGACGCGACGTTCATCGCCCGCACGGGCTCGTCCTCGGGCGCGATCCGCTGGGAGTCGTACAACTATCCCGGGTACTACCTGCGCCACTACAACTACCAACTCCGGGTGGAACGGACGGCCGGGACGGATCTGTTCCGGCAGGACAGTTCGTTCGTGCCGGTGGGGCCCTGGGGCTGAGCTGGGCACCACCTCGTCAGGACACCGAGAAGCGTCGCGGGTCTTGTCACCAATGCGGGCGGCGTGCCAGTGTCCGGGCCATGGTTACGTAACCATTGCCGGTTTGAACGGGTTTGAGGGACTGCATCCGGCCCCTCATTCATCACTGCCTCGGCTCAGGTGACGAACCCGCACTCCGCTTTCCGCACCTTCCGTCACTGGAGACGACATGACCAAGACCCCGACGAGACCGAGAAGACTGGCCAGTGTGCTCATGGCCGGCTTCGGCGCGACACTCATGTTCCTGACCGCCCCCGCCTTCGCCCAGCCGGCCGCCGAGACGCCGGCTGCCTCGTACGCGCCGAAGGGCGGTACCAGTGACTTCCGCGGGGTGAACTGGGCAGACCCGCGGGACAACTACGCCAGTGACGCCGTGGTGCCCAGCGGGCTGTCGGTGACCGACGACTACCGCACGGTGTACCGCACCACGGGTCGCATGGTGCGCGGCTTCAAGAAGAACCTGGGGGCCAACACGCTGCGACTGCCGATCAACCCGGCGAGTGTGGGCACCACCTGGTGGAAGTCGTACCGGGCGACGATCGACGCTGCCACTGCCGACGGTGACAAGGTCATCGTCAGCTACTGGGAGGCCGACAGCAGCAAGGACGGCCTGGTCGACGACACGGCCGCCTGGAAGACGATGTGGAACACCGTGGTGCGGGAGTACAAGCACAACCCGCGGGTCTACTTCGAGCCCATGAACGAGCCGCACGGCTACACACTGGACCAGTGGGTGTCCGTCACCAGTGGCTGGCTCGCCCAGCACAAGGACGTCCCGCGCGGCCGTGTCGTGATCAGCGGTACCGGCTACAACGACAACGTCACCGGTGTCGGCGCGGCACCCGAACTGCGGGGAACGCTGCTGTCGCTGCACTTCTACGGCTTCTGGGCCAGCTACACCCAGCAGGCGGACTGGACCGCCGACCTCGAAGCCCGCATCGGCACGTACGCCGGCCGGACCATCATCGACGAGGCCGGCTCCCCGATGACCATCGGCCTGAACTACGGCGCCTGGAACGGCAACGTCTACACCTCGTATCTCGCGGCGGTGGCCAACACCGCCCGCAGCAAGGGCATGGGACTGGTGTACTGGCCGGGGCTGAGGTTCGGCGACGCCTACTCGATCGAGTCGCTGGACTCCGAGGGCAACCTGGTGGACAACAGTGCCACCGGAGTCGCCCTGCTGCGCTGGGGCTACGGCTTCGGCAAGACCCCGCCCGTCAACGACCTGCCGCCCGCGCCTCCCGGCGAGGTCCTGCGCGGGGTGGGCTCCAACCGCTGCGTCGACGTGCCCGGCTTCAGCACGGCCAACGGCACCCAACTCGACCTGTGGGACTGCAACGGCGGCGGCAACCAGACCTGGAACTGGAACGCGGACAAAGAACTCACCGTCTACGGCAACAAGTGCATGACGGTGGGAGGCACCGGAGCCACGGCGGGAGACCCCGTGGTCATCGACGACTGCACCGGCGCGGCGGCACAACAGTGGAACCTGAACGCGGACCTCTCCGTGACCAGCGTCGCGAACCCTGCGCTCTGCCTGGACGCAGCCGGAGCGGGCACCGGCAACGGAACAGCGGTCGATGTCTGGTACTGCAACGGCAGCAGCAACCAGCAGTGGGCCAGAAGCTGATGCCGGCACCTGTTCAGCGCGACCACTGATCCGAACCGTACGGGTTCGTCGAGCATCCTCGCCGGGCCCGTACCGGTCAGCACCGCCGCGCTTCACCTTCCGGTGAGGGCGGCGGCGCTCCCGTGCCTGCGCGGACCACCGGCCGGGGCGGGAGGCCGCCGGCCGCGAGGTGCCGGCCGCGATCATCTTCGTGGCCACCTCAGACCGCACCTACGCCCGAGCCGGCGCCTTGGCAGGCGTGGCCCGGGCTCAGTTCGGGCAGCCGGCGGGACACGAGGTGGTGGAGGAAGGTGTCCACCGCGCGGACGAGGTGTCGCGGCGTGCGCGGACGGCGTCGTCGACGAGCACTCAGAGACGGTCGGCGTCGACCACGGCCTGGGCGAAGACACTCGGCGCCTCCTGCGGCAGGTTGTGACCGATGTCCGCGACGGTGCGGTGTTCGTAGGCGCCGGTGAAGTGACCGCGGTACGTGGAGCCGTCGCCGGGCGGCGTGAAGGGGTCCAGGGCCGCGTCGAGGGTGATCGTGGGAACGCCGATGGAAGGCTGGGCCGCCAGCAGCTTCTCGTAGCGGTCGTAGCGGGGTTCGCCATCGAGGAGGCCGATGCGCCAGCGGTAGTTGTAGAGCACGACGGCGGCGTAGTCGGGATTCTTGAAGGCCTCGGCGGTGCGCGCGAAGGTGGCGTCGTCGAAGTCCCAGTTGGGGGAGACGAGGGTCCACACGTAGCGGCACAGCGCGAGGCGCTTGTCGACGTCCTCCATCGTCTCCTTGCCGCGCTCGGTCGCGAAGTACCACTGGTACCACCAGTTGTGCTCCACGGCCGGGATCGCGGGCGTCAGCTGCGCCTTGCGGTCGGTGATGAGGTAACCGCTGGTGGAGACAAGGGACTTGACGCGCTCGGGCCACAGGGCGGCGATGATGTCCGCGGTGCGTGAGCCCCAGTCGAAGCCGGCGAGGACGGCCTGGTGGATCTTGAGAGTGTCCATCAGGGCGATGACGTCCAGCGCGATGGCCGACTGCTCGGCGGTACGTGGGGTGTGCCGGGACAGGAAGCGGGTGCTGCCGTGGCCGCGCAGGTAGGGAACGATGACGCGGTAGCCCTGGCCGGCGAGCAGTGGTGCGACGTCGACGAAGCTGTGGATGTCGTACGGCCATCCGTGCAGGAGGAGGACGACCGGGCCGTGGGCGGGGCCCGCCTCGGCGTAACCGATGTTCAGCAGCCCCGCCTTGACCTGCTTGATCGTGCCGAACCCGGTATGGGTGCCCGGGGCGACGGTGGGCACGGTGGCGCTGCTCGGCCGAGCCGAGCCTGTGGTGGCGGATGCGTTGGTCTGCGGGCCGGACAGTGAGACCGCGGCCGCGCCGGTGCTCAGGCCCACGGCCCTGTTGAAGGTACGCCTGTTGATCATGTGAAGCCCTCCGCCGTGTGCTTCCGGTGACCGCTGTCGGTCTCGAGGCGACGACCCTCCCACGGCATTCGTCACCTGTCAAACCAGTGACGACATCGTTCGTGTGTGGCGTTGGTGTCTCCCGACGGTGAGGTGCGTGCGGGCGTGACACCGCCTTGACTGGTGACGGCAGGGCTGTCATGGTGGCGTCACTGCCTAAACTGGTGACGGGGCATCCTGGTGTCGGCAGGCATGCGAAGACCTTTCACCCCGGGCCGCTGCCTCCTGAGGGCATGACATGGCCGCCATGACGGCTCGTCCGCCCCAACTTTCTCTGGAGAACGGATCGTTGGCCCGCGCAGGCGACCACCGGGCCAACCCCGCCAACGCCAACCTGACCAACGAAAGCGAGAACACAGCCATGGACCTGAAGCTCGAAGTCGTCATCCTGCCCGTCTCCGATGTCGACCGCGCCAAGGGCTTCTACGTGGAGCAGCTCGGCTGGCGCCTCGACGCCGACTTCCCCGTCAACGACGGCTACCGGATCGTGCAGGTGACTCCGCCCGGCTCCGAGTGCTCGATCATCTTCGGGAACGGCCTGACCCGGCAGGAGGCCGGCACGCTGCACGGTCTCCAGCTGACTGTCACCGACATCCTCAAGGCCAAGGAGGAGTTGACCTCCTGCGGTGTGGAGGTCTCCGGACCGTTCCGCGACGAGACCGGCGCCTTCCATCACGCCGGTGACTCCCACCGGGTGCTCGGACTGCACCCCGAGCGGGCCAGCTACGGCACGTTCGCCGCCTTCAAGGACCTCGACGGCAACGAGTGGTTCCTGCAGGAGGTCACCGAGCGCGCCCCCGGCCGCTGAGCCCCGTCTGAGCCCCGACGAGCGACCCCGCCCACCCGTCCGGCTCCATCACCGGAGGACACACGACGGCAGGCGCGCCGTCGTCGTGGAGAGCGAACTCCTTGATGTCCGCCGACTGGAGGGGCGACGAGCCGATCGAGGCTGAGCCTGCTCGCCGCCGTCGCGGTCGGCATCGCCGACGCGGTGGAGTGGTCCCGTGCTCCATGTGTTCGGCGCCTGGGCCCTCGTATCCGGGCCAGGGGTGGCCCAGGCGGGTCGTAGCACTGCGGCGGCGCGGCCCCGAGCCGGGCGAGCGGTGGCCGATGCTGATCGCAGGCGGGTTGTCCCGCGCCGGCCACGTATGCGGATGGTGCCAGGGGCCAGGGGCCAGGGGCCAGGGGTCCGGCGGGCCGGTGGGCCGGTGGTTTGCAGTGGCATAAGCCGGCCCGGCGACCTCGCTCGCCGGCATGCCGCTCGGTCCCCCCCCCGCAGGCCGGGTGAGGACAGAACCGTGGCCCCCGTGCGCGTCCCCGCGGGCCCGGCGGGGGAGAATGAGGGGCGTACCCAACGGTCGACCCTTGCGGAGGAGCCGGGAAATGCAGAACGCGCGAGCGGGGCAGGTCGCCGGGCCAGAGGACCTCATCGATGTGGCCCGTCTGGTCACGGCGTACTACACGCTGCACCCCGACCCGGCCGAACCGGGACAGCGGGTGGCCTTCGGCACCTCGGGACACCGCGGTTCGTCCCTCGCGGCGGCGTTCAACGAGGACCACATCGCGGCCACCAGCCAGGCCATCTGCGAGTACCGCGCCGCCCAGGGCACCGACGGCCCTCTCTTCCTCGGCGCCGACACCCACGCCCTGTCCGAGCCCGCCCGGGCCACGGCGCTGGAGGTGTTCGCGGCCAACGACGTGACCGTCCTCATCGACCAGGCCGACGGATACACGCCCACCCCGGCCGTCTCGCACGCCATCCTCACCCACAACCGGCACCGGGCCTCGGCGCTCGCCGACGGAGTCGTCGTCACCCCCTCGCACAATCCGCCCGCCGACGGCGGCTTCAAGTACAACCCGCCGAGCGGCGGCCCCGCCGGATCCGAGGCGACCTCCTGGATCCAGGACCGCGCCAACGAGATCATCACCGGCGGCCTGAAGGACGTACGGCGCATCCCCTACGCCCGTGCCCTGGCCGCGCCCGGCACCGGCCGCCACGACTTCCTCGGGGCCTATGTCGCCGACCTGCCGAACGTGCTGGACCTGGAGGCGATCCGGTCCGCCGGCGTGCGCATCGGCGCCGATCCGCTCGGCGGGGCCTCCGTCGCCTACTGGGGCCGGATCGCCGAACAGCACAGGCTCGACCTGACGGTGGTCAATCCGCTCACCGATCCCACCTGGCGCTTCATGACGCTCGACTGGGACGGCAAGATCCGCATGGACTGCTCGTCGCCGTACGCCATGGCCTCGCTCATCGAGCAGCGCGACCGGTTCGACATCGCCACCGGCAACGACGCCGACTCCGACCGGCATGGCATCGTCACGCCGGACGCCGGCCTGATGAACCCCAACCACTATCTGGCCGTGGCGATCTCGTACCTGTTCTCGCACCGGGACCAATGGCCCGCGGAAGCCGGGATCGGCAAGACCCTGGTGTCGTCGAGCATGATCGACCGGGTCGCTGCGGATCTCGGCCGGACACTGGTCGAAGTACCCGTCGGCTTCAAGTGGTTCGTGGACGGCCTGTCCGACGGGACGATCGGTTTCGGCGGCGAGGAGTCGGCCGGCGCGTCCTTCCTGCGCCGCGACGGCTCGGTGTGGACCACCGACAAGGACGGCATCATCCTGGCCCTGCTCGCCTCCGAGATCACGGCGGTCACCGGCAAGAGTCCCTCGCAGCACTACGCCGAGCTCACCCAGCGCTTCGGTGCCCCCGCCTACGCGCGCGTCGACGCCCCGGCCTCCCGTGAGGAGAAGGCCCTGCTCGCCAAGCTGTCCCCGCGCCAGGTCACCGCCGACACCCTCGCCGGAGAGCCGGTCACCCAGGTCCTCACCGAGGCGCCCGGCAACGGCGCCGCGCTCGGCGGTATCAAGGTGGCCACCGCCAACGCCTGGTTCGCGGCCCGTCCTTCGGGCACCGAGGACGTCTACAAGATCTACGGGGAGTCGTTCCTCGGCCCGGACCATCTGCGCCGGGTCCAGGAGGAGGCAAGGTCCGTGGTGCTGGCGGCGCTGGGCGCCTGACCCGAGAATCGATCCCCGTCCCGCGCTCGTGACGACCTGCCACGAGCGCGGGCCGGGAGCATCGTGCGGTAGGCAGGCCCGGCGAAAGACTTTCGGAAACCTGCCGGTGTGACCCATCCCTCACCGCGCCCCGCGCGGAAAGGGTCGCTCCGCCCTTCACCCGGGACGATCGTGGGCGGCATGAACGACCGCGACGTGGCGTCGAACGAGGAGGCCGGCGAGATCCGCCGTTTCTGGGGCGGGCTCGGCCTGCCGGGCCTGATCGACGTCCACACCCACTTCATGCCCGAGCGGGTCCTGCACAAGGTCTGGGACTACTTCGACACCAACGGGCCGCTGATCGGTGGGCTGGGATGGCCGATCACCTACCGGAAGGCGGAGGCGGAGCGAACGGCCCTGCTGCGGGAGTTCGGGGTCAGGGCCTTCACCGCGATGCTCTACCCCCACAAGCCCGGCATGGCCAGATGGCTGAACGGATGGGCGGCCGACTTCGCCCACCGCACCCCCGACTGTCTGCACACCGCCACCCTCCACCCCGAGCCGGACGTCGAGACCTATGTCCGCGAGGCCATCGAAGCAGGGGCGCGGGTGTTCAAGGCGCACGTCCAGGTGGGCGGGTACGACCCGGCCGACGAACGCCTCCAACCGGCCTGGGGACTGCTGGCGGAGGCAGGCGTCCCCGTGGTGATCCACTGCGGCTCCGGGCCCGCACCCGGCAAGCACACCAGCCCCGAGCCGATCGCGCGGGTGCTGGCACGGCACCCGAGGCTGCGGTTGATCGTCGCGCACATGGGCATGCCCGAGTACGAGGAGTTCCTCGATCTCGCCGAGCGGTACGACCAGGTGCGGCTGGACACGACGATGGCGTTCACCGACTTCACCGAGGGGTTCATGCCGTTCCCGCGCCGGGCGCTGCCCCGGCTCGCCGCACTCGGCGACCGCATCCTGCTCGGCTCCGACTTCCCCAGCATCCCCTACTCCTACCTGCACCAACTCCACGCCCTGGAACGGCTGGACCTGGGACCGGAGTGGCTGCGGGCCGTGTGCCACGACAACGCGAGAAGTCTGTTCGGCGTATGACACCGCCACGCCCCACCGAGACCCTCCAGCATGACTCGGCACATGAGTGGGGGAAGAGCCGCCTTGACCTCCCCAGGTGTGACGGCCCTTCCCCCGGGCAAGCATCGACTCTGCTACCCGGAAGATCCGGACTCATTCCCTCGCCCTCGCAGGCTCGCGTGAAGATGCTGTCGGGAGGGGTTGACCGGCACGCCTGAGGCGGTCACTTTGAAGAACGCCAGGGATGTGGGAGCGCTCCCGTGCCGTGCGGAAAGTTCCCAGGGCCAGGCACCGCATCCCGCTTCGACCGTCCCCGCCTGAGAAGGATGGCCACATGCAGCCCCCTGCGCCCCGTCACTTATCCCGTAGAACACTGGTGACCGCCACCGCCGCCGGCCTGGTCGCCGCCGTCACCGCTCCCTCGCGGGCGTCCAGCGCCGCCCCGGCCCGCTTCCACACGGTGGGCCGGGTCGAAGCGGCCGCCGACGGGTTCGTGCGGTACAGCTGGCCCGGCATCTACTTCGAGGGCCGCTTCCGCGGTACCGGCGTCGGCGTTGTCCTCGACGACTCCGTCAACGACTACGACGTCCAGATAGACGGCAGGACCACGGCCACCCTCGTGACCCCGGGCCGAACCACCGCCTGGGTCAAGGGGCTCACCGACACCGAGCATCGCGTGCGGCTCGTCAAGCGGACGGAATGCCCTTGGGCCGAGGGCCGGTTCGGCGGCTTCGTCGCCGCTCCGGGCGGTGCGATCCTCGCCAGGCCGTCCGCCCGGCGCAGGCAGATCGAGTTCATCGGCGACTCCAACACCGCGGGCTACGGCAACGTCTCCGGCACGCGTGACTGTTCGAACAACGGGGGAGTCGACCGGAACACCAACTCCGACCTCTCCTTCGGCGCCCTCACCGCCCGACGCCTCGGCGCCGACTACCAGATCAACGCCTTTTCCGGCCGTGGCATGGTCCGCAACTACAACGGCAGCAGCCCCGGCACCGACTTCCGCACCTACTACGACCGTGCCCTGCTGAGCGTGGAGGGCGACGTCTGGCAGAAGCCGGCCGACTGGAGGCCGCAGGCCGTCGTCATCGGACTGGGGCTCAACGACTTCTCGACACCCCTCAACCCGGGGGAGCGTTGGAGCACGGAGGCCGAACTGGTCGCCGCCTACGAGTCCGCCTACCACGGCTTTCTCGACAAACTGCGTGCCCGCTACGGCCCCAGGACGTTCCTCGTCGTCAGCGCCACCAACCTGGGCTCCAGCCCGTTCGCCGAGACCACCCAGCGCATCGTCCGCACGCGCACAGCGCAGGGCGACGAACGGGTCGGCCACTGGTACTACGACGACCCCGGCCTGGACCACCTGGGCTGCGACTGGCATCCCTCCGCGCGGGACCACCGGATCATCTCCGGCCTTCTCGACGACCACCTTGCCGCGCTTCCGCTGCGCTGGGGGCCGACGGCGTCAGCTCCCCCTCATACCGGTCCGGTGCTCAGTTGATGCAGAGCAGGTTGAGCACGCACAGCCCCGACGGATCGGTCGCGGAGGACGAGGAAGTCGTCTGTGAAGTCTGCGAGTTGTTGCTGCTCGTGCCCGTGTTCGTGGTCGTCGTGGTGTCCGTGGCCGTGGACGAAGGGGTCTGCTCCGTCGTCGTGCCGGTGGTGCCGGTGGTGCCGGTCGAGCCCGTCGTGCCGCCGGTGTCGACGCCCGCCGCGACCGACGTGGAGACCGTGGTATGCGCATGCGACTGCGAGGCGGTCGTCGCCGTGGGCGTGGAGGAGGTGGCGGAGTCCGTGCGGACCGACGACCGGGTCGTCGTGGACGCCGCGTCGCCCGTCCGCCGGTGCGAGGTGACCGACTTGGAGGGCGTGTTCGAGGACGCCTGCTGTGCCTTGGCGGGCGTCGATCCCGGGAGTGCGTCGTCCGAGGTCGGCAACTCCGCCACGCCCATGGACCGGTTGTCCGGCGAAGTGGCCGCCTGCGTCCGGACGTTGGACTGCTGGCTCATCGCGGAGACGGTCAGGCCACCACCGACGAGGGCGACGGCGGTCGCGACCACCGCCTTGCGCTGGTTCTTCCGCCAGCGGTCCCGCTGACGTCGGCGCGCCGCCCGGCCCTCCGCCGCCACCGGCGCGTCCGTCACGTCGTCGGACGGCACTTCGGCCGGGTCGGATCCGGCCACCGGCTCCTCGTGGAGTCCCGTGTCGTGCCACGTGGGTGCTTCGTCCCATGCCGCTGCCGCCACGCCCGTCGTCGCGTAGATGTGGGCGGGGGGAGCGATGTCCGGGGCGTAGGCGCCGCATCCGGGACACGCCAGGGCCCCGTTGAGATGCCGACGGCACGAGGAGCAGTAGTCCATCTGGTCTTCCTGAGTCGACTGCACCATCGGCCCAGTGGCCGTGGCCGGTCTCGTTCGCACGGAGGATCGAGCCGAGGCAAAAGTAGCGAGCCTTTCGAAAGGCGATGTGCAGCCTGTGTGATGCTCCTGCGTAGATGTCCGAGAGGTGAGGTGGGCAGGAGGGTCATACGTCGTATTCGTGCCCCTTGTTCCTCGGCTGAGCGGCATCTGTCGGGTCCCGAGCGCGTGCGCCCAACAGGGCCTGGCCGCTGGCCGCGTTCTTCCTGGCCGGACTGCGGCCGGCGTTCGCCGCACTGTTCCCGGCGCTGCGTTCCGGCGGACTGCGGCCATGGCACTGCCTGGGCGGCCTCTTGTGGCAGGGCGCACCCGCTCTCGGAACCGACGAGCGGGTGCGCGCGGAGCACGAGGGCGGACCGGGAGACACCAGCTGACGCGGTGTCCGTACGCCGTCGTGGTCGCGTCAGCCGCGCCGGACGGTCCAGAGGGTGGCGTGGTGGACGCCGTCGGGAGTGGGGGGTTCGGCCGAGGCCGTCGCGCTGTTGCCGACCGCGGCCCCGTGCCCGTCGACGTCGGATGCCGTGGAGTGGACGCCGCCGACGGCGGGCAGGAGCGTGAACTCGCCGGTGTCGACCCGGTAGACGTAGCCGAAGGCGCCGGGATTGGTGTCGCCGGCGGCGAACTTTCCGGCCACGCCGTTGACATAGGTCCGGCCGGGTCCGGGGCCGAAGGCCGACAGCGTCTTGGTACGGAGGTCGTAGGCGTGTGCGAGCGCCGCGACCGTGGCGCGGGCACCTAATGTCTGTGTCTCATGGCGTCCCCTTGTGGACTGGTGTGCGATCTTGGCGTTGTTACCGTCCGGCCCCTCCCGCCAACCGCCACCCCACGGAACGTACGGAAAACTCATCCGGGTGACGAACCCTCTGTGGACGTTCGGCGCGCCGGTGCGCGCGCCGCCAACGCCTCCAGCAGCAGGTCCACCGCCTCCTCGAACGAGCTGTCCGCCATGCCCGGCAACTCGCGCCGTACCGTGGTGAGCGCCGGGTACGCCACCGGGTCCAGGTCCTGGTAGACGTCCCGCCACGCCCGCTGGTCGGCCTCGCGCTGCTGCCGGGGGAGTGCCCGGAACGCCGCGTCGGTGGCCGCGTGGCTGAGCACGGTGTCGATGAAGGCCAGGTACAGGCGCGCGGCGGCGGCCGGCTCGAAGCCCGCGGAGAGCAGCAGGCCGATCCCCGTGTCCACCGCCTGGATCTCGCTCCTGCGCCGGGTCACCCGGTGCGCGGCCATGGCGGCCGCCCGCGGATGGGCGAGGTAGCCGGCACGGACCCGCAGGGCCATCTCGCGCAGCGAGGCCACCCAGTCCTCCCCAGGGACGAACCCCGCCATCGCGTCACTGATGATCCGGTCCGCGATGGCGAGCACCAGGTCGTCGGTGTCGTGGAAATAGCGGTAGAGGGCGGTCGGGTCGCAGCCCAGCGCCGCGCCGAGCCGACGCACGCTCAGCGCTTCCGGACCGTGCTCGCCGATCAGCCGCAGGGCCGTCTGCACGATGAGGTCCTCGGACAGCAGGACTCCGGAGCGGGTGGGCCGCCGGCGTCGGCGCTCCTGCGGGACACGGCTGGACATGGGCACGTTCCTCTCGTCCGGGCGCACTCAGTGAACGACCCCCGCCCGCCTTACGTCAACAGGGTTGACCCAATGTGGACGTCGGCTGTTCCATCTCCTCACCGCGCGGCTCTTCCCCGTCTCCCGTCCCCGAGGAGCCCTTCATGTCGTCAGCACCCCCGCCCCCGCCTCCGCCCTCCGCGCCGGGCTCGGCCCTGCGCCGTTCCCTCGGCGTAGTCGACGGCGTGGCCATCGCCGCGTCCAGCACCGCGGCCACCACCAGCATCGCCATCGGCATGGGCACGATCGCGACCATCGTGGGCCTCCAGGCCCCGGCGCTGCTGCTGCTGGCCTTCCTGCCGGTGCTCGGCATCGCCACCGCCTACGCCCGCCTGAACCGCTCGGAGCCGAACTGCGGCAACGGCTACGTCTGGGTCGGCAGGGCTCTCGGCCCCTGGCCCGGCTTCCTGACCGGCTGGGTCACCCTGGTCGGCTCGGTCATCTTCTGCGCCTACACCAGCGCGATCATGGGCTCGGTCGTCCTGGCCTTCGCCAACAAGGCCGGACTGCACAGCCTCGGTGGCATCGCCCTCGACCCGACGTCCACCGGTGTCACCACGGCCGTCGGGCTGGTGATCCTCCTCGGCCTCACCGCCCTGGCCGTCACCGGCGTGCGATCGGCCACCCGCTTCCAGTTCGCCCTGCTGATCTTCGAGTACGCCGTGCTGCTGGCCTTCTGCGGCTGGGCCCTGGTCACCGGGGACCACGCCGTCTCGCTGTCCTGGTTCAACCCCTTCGAGATCTCCAGCGGCACCACCTTCGCCCAGGGCATGGTGCTCGCGGTCTTCTTCTTCTGGGGCTGGGACGCGGCCTTCAGCGTCAACGAGGAGACGAAGAGCCCGGGCGACGCGGCCCGCGGCGGCCTCATCGCCCTCTTCGCCATGCTCGGTCTGTTCCTCTTCGCCTCGGTCGCCTTCCAGCGGGAGATGAGCCTGGCCGAACTCGTCAGGAACGGCCCCCAGGCCCTCCCGTACCTCGGCGAGAAACTGGCCGCCGAACCCTGGGCCACCCTGCCCCTGGTCGCACTGATGTTCTCCGCCGTCGCCTCCGTGCAGGCCACCCTGATCCCCACGGCACGCGGCCTGTTCGCCATGAGCCGTGACCGCACGATGGGACCGGTGTGGACCCGGATCCACCCGCGCCACGGCACCCCCGCCGCCGGCACCGTCCTCGTGATGTCCATCGCCGGAGTGATCGCCCTGCTCGCCGTCGCGATCCCCAAGCTGAGCGACATGCTGCTGGCCGCCGTCAACGCCATCGGTCTGATCGTCGCCCTCTACTACGGCCTCACCGCGCTGGCCTGCGCCGTGCGCTTCCGCTCCGCGCGGCACGAAGGAGCACGGGAGGCGCTGCTCGCCATCGGCGTGCCCGCCGTGTCCGGACTGATCCTGCTCGGCCTCGGCGGCTACCTCGGATACTCGTACCTGACCATGAGCGACCACTTCGAACTCAGCCCGGACAACGGCTGGTTCATGTTCTCGCTGCCCGCCGTGATCGTCCTCGCCGGGCTCGGCATGGCAGCCGTGGCCAAGTACGTGAGGCACTCGCCGTACTTCAGCACGGGACGCGGCACCGACGCCGAGTCCCTGACCCTGCCGATGGACCGTACGGCGGTCTGACCTTCTCTGGAGCTCACTCACATGTCACACACTGCGGACCTCGTTCTCACCGGCGGTCCCGTGCACACCGTCGATCCCGCCCGCAGCCGCGCCACCGCCGTGGCCGTGCGCGACGGGCGGATCGCCGCCGTCGGCCACGACGAGGTGCGCGAGCTGATCGGCCCGCGCACCGAAGTCGTCGACCTGGCCGGGAAGTTGCTGCTCCCCGGCTTCCAGGACGCCCACGTCCACCCGCAGGGCGCGGGTCTCGAACTCGGCCTGTGCCATCTCGCCGACACCGTCGACCCGGCCGAGTACCTGCGCAGGATCAAGGCGTACGCCGACCAGCACCCGGACGCCGAGTGGATCACCGGCGGCGGCTGGTCCCTGGAGGCGTTCCCGGGCGGTGCTCCCACCGCTGTGGCCCTCGACGCGATCGTGCCGGACCGACCGGTCTTCCTGCCCAACCGCGACCACCACGGCGCCTGGGTCAACAGCAGGGCGCTGGAGCGCGCGGGCATCGACTCCCGTACCCCGGACCCGGTCGACGGCCGGATCGAACGCGACGCCGACGGCAACCCCACCGGCATGCTCCAGGAGGGCGCGGTCCACCTCGTGGGAAGGCTGGTTCCGGATCCGACGCCGCAGCAGCAACTCGCGGCCCTGCTGCGGGCCCAGGCCGTGCTGCACTCGTACGGCGTCACCGCCTGGCAGGACGCCATCGTCGGCGCGTACGCCAACATGACCGACCCGGCGCCCACCTATCACGCGGCCCTCGACCGGGGCCTGCTCACCGCCCGCGTGGTCGGCGCCCTGTGGTGGGACCGTGAGCGGGGGGCCGAGCAGATTCCCGAACTCGTCGCCCGACGCGAGGAGTTGAACCGCGGCCGGTTCCGTGCCACCACGGTGAAGGTCATGCAGGACGGCATCGCGGAGAACCACACCGCCGCGATGCTCGACCCGTATCTGACCGGCTGCGGCTGCTCCTCGGACAACAGCGGCATCAGCTTCGTCGAGCCGGGCGAGCTGAGGAAGTACGTCACCGAACTCGACGCGTCCGGCTTCCAGGTCCACTTCCACGCCCTCGGCGACCGCGCGGTGCGTGAGGCCCTCGATGCCGTGGAGTCCGCCCGCGCGGCCAACGGGTGGCGCGACACACGGCACCACCTCGCACATCTGCAGGTCGTGCACCCGCACGACATCCCCCGGTTCCGCGCCCTGGGCGCGAGCGCCAACCTCCAGATGCTGTGGGCCGCCCACGAACCGCAGATGGACGAACTGACCCTGCCCTTCCTCGGCGCGGAACGCGGCACACGGCAGTATCCGTTCGGTGATCTGCTACGCGCAGGCGCGACCCTGGCCGCGGGCAGCGACTGGCCGGTCAGCAGCCCCGACCCCCTCCAGGCCATTCATGTCGCCGTCAACCGGATCGCCCCCGGCGCCCCCGAGGGCACCCCGCAGTTCCTTCCGGAGCAGCGCCTCGATCTGGGCACCGCCCTCGCCGCGTACACGGCGGGCAGCGCCCATGTGAACCACCTCGACGACATCGCCGGCAGCATCACCGTGGGCAAGTCGGCCGATCTCGTCGTCCTCGACCGCGATCCGTTCGCGGGGCCGCCCGAGGAGATCGCCGCCACCCGAGTCCTGGAGACCTTCGTCGACGGGCAACGCGTTCACGCGGCGCGGGACGCCTGAGCCGCTATCCGACGGGAAAGTCGAAATAGGTGTCCGGATAGGGCTCGTCCTTCAGTGTGTAGTGCCACCACTCGCAGGCGTACGAGCTGAAACCGCAGGCGTCCATGAGGGAGCGCAGCCGGTGACGGTTTGTCGCTTCGTCCGGCGTGATCCCTCTTGCCCCATGATGCGAGATGGAATCCATCAGATCATGGCCACCGCCCATGGGGACGAGTTCGCCGGTCGCCAGGTGATACAGCGTCAAGTCAACGGTACTTCCCCGGCTGTGGCCGGATTTGACGGCCACGTACCCCATGTCGAACATCTCGGCTCTGTCGATGTTCGGATAGTGCCGTGGCTTTGTCCGGCCGTCCTCCGGCTGCTGTGACCAGCGCAGAAAGCAGTCCACGGCGCGTTGCGGGCGGTAACCGTCCCACAGGAGCAGACCGAAACCGAGGGACTCGGCCTTTTCCTGCGCCCTTTCCAGGGTCGCACACATGGTCCTCGTGCCGACTATTCGATTTGCCAGGTAGCCGTCCACCGGTTTGCCGGTGAAGTTGTCCCAGGTGGCGTACTTCGCATCCCAGCGTATTCCGGGTACGAATTCGTCGACGAAGACGAAATCATCCTTCATCCGCTTTTCCCCGCCAATGCCAGCGACACCACCCGGTCGATCACTTCGGCGAGCGGCAACCCCGCGGCGGCCATCATTCTGGGATAACGGCTGTACGAGGTCATACCGGGCAGGGTGTTGACCTCGTTGAGGATCACTTCGCCATCCTCCTTGAGGAACATGTCCACCCGAGAGAGCCCCCTGCACCCCAAGGCGCGGTACACGGCTTTTGCGCTCTCCTGAACAAGTGATCGCGACTCTGCCGGAATATCGGCGGGAACGATCGGTGTCGAGTTTTCGGAGCCGCTTTCAGGCTCTGACTCCTGATGGATTCTGAAGAAGCCGTGCGAGAGAGCGATCCGGTCCACCTCGCCCACGACCAGATCCAGATCGTCCCCCAGGACGGCGCATCCGATCTCGCTGCCGACGACAGCCTCTTCGATCAGGACCTTCGAATCGTACCGTCCTGCGCTTTCGACAGCGCTCAGCAGCTCCTCTTTTCGGGATACCTTGCTGACGCCGAAGGACGACCCTGAACGGGCCGGCTTCACGAAAACAGGATAGACAAGCTGGTCGGGGTCAACGCTCTCGTCCGCCGTGACGGTCCAGAATTTCGGCGTGGCGATACCCGCGTTTCTGGCGACGAGGTAGGCAAGGGATTTGTCCATGCACAGGGCGGAGCTTCGGACATCGCAGCCCACGTAGGGGATGCCGGAGATTTCCAGCAGGCCCTGTATCGCACCGTCCTCACCGAGCCTGCCGTGCAGCACGGGAAACACGACGTCCAAGCGGATCGTTTCGTATCGCCCCTGCTCCAGAATGAGCAGTCCGTGCACGCTTCTGTCCGGTGACAGGGCGACGGAACGGCACCCGCCGTTCTCCCACTGCGGGTCAGGGCCGTAACAGAGCTGCCAAGCGCCGCTCTTCGTGATCCCGACATAGAACGGTTCATACTTCTCGGGATCGAGGTTCCGTGCGACCTCCTGCGCCGACTTGACGGAGACACTGTGCTCTTCGGAGCGACCCCCGAATATGATTCCGACCTTCAACTTAGCCATGCTGACTCCTGTTCTCGAATTTCAGGCAGTTGGTGATCGAGGTTTCGACCGTGTCACGCAGGGCGTGATCCGTGTAGTAGGCGGTGTGCGGACTGATGAGTACATTCGGAAGGTTTTGCAGACGCAGCAGCAGCTTGCTTTCGAGGGGCTTGTTTCTGCAGTCGGCGTAGAATATGCCTTCCTCTCCTTCGATGACATCCAACGCCGCACCGCCCAACCGGCCGCTTTCCAGTGCGAGTACCAGGGCCTCGGTGTCGAGCAGTGGGCCGCGTCCGGTATTGATGACGAACGCCCCGTGCTTCAGCCGCTCTATACGCTGTTGATCGAGGAGGTGGTACGTGTCCGGGGTGAGCGGAGCATGGAGCGTGACGATGTCACTCAGCTGCAGCAACTCATCGAGAGGAACATGGTCGGCAGCAGTCTTCGGGCGTCTGTCGTGCGCCAGTGTTCGACAGCCGAAACCCCGCAGCCTGTCCACGACTGCTGTGCCGATGCGTCCTGTTCCGACAACCCCGACGGTGAGGTCGCGCAGTTCCTTTCCGCGCACATCGTTCAACCGGTAATCGTGCTCGTTCGCGCGGAGGACAGTTGATTTCGCGTTCCGTATCGCCATCAGCATCAGCATGAGCGTGTAGTCAGCGACGCTGTCGGGCGAATAGGTGACGTTTTCGACTGAAATGCCGATGCTGGCCGCGTAGTGCACGTCGATGTGGTTGCAGCCGATACTCCGTGTGGAGATGTACGTCACGCCGGCTTGCCCGAGTGCAAGAAGAGTGGGAGGGGTGATCCGGGTTTTATGGCCTACGCTGATGCACTGGTTTCCGAAGGCCAGTGAAACATTGGCTTCGGATATCGCGTCCTCCGTGATGATCGGTACGACACCGAAACGGGGCGCCATCTCGCGGAACAAAAGAGCCTCGTCCTGGCCGCATCCATAGATGGTGATCCCCGTTGCCGGTTCGCTGTAGGTCATGCCTCAAGTCAAGGCAGTGGGGTGTTGCCGGCGCGTATGCGGTTCTTGATATGCCGAAGATATGTCCCCGATGGGACCGGACCAATACTCACAGGTAACGTATCGTCGCCGTATCGAAAACCACATACGCGCCGGCAACACCGCGCCACCTTGACTGGAGGCATGACCTATAGCGAACCAGCCTCCGTCAGCCCCCGCGGCGCCCTGCCGTGATCCCGCTCGGCGTCAGCGAGATAGCCGCGGTCGTCGGCGGCAGGGTCGAGGGCGACGGCTCCGTGACGGTGACCGCGCCGGCCGTGCTCGATGGCAGACAGGCCGAGCCGGGCGGCCTCTTCGTCGCCTTCGCCGGCGAACATGCCGACGGTCACGACTACGTCGGCCAAGCCGGCCGGACAGGCGCGGTGGCCGTGCTCGGCTCCCGGCCCACGTCGCTGCCCACCGTCGTCGTCGACGACGCCCGAGCCGCGCTGCAGGCACTCGCCGCCCACGTCGTGGCCCGGCTGCGCGACGGGCTGACCGTTGTCGGACTGACCGGCTCCCAGGGCAAGACCGGCACCAAGGACCTGCTGGCGGCCCTGCTTTCGAGCACCTCGCCGACGACCGCCACGATCGGCTCGCTCAACAACGAGCTCGGCGTGCCGCTCACCATGCTGCGCGCCGACGCGGCCACCAGGTTCCTCGTCCTCGAGATGGGAGCCCGCCACATCGGAGACATCGCCGCGCTCACGGGCCTGGTCGCACCCGACATCGCCGTCGTTCTCAACGTCGGCCAGGCCCACCTCGGCGAGTTCGGGTCCCGCGCGGCCATCGCCCGGACCAAGGGCGAGCTGATCCAGGGGCTGGCACCGGGCGGCACCGCCGTCCTCAACGCAGACGACCCCCGGGTGGCGGCGATGCGCTCGCTCACGGACGGCCCGGTAGTCACCTTCGGCCGGGCGGAGCACGCCGACCTGCGCGTGACCGACCTGACGCTGGACCGGCTCGGCCGGCCGTCCTTCACGCTGCGGACCGCCGACGCCTCGGCACCCGTCGCGCTGCCACTCGTGGGCACCCACCAGGCGCTCAACGCGTCGGCTGCCGCGGCCGCGGGGCTGGCGGCCGGCGTACCCCTCGACGTGGCCACGGCGGCACTGGCGACCGCCTCGCTGTCACCGTGGCGCCTGGAACTGCGCGACCTCGCCGGTGGCGCAAGCCTGCTCAACGACTCCTACAACGCCAACCCCGACTCGACCCGCGCAGCACTGGACGCGCTGGCGGCGATCGAGGGCGGGCGCCGCATCGCCGTTCTCGGCGAGATGCTCGAACTCGGCGACGACAGTGCGGCCCAGCACCGCGCCGTCGGGGAGTACGCCGCCTCCCGGGCCGAAGTGGTCGTCGTGGTCGGCGAGTCCGCCCGGTCGATCGCCGACGGCGCGGGGGAGCGGGCGGTGGTGCTGGCCGACAACGCCGCGGCGGTCGACTGGCTGCGCGGTCACATCGCCGCCGGCGATGTGGTCCTCGTCAAGGCCTCCCGCGGAGCGCGCCTCGACGAGGTCGCCGCCGCGCTCGCGTAGTGGCGGGAGACGGCGTGGAGCACCTGCCGCGCGACCGCCGGTCGTGGCCGCCGTTCGCCGCCGGCGCGGCCAACCACGTGCTACCGGCGAGCCTCGGCGCACACGCCGTCACCGGCCCTGCGCTCCAGGGGCAGGGCATCCCGCTGGGCCGCGCCACCGCCTCGCTCGCCCTGTGCGCGCTGATCAGGCCGATCGCCGACCGCGAGCGTGCCGGGCGTCGGGCCGTCGGGCGTTCGGCGTGCCGACCCAAGGCCGAGCCGGCCCCGGGGCCCGTGCTCGCCCAGGTCACTCGTACGCCGACACCGAGCCGAGCTCGTAGCCGCGCCCCCAGTGACCGCTACCGGATCCGGACTCATCGCCCGCGCCGCTTCATGTAGAGGTCGAAGGCCCGGTGGACCAGCGGCCGCAGTGGCAGGTCCCACTCACCGACGTACCTCACCGCCCGACCGCCGGTGCCCACCTTGAACTGGATCAGTCCGACATGCGGGTCGTCGGCGTCCAGGGTGGGGGTGATGCCGCGCAGGTCATAGACGTCACAGCCGGCCGCCAGCGAGTCGCGGATCATCGCCCACTGGCAGGCGTTGGAGCCGCGCACCTCGCGCTTCTCGGTGGAGGAGGCGCCGTAGGAGTACCACGCATGCCCGCCGACGCGGACCAGGACGGTCGCGGCGACCAGGTCGCCTTGGTGACGGGCGAGGTAGAGCCTGATCCGCTCGGGATCCTCCGCGCTCAGCACCGCGAACATCGTTTCGAAGTAGCGCAGCGGCCGGGGTGTGAAGCGGTCCCGCTGGGCGGTGTGGACGTAGAGATCATGGAACGCCTTCACGTCCGCTGCGACCGTGACCTCGACTCCTTCCTTGGCCGCCTTCTTGATGTTGCGGCGCCAGAGCTGGTTCATGCCCCTGAGCACCTCGTCCTCAGTTCTGCCGGCCAGCGGGATCTCGTACCTGAACTGCGGATGCCCGACTCCGAAGCCGTCCTCGGGGCTCTGCGGAAGCCAGCCGGCGTCCGTCAGCCGGCTGGTCACGCGGGCACCGACGGGGTCGGTCCACTGGGCGGACAACTCGGTGAGCCGCTTGATGCCCGGGTCGGCGATGCCCTCCTTGACCTGGTCGGCGCTCCAGGTGTTCGTGCGCACCGGCGGGCCGAGCCGGATGGCGAACGCGCCGTGTGCCTTGAGATAGGACGCCAGTGGGTCGAGCCACGCGTCGATCTCACCACTCCAGTCGATGACCGGCCCCTCGGGCAGATAGGCCAGCGTGAAGCGCTCCAGCCGCGGCACCGGTCGGTGCAGGACGAGCCCGGCACCGACCAGCCGCACGCCGTCGAACCAGCCGAGGGACTCACTGCGCCACTCGGTCTTCACCCGGCCCCATGCCGGGGTCTGCAGGAAGCTGACCGACCGCTGTGTCCGCACGAACGCCAGATGTTCGGCTGCGCTGATCGGCCCGACGGTCAGCCTCACCGGGCGATCTCGGTTCCTGTGCCTGTTTCGCTGTAGGACATGTCTCCAGTCAAGGCAGCGGGGTGTTGCCGACCCGTATGCGGTTTTGGATACGCCGACGATATGTGCCGGCTCGGCCGACCCACAGGTGATTTCGATGTCCGGGGACGGGGAAGGCGGGACCCTGATGGGAACGGAGGCGTCGGCAAGATGCTGGATCTGGCGCGCGCCAACCTCCGTAACCTCCCCGCCCCTGAAGCCCGTCGATCTGAGGAACGTCATGACAGCGCACAGCCTGGCCCGTGCCCATGGAGCGGCCCTGCTCGCCGATCCACTGCGGAACAAGGGCACCGCCTTCAGCCCCGAGGAGCGTGCCGAACTCGGCCTGGACGGGCTGCTGCCACCGGCGCTGGAGACCCTCGATGAGCAGGCGGACCGGGCGTACGAGGCTTTCCTCGGCTACGACAAGCCGCTCAACCGGCACATCTACCTTCGGCAGTTGCAGGACACCAACGAGGTGCTGTTCTACAGCCTGCTCACGCGGCATCTGGAGGAGATGCTGCCGGTCGTCTACACGCCGACGGTCGGCGAGGCGTGCCGGCGTTTCAGTGAGATCTACCGCAGGCCGCGTGGTCTGTTCCTGACGTACGAGGACCGCCACCGCTTCCGGGAGATCCTGCGCAACCGGCCCGGTGGGGAGGTCGACGTCATCGTCGTCACCGACGGTCAGCGCATCCTGGGCCTGGGCGACCAGGGGGTGGGCGGCATGGGCATCCCGATCGGCAAGCTCAGCCTGTACACCGCCATCGGCGGCATCCACCCGGCGCGCACCCTGCCGGTCTTCCTGGATGCCGGCACCGACAACGAGCAGCTGCTGGCCGGCGAGCACTACCTGGGCCGCCGGCGCCACCGCGTCACCGGGGACGCCTACGACGAGATGATCGAGGCGTTCGTCTCGGCCGTGGAGGCCGAACTGCCCGGGACCCTGCTGCAGTGGGAGGACTTCGCGACCGCCCACGCCCGTCCGATCCTGGGCCGCTACCAGGACCGGCTGCTGACCTTCAACGACGACATCCAGGGCACCGCGGCCGTGGCGCTGGGCGCGCTGTCCACCGCCACGAAGGTCGCCACAACGTCCCTGACCGACCACCGCATCGTGGTCCTGGGCGCCGGCTCGGCGGCGATCGGGGTCGCCGACATGATCCGCACCGCACTCGTGGAGGAAGGACTGTCCCCACAGCAGGCGGCCGACCGCTTCTGGTTCGTCGACATCGACGGCCTGCTGGTGCGCTCCCGCACCGACCTCACAGCCGAGCAGCGCATCTACGCGCGCGATGACGCGGAGGTACGGCAGTGGGGTGCGCGCGACCTGGCGGGGGTCGTCGCCGAGGTGCAGCCGACGGTGCTGATCGGGCTGTCCACGGCGCACGGCGCGTTCACCGAACAGATCGTGCGGACGATGGCCGACGGCTGTGACCGGCCGGTGATCCTGCCGCTGTCCAACCCGACCTCGAACGCCGAGGCCGAGCCCGCCGACCTCGCCCGCTGGACCGACGGCAGGGCCCTGATCGCGGCCGGCTCGCCCTTCCCGCCGCTGAAGCTGGACGGGCGCGAGGTGCCGGTGGCGCAGGCCAACAACGTCTACGTCTTCCCCGCAGTGGGCCTGGCGGTCACCGCCTGCCGGGCCACCCGCGTGACCGACCGCATGATGGTGGCGGCGGCGCGCGCGGTGGGGGAGTGCGCGGTACGGGCGGGGGTGGACGGGGCGACCCCGCTGCTGCCTCCCCTGGCGAGCATGCGGGAGGCGGCCCGCGAGATCGCCCTGGCCGTCGCGCTGGCCGCAGTCGAGGACGGCGTGGCCCCCGACGCCACGGAGGACCAGCTGCGCGAAACGATCGCGACGACACAGTGGGCACCGCAGTACGCGTCCTGACATGCCGCTGCCGCATCGGGCCGCGCGGCCGCGGACCTGGCAGCCCTCCGGGCCTGTGACAGGATCTGCGGTGGGCGCGAGGCCTGCTGGGGTTGAAGGCAGAGGACGAGTGACATGGACCGGCCGCCAGGCATGATGGACGTGGCCCGGGAGGCCGGCGTCTCACACATCACCGTCTCCCGTGTCATCAACGGCCATCCTTCGGTCCGTCCGGAGACCCGCACCCGGGTCGAGGCCGCGATCCAGAAGCTGGGCTACCGCCGCAACAGTGTCGCCAGGGCCCTCAAGAGCCGGCGTTCCTCGACGATCGGCGTGGTGATCGTCGGGTCGGAACTGTTCGAGCTGCCGCGTATCCTCCTGGGCGTCGAGACGGCCGCCAAGCAGGCCGGTTACTGGGTGAGCCTGGCCAGCAGACAGGGCGAGAGCACCTCCGCCGACCTCATGGAGACACTGCGACGGCTCACCGACCAGTCGGTGGAGGCGATCGCGGTCGTGGCGGACCGGCCCGTCGTGGTGGAGGCGTTGTCCGGCCTTTCCTCCGGGGTGCCGGTGACGGTGGTGATGTCCGGCAGCGCCTCCAACCCCGATCTGGGCTTCGTCGAGGTCGACCAGGAACTCGGCGCCCGTCTCGCGGTTCGCCACCTCCTGGGCCTCGGACACCGGGACATCGCCCATCTGACCGGTGCGCTGCGTACCTTCGACGCCCGGGCACGTGTCGACGGCTGGGAGGCCGAACTCGCCGCGGCGGAAGCCGAAGGAGCCCTGCTGGAAGGCGACTTCAGTGCGGAGAGCGGATTCCGCCTGGCCCACGAGCTCTGCGACGCCGACACCGGCCTGCCCACCGCGGTCTTCGCCGGGAACGACCAGATGGCGATGGGAGCGCTGGCCGCCTTCGCCGAGCGGGGCGTGAAGGTACCGCAGGACGTCTCCCTCGTCGGCTTCGACGACATGAAGGGCGCCGGATACCTGGTCCCCGCTCTGACCACGGTCCGGCAGGACTTCGCCCACCTCGGCAGGACCGCCATCGAGCAGCTGGTGCGGATGCTGGGCGGGGAGCGGGCGGAACGGCAGAAGATCACGCCGGAACTCGTCGTACGGCGAAGCACCGCCGCGCCTCGCTCCGGGTCCTGAAGCCCGCCACCGTTTCGACAGCCCTCACCCGGGGGCCTCATCAGGGGAGTACGAACAGCACATGCGTTATCGGGAACTGGGCCGCACCGGCCTGACCGTGTCCGAGATCGGCTACGGCGCCTGGGGACTGGGCCAGGGCGCCTGGGTCGGCGCCGACGACGACTCCGGCGTCCGCGCCCTGCGCCGCGCCCTCGATCTGGGTGTCACCTTCATCGACACCGCCCGGGCCTACGACCGCAGTGAGCGCGTCATCGGCCGTGCGCTCAAGGAGCTCCCCGGCGGCGGGGAGGGCGTACACGTGGCGACGAAGGTCGGGCCGAAGGTGCCCGTCTCCTTGTCGCCGAGCGGACTCGACCCCATGGAGGCGTTCCCGGGCGCGCACCTGCGGGAGAGCCTGGAGACCAGCCTGCGCGAACTCGGCCGCGATCACGTCGACCTCCTCCAGCTGCACACCTGGGAGGACGAGTGGACCGGCCGCGGTGACTGGCTGGAGACGGTGGACGCCCTCAAGCGGGAGGGCAAGATCAGGTACTTCGGGATCTCCGTCAAGGACCACCAGCCCGAGAACGTGCTCACGGTGCTGCGTACCGGAGTTCTGGACACCGTCCAGGTCATCTACAACGTCTTCGAACAGGCCCCGCGCGACGCACTGTTGCCGGCCTGCGAGGAGTACGGCGTCGGCGTGATCGTCCGTGTCGCCCTCGACGAAGGCGCCCTCACCGGAGCGATCCGCACGGGAGTCACCTTCCCCGAAGGCGACTGGCGCAACTGGTACTTCAGGGACGATCGGCCCGCCCAGGTCGAGCAGCATGTCGACGCGATCCTCGCCGACCTGGGCAGCGCCGCCGAGGAACTCCCGTCCACCGCCCTGCGGTTCGCTCTCGCAGGGCGGGCGGTCTCCACGGTCATCGTCGGAATGCGTTCCCTCGGGAACGTGGAACGCAACGCGGCGATCGCCGACGCGCCACCGCTGAGCGAACGGGAACTCGCCGTGCTGACCAAGCACCGCTGGGCGAAGAACTTCTACGGCTGATCCCCGCGAGCGGCGTCAGCGGACCGGGGCGTACTCGAACCAGTACACGTGCGCCTCGCCCGCATCGGCGCCGCCGACGCCGTACAGGCCGAGGTGGACCCCGACGAACCCGCCGGCGCGTTCGGTGCTGAAGAAGGGCCGCTCGATGCTGCCCAGAGTCGTCCGGGCGCCGTCCTCGACGTGGAAGGTGTAGCCGGACTCGTCGCTGTCGACCACGAGGACCACCTCGTCGGATGCCACGGCGACGGCCCCGACCCGGTTGGGGGAGCCCGACTCGTGGGCGGTGAGTACGACGTGCGGGGTACCGGAGGAGTCGGCGGTCAGCGCGAGGGTGGCGTGATGCGAGTGCTGGAAGACGACCAGCCCAGCTTCCTGGGTCGGAGCGGTGGCGGTGAAGCGGACCCGGGCCCTGGCGCGCACACGGAGATGCTGCTGACGGCATGCGACGAACGCAGGGGTGCCCGTACCGGTGAGGGGCTCGGGGGAGAGGCGGATGGTCAGGCCTGCCTCCCCGGGTCCGGGCGAGACGAGATGGCCGACCGGTCCGCGCAGGCTGCTCCACTGCGGGCCGAGCGCTGTGCCGCCGAAGTCGTCCCGCACCGGCCCGACCGGAGCCACGGCCCCCGCGCCGACCCCCGCCGGCAACCGCTCCGACAGCCTCACCCGCCCCGTGTCCGGCGCGAACACCGGCCCGTCGGCGGTCCATTCGACCGGGACGAGGAACACCTCGCGGCCGAGCGTGTGCGTGCCGTCGAGCAGCCGTACCCCGAGAGCGACGGCCCAGGTCTCCCCGGCGGGCGTGTCGACGAGGTCGACGTGGCCGACGTGGTGGATCGGCTCTGCCGCCCCGCGGTGGCGGTGAGTGAGCAGCGGGCTCCTGGGGTCGGTGGAGTAGGGGCCGGTGACGGCGTCGGCGCGGGCTGCGGTCACGGCGTGATGACGCCCGGTTCCGCCCTCCGCGCCGATCAGGTGATAGACCCCGTCGCGCTTGTACAGATGGGGTGCCTCCACCCAGGCGCCGCGCATCGCGCCGTACCACAGCGCATGGGTCGGCCCGGTCAACGCCAGCCTGTCCAGGTCGAGTTCGCGCATCCACAGCTCGCCGGGGCCCGTCACCTCCGGCTCGGCGGCGTCGCGGCAGGCGGTGAACCAGCAACGGCCGTCGTCGTCGAAGAACAGTGACGGGTCGATGCCCTCCGCCTCCAGGACGACGGGGTCGGACCAGGGACCGGCGGGGTCGGACGCCGTGAAGAGGTAGGTGGTGCTGCCCTGGCGGCCCCTCGCCAGGGCCACGACCACGTAGAAGGTGCCTTCGTGATGGCGGATGGTCGCGGCCCAGAGGCCGTCCGAGACGTCGAGCCCGGTCAGCGACACCTGGGACGGGCGGTCCACCACGTGTCCGAGCGGCTGCCAGTCCACCAGGTCGCGGCTGTGGAGGACCGGGATCCCGGGGTAGTACGCGAACGACGACGTGACCAGGTAGAAGTCCTCCCCGACCCGGCAGATCGAGGGGTCGGGGTGACTACCGGCGAGAACGGGGTTGGAGAAGGTCGGCACGGGGCGCACTCCGAGTCGGACGGGAAGGGAATGAACGGGGGCGGGACAGGGGCCCGGGCTGCTTGTTAACGTTAACATCGCCAGGGTGACCGACGGCCGCCGCGGGACGCCGACCCGTCTGATCCGCCGGAGCCCGGGCCATCAGCCACGACAACGGAGAGACGTGCATGCCCACTGCCGCGAACACCCAGCAGCTGACGTTCCCCGCCGACTTCCTCCTCGGCTCCGCGACCGCCGCCTACCAGATCGAGGGTGCCGCCGACGAGGACGGGCGCGGCCCCTCCATCTGGGACACCTACTCCCACACGCCGGGCAAGACGTGGAACGGCGACACCGGTGACGTGGCCGCCGATCACTACCACCGCCTCGACGAAGACCTCGACCTCATGGCGTCCCTGGGCCTGAAGGCCTACCGGTTCTCCATAGCCTGGCCGCGCATCCAGCCCACGGGCCGCGGCCCGGCCCATCCCAAGGGGCTGGACTTCTACAGCCGCCTGGTCGACGGCCTGCTCCAGAGGGACATCACGCCGGTCGCGACCCTCTACCACTGGGACCTGCCCCAAGCCCTGGAGGACGAGGGCGGCTGGACGAACCGTGAGACCGCGTACGCTTTCGCCGACTACGCCCGTGTGGTCGGTGAAGCGCTCGGCGACCGCGTCGCGATCTGGACCACGCTGAACGAACCGTGGTGCTCCGCCTACCTCGGCTACGGCGCCGGAGCCCACGCTCCCGGCCGCAGCGACGGCGCCGCGGCGCTGACCGCGGTCCACCACCTCAACCTCGCCCACGGGCTGGCCGTTCAGCAGCTCAGGGCGGTCACCACCAATGACCCGCAGTACTCGGTCACGCTCAACTTCCATGTCCTGAGGGGCGAGGGCGAGGGTGCCGACGAGGCCGTACGGCGCATCGACGCGCTGGCCAACCGGGCTTTCACCGAACCCCTGTTGCGCGGCCACTACCCGCAGGACCTCATCGAGGACACCGCGGCCGTCACCGATTGGGCGTTCGTGCGGGACGGTGACCTCGACCGGATCCACCAGCCCCTGGACCTGCTCGGCGTCAACTACTACGCCACCACCACCGTCCGCCTCTGGGAGGGCGTGACTCCACGTCAGAACAACGACGGGCACAAGGACATGGGCGGGTCCCCCTGGCCCGGCTCGACCCACGTCGAGTTCGTCGCACAGGAGGGCCCGCACACCGCCATGGGCTGGAACATCGACCCCGACGGGCTCGAGGAACTCCTCCTGGACCTGCACGCCCGGTTCCCGGACCAGCCTCTGGTCATCACCGAGAACGGAGCGGCCTTCGAGGACCACCTCTCCACCGGCCCCGACGGCAGCCACGCCGTCCACGACCCGCAGCGCATCGACTACCTCCACCGCCACTTCGTCGCCGCTCATCGAGCCCTCACCGCCGGCGTCGATCTGCGCGGGTACTTCGTGTGGTCCCTGATGGACAACTTCGAGTGGGGATACGGCTACTCGAAGCGCTTCGGCATCGTCCACGTCGACTACGACACCCAGCGGCGCACGCTCAAGGACAGCGCCCTGTGGTACCGGGAACTGGCGACGACGGGAAGCATTCCGCTGCCGGGGACCCAGCTGGGCTGACCCGACACGGGACCCGGACCATTGGGTGAAGTGTCAACTACGTTTACACTTTCTCCATGGCAGAGACGGTGCGATGGCTGACACCGGAGGAACAGCGCGCGTGGCGTGCCTTCGTCCGGTTGCATGAGCGGCTCGGCGGGCGCCTCGGACGCCTGCTGCAGTCGGAGTCCCATGTGTCGCCGGCCGACTTCGCGGTGCTGGTCCATCTGACGGACACCCCGGAGGGACGACAGCGGTACCAGGATCTGGGCCGGGCGCTGGAGTGGGAGAAGAGCCGGATGTCCCACCACATCGCGCGGATGGCGGGGCGGGGGATGGTGGTCCGGGAGGACTGCCTCGAGGACGCTCGGGGCGCCTTCGTAGTGATCACGGACGCCGGCCGGGCGGCGGTCGAGGCGGCTGCCCCGCGTCATGTCGAGGCGGTACGTGAACTGTTCATGGACCATGTCACCCCGGCCGAACTGCGGGTCCTGGCCGAGGTCTCCGAGCGCGTCATCGGCAAACTGGACGAGGACCCGTCCTGACGGCCCGGTCTGCCGGAGGGTGCTTGACCGGTTGCCCGCCGACCTGGATGAGGATGCAATGTCCGGCATGATCACCCAGGTGCGTCCGCCACGGCCGGTCAGGATCGGCGCTCTCGTTCCGCTGACCAGGCCCGGCTGGGTCGAGGCGGGCCGACATCTGCTCGCCGGACTCGAACTGGCCGTCGGCGAGGTCAATGACGCCGGCGGGATCGGCGGAAGACCGCTCGAGCTGATGGTCCGGGACACCGCGGCCGATCCGCGGCGGGCCGCGGCAGCCGTGGACGAACTGGCTCAGCTGGGCGTGGCCGCCATGGCGGGGGAGTATCACAGCGTCGTCGCCCGCGCCGCTGCCGCCAGGGCCGATGCCCTCGAACTGCCGTTCCTCTGCTCGTCAGCGGTTCTCGACGCGCTGACCGAAGAGCCGACGCAATGGGTCGCGCGCCTCTCCCCGCCGCAGTCCCACGGCTGGCGGATCTACGCGGACTTCCTCCTCGACGCGGGCCACCGCCGCATCGCCGTGGCGACCGAACCGAGCGTCTACTGGGCCTCGGGGGTCCGCATCCTGCGGGACCACCTCGCTCCGCGCGGCGGCACCGTCGTCGAGCTCGATGCGCGGGCGCTCACCCCCGCGGCCGTGTGCGACGCACTCGTCGACCATCGCGCGACAGCCCTCCTTCTGCTGGTCGGCTTCCCCGAGCCGGCGGTGTCGCTCGTCAGGTCCGTCCGCCGTGACCAGCGCCTCGCCGAGACCGTGATCGGTGCTCCGGCCGGGCAACCGGAGTTCGCCGAATGGGCGACATCGCTGGGCGGCGACAGCGCCGCGATCCCGTTCCTGCGCTATCTGCCCGGGCGTCTCGGCCCGCTCGGCGCACGAGTCGCAACGGCCCTGCGTGAGCGGCTGTCCGAAGCGCCCTCTTTCGTGGCCTTCGAGGGCTACGACACGATCACCGTCCTCGCCGACGTGCTGCGTACTCACGGCACGGACCGGGCGCGCATCGCCGCATCGTGGCCGCAGGTGGCAGTGGAGGGCACCCGCGGGCAGATCCGGTTCTCCCGCGCGCCCGGCAGCAGCGTCTGGCAAGGGGCTCGGACGCCGGTCCAGGTCGTTGACCGGGACCCGGCGGAACCCAGCCGCTTCCGGATCCGGTACGCCGGCTGAGAGCCGGGCTTCGGCCGGTCAGGCGGGCTGCCACAGCTCGATGCGGTTGCCCTCCGGGTCGGTGACCCAGCCGAATCGACCGACACCCTCCATGTCCTGCGTCTCCTCGGCCACGTCCGCTCCGCGGGCGCGCAATTGCGCGAGCATCGCGTCCAGGTCGCGAACCCGGAAGTTGAGCATGGTCCGCTGGGTGCGGGACCCGAAGTAGTCGGTCCCGGACTCGAACGTCGTGAACACCGTGGGCCCGGCTTCCTGACGCCACAAGCCGTTCTCATCGGCGTCCAGGCCCAGGCGGTCGCGGTACCACGCGCTCAGGGCAGCCGGGTCGGCGGCCCTGAGGAAATATCCGCCGATTCCAAGCACACGTTCCATGCCGGCCATCTTGCCGGCAGGGGAGGCCGGCAGCGCGGCATCGCCGGGCGGGCCGGATGCCCGCTGGGACCCGGAGCGG
This sequence comes from Streptomyces canus, assembly GCF_030816965.1. Lineage (NCBI taxonomy): Bacteria > Bacillati > Actinomycetota > Actinomycetes > Kitasatosporales > Streptomycetaceae > Streptomyces > Streptomyces canus. Next base: position 9,384,764 of record NZ_JAUSYQ010000002.1, read on the forward strand.
CGCGTCACCGATGTCCGCACCGGTGACGCGCCGCCCGTAGCTCAGGCCGTCATGGCGTCGCGGACGAGGGCGGTGTCGACGAACTGCTCGAAGCGGACGATGAGTCCGCCGCGTACGACGAAGTGGTGCGCGACGCGTACGTCGATCGCCTTGCCGGTGGCCTTGTTGACGGCGGTGTAGCGGGCCAGGACGACGACGTTCTCGCCCTCGGCGACGTAGGTGTCGTCGTGAGCGGTCCAGTTCTCCCAGTCCTTGCCCAGCTTCTCCATGACGTTGGACGTGACGCCGTCGGGGGTGCGGTAGGTGCCGGCCAGCGGGAAGCCGGCCATCTCGGTCCACTCCACGTCGGGCGCGAGGGTGGCCCGCAGGGCCTCGAGGTCCCCGGCGGCGGAGGCCAGGTACTGGCGCCGTACGACGTCGGCGGGTGCGGTGGAGGTGGCGAACTCGCTCATGGTCAGCCCCACTTCATCTCGCCCTTGGCGACCTTCGCGCCGATCTGGGCGGCGATCAGCATGCCGTTGTCCGGGTAACGCTTGGTCAGCGCCTCGGTCAGCGCGGCGCCGTCGGCCGCCTTGCCGAGTTCCTCCTCGAAGGCGAGCAGGTAGTCGCGGGTGGCGGTGATGGCGGAGGCGTCGGCGGCGGTCCCGGGCAGGCGGTGGCCGGGAACGACGAGCTGCGGGTCGAGGGCGGCCATCTCGTCGAGCAGGTCGATCCAGGCCGCGCGGTCGGTGGGGGTGGGGGTGTCGGCGACCCAGACGTGCTCCTGCTGGAACAGCAGGACGCCGCCGAGCAGGGCGCGGGACTCCGCCTGCCAGAGGTAGTGGCGGTCGGGCAGACCCGCGGGGCCGCCCTTGAGCTCGAAGCGGTGGCCCTCCAGGGTGAGGTCGCCGGTGAGCGGTTCGAGGTCGACCAGGCGGGTCGGGAGGTTGGGGCCGAGCGCCTCCCAGGCCTTCAGCTTGCCCTCGTAGGAGTGCTGGATGTGCTCGATGACGATCGGGGTGGCGAGGAACGTCGCGTCGGGGAACGCGTCGGCGATCACCTCGGCTCCGAAGTAGAAGTCGGGGTCGGCGTGGCTGACGAAGACGGTGGTGAGCCTCTTGCCGGAGTCGAGGACCGCGGCGGCCAGGCGGTGGCCGTCGGCACGGGTGAACGCGGCGTCCACCAGCAGGGCATCGGTCTCGCCGGTGACGAGGGTGGCGGTCTTGTTCTTGGATCCGGCGGGGAAGTCGAGGTCGAGGATCTTGAAGTCGAGGGTGCTCATGCTCGGGGCTCCTTGGAGGGGTGGAGGAATGCGGGGTCAGGAGAGGCTTGCCAGACGCCGGTCCACCTCGTCGGCGGTGGCGTGTCCGCGGGCCAGAGGGACGACGTGCTCGCCGTCGACGGCGAGAAGGGTGGGGAAGCCGGAGACGCCGAGCTCGGCGGCGCGACGGAAGTCCGCTCGGGCGTCCGCCCGCACCTCGGATCCCTCGAAGGCGGCGACGACGGCGTCGCCGTCCAGCCCGGCGGCAGCGGCGAGGTCCCGGTAGGTGGCGGCGTCGGACAGGCTCCGCCCGTCGACGTAGAAGGCCGCCTGGAGGGTCGTGGCCAGTTCCACGGCACGGTAGGGAGCGACCCGGCGCAGCGCGGCCACGCCGCGGGCGGCGGCCTCGGAGTCCATGACGAACGAGCCGCCGGCGATCAGCCGCTCGTAGGCCTCGCCGAACAGGGCGCCGGTCTGCTCGGCGATCTGGGCGTTGGCCCCCTGGACGTGGCCGAACTCGCGGATCGGTACCCGGCGGCCGCCGGTGAACAGACCGCCGGAGACGACCTCGACCGGCAGGTCGGGACGGAGCGAGACGATCTCGCGCAGCGTTGCCGAGAAACCGTGCGACCAGCCGCAATAGGCATCGAAGACGTAGACGAGCTTCATCGGGGGACCTCGGGGGACGTGGCGCCCGCCTGGTGCGGGCGCTCACCCCTGGCAACATTATCTGACTCGTCAGATATTTCAACGCGAGGGGGTCCGGTCGGGTGACGCGCGTCTCAGCGGGCCGCTCAGGGCAGCAGTGGCAGAGAGTCCCGGGCGGCGTGACTGAGAATGCGCAGGTCCTCCGCGAAGCGGTCCCGGTGGGCGGCGGGCAGGGGCTCAAGGAAGTACCGCTTGATGTTCTCCACGTGCAGCCGGGAAGCGCGTACGGCGGTCTCCTCGCCCAGCGGGGTCAGGCGCACCAGACGTCCTCGCCGGTCGTCCGGGTCCGTGACCCGCAGCACCAGGCCCGCCGCCTCCATCCGGTCCACCAGCCGTGTCGCCCCGCCCGTGCTGAGGACCTGCTCCTGGCTGATCGCCCGCATCGACAGCCCCGGCTCGCCCGCCCGTCCCAGGATCAGCAGCACCTCGTACATCAGGTGGCTGATCCCGCACTCCTCCTCCATCCGCCGGCCCAGGATGTACTCCAGCCGGTTCGCGGCGCCCTGCAGCCTTCCGAACGCCAGGACCAGCGCGTCGTCGGCCGCCTCCCTGGCGGTCGTGATCTCCCTCTGTGCGTCCTGCTCGCCCACGGCACCTCCCATGTGTTCCTAGAGGCGGAACCTATCGCGGTCGACCGGGTGGGGGCGGCTCGGTGTGCCGCCCCCGGCGGCGGCAGGTCGATGCGCCGGACGTGTCCCGCGCGGCTCCGGAGCTCAGCAGCCGTGCACCGGTGCCCGCTCGTCCAGGAGTCCTTCGCCCCGCAGGTCGTCCCACAGCTGTGCCGGGATCTGCGCGCCGAACGCTGCCGTGTTGCCCCGTACTTCCTCCGCCGTGCGCATGCCGACGACGATGCCCGCGACCGCCGGGTGGCGCAGCGGGAACGCCATCGCCAGCTCCGGGAGGGTCACGCCGTGCGCCTCGCAGACGTCGGCGATGCGGTGTGCACGGTGCAGCACGCGCGGCGCGGCGGGGGCGTAGTCGAAGGTGCTGCCCTCGGTGGGGCGGGCCGTGGCGAGCAGACCGGAGTTGAAGACCGACGCCGCCAGGACCGACACCCCGCGGTCCGTGCAGGCGGGCAGGAGTTCGTCCAGGGCACTGTGGTCCAGGAGCGTGTAGCGGCCGGACAGCATCACGACGTCGACGTCCGACTCCCTGACCAGCCGGGTCAGTTTGCCGGGGTGGTACATCCCCGCGCCGATCGCCCCCACCACGCCCTGGGCGCGGAGTTCGGCGAGGGCCGGGTATCCGTCACGCAACGCGTCCTCGAAACGCTCCTCCGCGTCGTGCAGGAACAGCACGTCGATACGGTCCACGCCCATCCGCTCCAGCGAGTCCTCCACGCTGCGCAGCACACCGTCCCGCGTGAAGTCCCACACCCTGCGGTGGGTGGCGGGCACCGCGAAGCTCTCGTCCGTACGGCCCGCCGGGTCCTGCGGGACCAGCAGACGGCCCACCTTCGTCGACAGGGTGAACTCGTCGCGCGGCCTGTCCCGGAGCAGAGCGCCGATGCGGCGCTCGGAGTGGCCGATGCCGTAGTGCGGGGAGGTGTCGAAGTAGCGGATACCGCTGTCCCAGGCCGCCTCCAGGGCGCCCGCGGCCGTCTCGTCGTCCAGCGGTGCGAAGAGTCCGCCGAGCGGACCGCCACCGAAGCCCAGCTCCGTGACGTGCACATCGGTCTTCCCGAGCCGGTTCCGCCTCATCCACCGTTCCCCTCATCGGTCCGACATCGCGCGATCATCCTGCCGTGGCGAGCGCCCCACGGCCAAGGCGATTTACCGGCGCGTGGCTCTCCCACGGGCACAACACCCTTACTCGTACGCCGACTTGCACGCGTACCCCACGGCGTCCGCCAGCCGTGCTCTCCACCGGCTCGTCGGCGCGGCCCGCCTACCTGTCGTTCCAGGCCTCGTAACCGCGGGCGGTGCCCTCGGGGAAACCGTTGTCCCTGAAGGCGGCCAGGGCCATGGTGTCGATGTCGGGCTCGGATCCCGTCCCCCGATAGGTGATCGTGTCCGGGAGCATCGCCAGCGCCGTCGTGCCCTGTCCCTCCTCGTGCGGGCGCAGCTGGACGCGGATGCCGTGCCGGTCCGCCAGCCGGCTGACCACGTACAGACCCATACGCTGGGAGATCGCGACGTCCACGGTGGGCGGGTCGGCCAGGCGGTGGTTGATGTCGGCCAGTTCCTCGGGCGGCAGCCCGATGCCCCGGTCGTGGATCTCGACCATGATCCGGCCGTCGGGCAGTCGCGCCGCGGTGACCAGGACACTGGAGTGCGGCGACGAGAACGTCGTCGCGTTCTCCAGCAGTTCCGCGAGCAGGTGCACCAGGTCGGTCACCGCACGCCCGTGGATCCGGGCCTCCGGGACACCCGACAACTCGACCCGCTCGTACTGCTCCACCTCCGAGGCGGCGGCGCGGATCACGTCGACCAGGGGCAGCGGCTGGTCCCACTGCTGGGCGGGGGTCTCGCCGCCGAGCACGAGGAGGTTCTCGCCGTTGCGGCGCACACGCGTGGCCAGATGGTCCAGCTTGAAGAGGTTCTCCAGCTGGTCGGGGTCGGCCTCCTTGCCCTCGAGACCGGTGATCAGGGCGAGTTGACGCTCGATCAGCGACTGGTTGCGGCGGGCCAGGTTGCTGAAGATGGTGTTGATGTTGGCGCGCAGCAGGGCCTGTTCGGCGGCGAGCCTGATGGCCTCGCGGTGCACGTGGTCGAAGGCGCGGGCGACCTCGCCGATCTCGTCCGTGGTGGTGATCGGGATCGGCGCCACCTGGGCGTCGACCCGGCCCGGGATGGCCCGGGTGAGCTGGGTGAGCAGCGCGGGAAGACGCTGCTCGGCGATCTCGAGGGCCGAGGCGCTCAGCCGGCGCATGCTGGTGCTCATCGTCCGGGCCACCCAGGCGGCGAGCAGGAAGGCGGCGAGGACGGCGGTGAGTACCAGCGCCGCGTTGATGACGGCGTCGTTGCGGGCGTCGTCGGCGATGCTGTGGGCGTCCGCCAGCGCGCTGTCGGTGAGGTACACCTCGACGCTGCGGTACGCGTCGAAGCTGAGGGTCGAGGCGGCGAAGAACGTCTCGGGCGTGATGCCCTGCGCGGCGAGCTGCGCGGCCGACTTGCCCGAGGCGATCTCGGCGGCCATCTTCTCCAGGCTCGGCGGGGCCACGAAGGTCTTCCCCGCCGCCTCGGCCTGCGTCCGGTCCTGCTCGGCCTGCTCCTTGCCCCGCTTCTCCGCGTCGGACAGGGCCTTGCGCAGCCGCGTCATGTCCCCGGCGGTGCCGGCTCCGGCGTACTCCTGGAGCGCGACCTGTTCGAGATAGACGTAGGAGCTGAACGAGCCGAGCTGGACCTGGAGTTCGCCCTCGGCGAGCTTGCCGCGGTCCTCGACGAGGAGGTGCGTGCCGATCGCCCGGATCAGGGATTCGGCGGCCTGGGTGAGGGAGGCGGCGTAGAGGGTGCGGCCGAAGCTGGCCTGGTTGCTGCTGCCGAAGCCGAGCTCGTTGGAGATCTCCATCAGCGGATGCTGGACGGCGTGGTAGCTCTCCTCGGTCTGCACACCGGTCAGCCGGGAGGTGAAGGCGTTCGCACGCACCGACGCGAGCTGCTTCTCGCCGGTGCGGACCAGCTGGACCCGGCGCTGCAGCCCGGCGGTCTGCGGCATCCGCTCCACCGCCTCGTCGAACGCCCTCGCGTCCGCGTCGGTGACGGCCCGGGCCTTGGCGACCACGTTCGACGTCCGGTCGCCCTTGACCAGGGGAATGACCGACACATCCCGTTCGTCGATGGCGTCGCTGGCGTACTTGTTCGCCGCCTGGACCAGTTCGGCCACGCGGACCGCGTCGTCGGCGTCCTGCCAGGTGTCCACGGAACGTTTGACGCGGATGCCGCCGAGGACGAGGGCCACGATCACCGGGATGAGGAGGATGGCCTGGAGCTTTCTGGCCACGCGCCAGTTGCGGGTCCCCCATCCCCTGCGGGGGGCGGACGGTGTGTTCGACAAGATGGCCTCACGGTTCTGGTTCGCCTCGCGTCCTGCACTCCTAATAACGCGGTGCACAGGGGTGGTTGTTCAGATCGGCGCATCGGGCGATTCGAGGAGGGGTGCGCAGGATGAGCGGTTGTGGCCCATTCCTAGCACCACGTCATCACTGTCGACCGGCCTTTCGCCGAAGTGGGTGTTGCCCCGGTGTCACAGATCCCGTCGCCGTCCTGGCCTGCTGAAGGAAACCCCGAACCTCGGCCCCCGTGACACCGGCACGCTCCGCACCCAGTGGAGCCCGTCGATGCCTACCGCGCCCACCGTGAGGCTCACCAGGCCGACGGTCTCCCCGTCCTTACGGATGAGCAGGCTGGGCAGGCTGGACAGAAAGCCGATGCTACGGCGGTCCCGCCGGGTCCCCTGGCAGCGCGACGGAAGCCGCGCGGGACGCCCGCGGACAGGGAGCCGCTCTCAGCGGCGCGGGGCGCGGCGGACCGTCAGGACGGCGACGTCGTCGTGCGGGCCACCGCGGCCGGCGAACGCGCGGGCGTCGTCGTGCAGGGCCTGCGGCAGCTCGGTGGGGGAGAGGCCGACGTACTTCATCAGGCGCTCGTCGACCGGGTAGAACGTGCCGTCCGCGGAGCGGGTCTCCGTCAGGCCGTCGGTGCTCAGCAGCAGCGTCGCGCCCTCGGGGAACTCGAACCAGCCCACGGTCGTGGGCTCGTGGGCGAGTTCGGCCAGGCCGAGCGGGACGCCGGGATCCAGTTCGGGAGTGCTGATCGTCCCCTCGTGCAGCACATGAGGCAGGACGTGTCCGCAGTTGACGGCCTGTACCTCGGTCTCCGCGTCCACGCAGACGACGAGGGCGGTGACGAAGCGTTCGTCGTCACCGGTGTGCAGGGCATAGGAGTTGTGCCGCACGACGGCGGCGTCCAGGGCGTCCACGAGCCCGGTGAGGGTGGGCTCGCGGTTGGCCACCTCCCGGAAGGCGCCGATGACGGCGAACGCGGAGCCCACGGCGGCGAGCCCCTTGCCCTGCACGTCCCCGATCAGCACCCGGGTCCCGAAGGGCGAGTCGACGACGTCGTAGATGTCGCCGCCGACCAGCCGTTCCTCCTGGAGCGGCTCGTACACGCCGTTGACCAGGACGTCGTCGGTGAGCAGGGGGAGAGGGTGCAGGATGTGCCGTTGCATGGCCGCGGCGGTCGAGCGCAGACGCAGCATCGCGTGCTCGCGTCGGATCCGCCGGTGGCAGGCGTAGACGGAGGTGGCCGCCAGGGCCAGGGTGAACAGGATCAGCAGGAGCCGGTCGAACCAGTGGCCCCCGTCGCGGTCCCGCAGCAGCACACTGGCGGTGACGACCATCGCCGTCCACACGGCGACGAACGTCGTCTGCCGGACCGTGCCCAGCGCCGAGGCGGCGCCCGGCAGGAACACCAGGAGCCCCAGGAGCCACACCTCGGAGCCGGACAGCGTGCCGAGGACCTCGACCAGGCCCGTCACGGTCACCACCCCGGCGACCAGCTGGACGTTGCCCGGAGGCTCGATGGCGTCGAAGGTGTCGCCAGGTCTCTTGCGGCGGCTACCTGTCATGCGTGCTCCCGGGCAGGTGGTGATCTCCCCCTACGGTATGCAGGCCCGCTCAGGCCCGGTGACACGCCCCGCCGATCCGACCGGCCGAGCGGCTCGGATACGACGTCCTGCTCTCGGCGGCGGTCCAGGGGCGCAGCGAGGCCAAGGCGGTCGAGGCCCTCCTCGGGCACCACTGCGAGGCGCTGATCCTGCTCGGCTGCGACGCGGACGCCGGCTGTCTCGACGCGCTCGGTCAGCGGGTGACCGTATCGGTCAGCCGTCGAGCCCCGCCGGCCCGCGTGGACGTCGTGCACAGCGCCGAGAGCAAGGGTGTCCGGCAGGCCACGGACCACCTGATCGAACTCGGCCACCGCAGGATCGTGCACATCGACGGCGGCCGGGGCCCCCGGTCCGCCGAACGGCGGCGCTCCTACCGGGCCGCGATGCGCCGGCACGGCCTCGAGTCGGAGACCCGGGTCATCCCGGTGAGCACACCGAGCAGTCCGGTATCGAGACCGGCAGGCCGCTCCTGGCGGAGCGGGACCGCGGGCTGCCGCTGCCGACCGCGGTGCTCGCGGGCAACGACCGGTGCGCAATGGACCTGTTGATGCCGCCGGCCCGGGCCGGTGTCGAGGTTCCGCGGGACATGTCCGTCGTCGGTTACGACGACAGCCACCTCTCCCATCCCATGCCGATCGGCCTCACCACTGTGCGCCAGGACGCGGTGCTGATGGCCGAGCGCGCGGTGCGGTTCGCCGTGGAGCGGCTGGAGAATCCGCAACTGGAGCCGCACGAGGCCGTGTGGGACCCGAAGCTCGTCGTGCGCGGCACTAAGTGGGCCACCGCCGCGGGAAGCGTCCGGAAGGTTTCGCCGCGGGCCACGGCTGCGGTCAGGGCGGCGTCGATGCTCGAGACGGCCGCCGCCGCGTGGACGTGTCCGTCGGCCGGCTGCCCGGGTGCCGAGCCCCCGCCTCAGCCCTCGTACTCCCGCAGTTTGCGGTACAGCGTGGCCCGCCCGATGCCGAGTACCGCCGCCGCGCGGGACTTGTTGCCGCCGTGACGGTGCAGCGTCTCCAGGATCGTGGCGCGTTCGGCGTGTTCCATCGGGCTGAGCGGACGGACGGCGGGCCCTTCCCGCACGGTGCCCGGCAGTTCGGCCCGGCGCACCGGCCCGGAGGCCCGGCGGTGTTCCGCCAGCGCCTGGACGACATGGGCGAGTTCGGTGACGTTTCCGGGCCACGGATGCTGTTCGAGCGCGCGCAGGGCGTCCAGGGTCCAGGTCAGCGGAGGATTCCCCGGTGCGGGGCGCGGCGTGAGGGCCGACAGCAACTCCCGGATGTCCTCGGTGCGTTCACGCAGTGGCGGGAGGACGACCGTGCGGGCGGCCAGTTTGTCGAGGAGCCGTTGAAGGCAGGGGCCGGGCGCAGTGCCGGGGGTGTGGGTGACCAGCAGCCGGGCGTCCGGGTGCGCGTCGAGCAGGGAGTTGAGCGTGGCCACGGCGGGCTGCGTCAGCCGCTCGGCGTGCCGGAGGATGAGGGGGCTCACCGCGGCCCATGCCGTCAAGACCCCCTCGAGCGCGCCGCCTTCGGCCGCGTCGACGGTCTCGATGTCGGCCGGACCCAGCAACTCCCGGGCCAGGGCGGTCTTCCCCGTTCCTCGTTCACCGGTCAGCAGCACGGGCTCGGGGGAGCGGACCAGTTCGGCGGCGCGTTCCACGGCGTACCGCCACGGAAGGGAGGACCCCGTCAGACGGGGGAGCGGGCGTGGCCTGGGCCGCGGCGTGCCTTGGTCCTGCGGCTCCAGGACGGCCACGATCCCCATGACCACGCCCGCCTGCCGCACCAGGTCGATCCGAGCGCCGCAGCCCGCTCCCTCGGGCAGCTCGGCGCCGGCCGGCGCGTCCGTGTGCCGTGCCGTCGTCGCCGTACGCTCCAGAACCCGAAGGACCTCCTCAGTCATCAGCCGCTCCGCCGCCGCGCTGATCAGGCGGTTGCGGCCGTCCAGTGCGACCACCGCGCGGTCCTCTTCACACGCGGCTCGCAAGTAGGCGTCCAGAAGAACCTGTTCGGCACGTCCCGCCCGGGCGAGAAGTTCGGCCTCCACGGCAGCGGCAGCGGCCTCGGCGAGGGCTGCCTGCGGGTGCGGCGGGCATCCGCCGCACAGGTGGGAGGCGACGGTGAGCGTGCCGAGTGCCTGTCCGCTCTTCGGCGCGAGCACCGGGACGCTGACCGCCGACACGTCCTGCCACACGTCGAGGAAGTGCTCGGGTCCGTGCACCTCGGCCCGGCGCCGACTGCGCAGGGCGAGGGCCGCGCTGTTGTGGCCGACCTCCTGCTCCGACAGCCCCGGGAGCGGGGTGAGCTCGGGCGCGCTCCCGGACGTCCACAGCACGCGCAGTCGCGCGTCGGTGAGGAGGAGGACCGAGCGGCCGGTGTCCAGGGCGGGGGCGATCCGTTCGAGCACCGGACGGGCGGCGCCGAGGAGCGGCGACTCGACCGGCCGGGGCGGAGAGGCGGCCGGCTCCTTCAGGTCGTGCGGTACGCCGAAGAACCGGGCCCGCCGCCACGCCGCGAGGACCTCCTCCGGCACACCGTCGGGCAGCGGGCGGCCGGACAGGAAGCGCTCACGCGCCACTCGCAGCGGTGGGAGGGCGTGGACGGCGGGGGAGGGCTCTGTGGTGGTCACGACGTACCCACCGTAGCGGGTTACGTTGAACGGGCAACGACTGGCTCGCGTGCAGGCGGCGTCCGGCGTGACGGCTGCGGGCGTGCCGGGGGGTGTGACGTGGCGGTTGCCACGTTGAACGGGCAACGACTGGCTCATGCGGAGGCGGCGCCCGGAGTGACGGCTGCGGTCGTGCCGGGGGGCGTGACGTGGCGATTGCCGCGCGTCGGGTGGTGGGTGGTGTGGCGGTTGCCGTGCGTCGGGTGGTGGGTGGTGCGGCGGTTGCCGCGCAGGGCGGCGGTGTCAGATGAGGGGCCAGTCGCGCGCAGTAACCGATGCCCGTGTGGCGGCTGCCCGCACGACGGCCGGGTTGCGTGCTGAGTCTGGCCCCGGCACCCGCTGCCTCCTCTCCTGACCGCCCGCGTCCTGGCACCCGCTGTCTCCTCCACCGACCGCCCGCGTCCCGGCACCCGCTGTCCCCTCCACCCACCGCCCGCCCGGCACCCGCTGCCGATGTCTCGTATTGAGACACCCGCACACCGTCGTACCGCACCATGATCAAGACTGTCCGTCGTCCGTGAGCCCACGTCAGGAGCGCCCCGTGTCCCCCGTCGTCGAGACCGACGTCCTGATCGTAGGCAGCGGCCCGGCCGGAGCCTCGGCCGCGCTCGCCCTGAGCACCTACGGCGTCCCCAACATCGTCGTCACCCGCTACGCGAGCCTCGCCGACACCCCCCGCGCGCACATCACCAACCAGCGCACGATGGAGGTGCTGCGCGACCTCGGCGTGGAACAGGACGTCATCGCTCAGGCGACCCCGCAGCATCTGATGGGCAACACCACCTTCTGTACGAGCCTGGCCGGCGAGGAGCTGGGCCGGGTGCGCTCGTGGGGCAACGACCCGCTCGTCCAGGCCGCTCACGACCTCGCCAGTCCGACCCGCATGTGCGACATGCCGCAGCACCTCATGGAGCCGGTCCTCGTCGACGCGGCCGTCGCCCGCGGCACCAGCCTGCGCTTTCAGACCGAGTACCTCTCCCACACCCAGGACGCCGACGGCGTGACGGTCACCGTGCGAGACCGGCTGCGCGGAGACACGTACGAGATCCGCGCCAGGTACCTGATCGGCGCGGACGGCGGCCGCTCCAAGGTCGCCGAGGACGCCGGGCTGCCCATGGGCGGCCAGATGGGCGTGGCCGGCAGCATCAACATCGTCTTCGAGGCGGACCTGGCCAAGTACACCGCCCACCGGCCCTCCACCCTCTACTGGGTCCTCGCCCCGGGCGCCACCGTCGGCGGCATCGGTGCCGGCCTGGTGCGCTGTGTGCGGCCGTGGAACGAGTGGATGATCGTGTGGGGGTACGACGTCACGGCGGGCGCCCCCGACCTGACCACCGAGTACGCCGAGTCGGTCGTGCGCCAGCTGGTCGGCGACGACGAGATCCCCGTGACGATCAAGTCGTCCTCGGCCTGGACCGTCAACGAGATGTACGCCGAGACCTACTCCAACGGTCGCGTCTTCTGCGCCGGTGACGCCACCCACCGCCACCCGCCGTCCAACGGCCTCGGCTCCAACACCTCCATCCAGGACTCCTACAACCTCGCCTGGAAGCTCAAGCTCGTCCTCGACGGCACCGCCGCCCCGAAGCTCCTCGACACCTACACCGCCGAACGCGCCCCCATCGGCAAGCAGGTCGTCACCCGCGCCAACCAGTCGATCGGCGAGACCGCCCCGATCTTCGACGCCCTCGACGGACTCTCCCCGCAGACCCCCGAACAGCTGTGGGCCAACATCGCCGCCCGCAAGGACACCACCGAGGCCGCCGAGAAGCAGCGGGCCCGGCTCCGCGAGGCCATCGCCTTCAAGGTGTACGAGTTCAACGCGCACGGCGTCGACCTCAACCAGCGCTACACCTCGGACGCCATCGTCCCCGACGGCACCCCCGCGGAGACCTTCGCGCGCGATCCCGAGCTCCACCACCAGGCCACCTCCCGCCCCGGCGCCCGCATCCCGCACGCCTGGATCACTTCCGGCACTCGCACCCTCTCCACCCTCGACACCGTCGGAAAGGGCCGTTTCACCCTGCTGACCGGTATCGGCGGCGAGGGCTGGATCCGGGCCGCCGCGGCACAGGGCGTCGAGATCGCCACCGTGGTCATCGGTCCCGGGCAGGAGTACGAGGACCCGTACGGCGACTGGGCGCGCCTGAGCGAGATCTCCGAGGCGGGCGCGCTGCTCGTACGGCCCGACGGGTTCGTCGCCTTCCGGCACGCGACCGCCGCGCCGGACGCCGAAACGCTCCTGACGGACGCGCTGCGGCAGATTCTCGGCCACGCCTGAGGCCAACCCCGACACAGGCCCCCACACACCGGGCGCGCAATCATGGAAGAAGCGACACGTCGACGAGGAGGAGCCGGGATGACCACCGACGCGATCGGAGCCGGCGTCACCGAGGAGGCCGTCGCCAGCCTCCACGCGACCGCCGATCCCCGCCTGCGCGAACTGCTCGCCGGTCTGATCGGCCACCTGCACGACTTCGTGCGCGAGAGCCGGCTCACCCAGGAGGAGTGGGAGAAGGCGATCGCCTTCCTGACGGCGACCGGGCAGAAGTGCACCGACACCCGGCAGGAGTTCATCCTGCTCTCGGACGTCCTCGGCGTCTCCATGCTCGTGGAGACACTCAACGGCGAGCGCGTACAGGGCGCCACCGAGTCCACCGTGCTCGGCCCCTTCCATATGACCGAGTCGCCCGTGCGGGAACTCGGGGACGACATCGACCTGGTGGGCGGTGCCGAGCCGTGCGTGGTCAGCGGCCGGGTGCTGTCGGCGGACGGCACCCCGCTGCCCGGTGCCGTCCTCGACGTCTGGCAGGCCGACGACCAGGGCTTCTACGACGTCCAGCAGCCCGACGTACAGCCCACGGGCAACGGGCGCGGACTGTTCACCGCCGACGCCGAGGGCCGCTTCTGGTTCCGCACCTGCGTCCCGGCGCCGTACCCGATCCCCACCGACGGCCCGGTCGGCGACCTGCTCGACGCGACCGGACGCCACCCGTTCCGGCCCGCCCACATCCACTTCATCGTGGGAGCCGAAGGCCACACCCCCGTCACCACCCACATCTTCGTCGCGGGCAGCGACCACCTCGACTCCGACGCCGTCTTCGCCGTGAAACAGAGCCTGGTGCAGGACTTCGCGACGACCGACGACCCGTCCCTGGCCGCGGAGTTCGGCATCCCGAACCCCTTCCGGCTCGCCCGCTTCGACCTGGTCCTGGAGCCGAACGCATGACGTTCTCGGCCGACTTCACCTACGAGAGCCGTCCCGTGCGGGTCGTCCTGCGGTCCGGCGCCGCCGTGACCGCGACTCCCGGTGAGGCCGAACACCTGGGACTGCGCCGCCTGTTGGTGGTGTGCGGCAGCCGGGGCGAGGCCGTGGCCCGGGCGGTGGCGGACGCGCTCGGCGACGCGTGCGCGGGGCTGCACGCCGAGGCCCGTATGCATGTACCCGTCGAGGTCGCCGACCGGGCCGTGGCGGTGGCCCGCGCGGCCGGGGCCGACGGGGTCGTCGCGGTCGGCGGCGGCTCGTCCATCGGCCTCGGCAAGGCGATCGCCCTGCGCACCGGGCTGCCGCTGATCGCCGTGCCGTCGACCTACTCGGGCTCCGAGATGACCCCCGTGTGGGGCCTGACCGAGGGCGGCGTCAAGCGCACCGGCCGCGACCCGAAGGTCCAGCCCCGCAGTGTCGTCTACGACCCCGAGCTGACCGTCTCCCTGCCGGTGCCGCTCACCGTGACCAGCGGCATCAACGCCCTCGCCCACGCGGTCGAGGCGCTCTACGCCCCGGACACCTCGCCGCTGATCGCACTGATGGCCCAGGACGGCGTACGGGCGATGGCCAAGGCGCTACCCCTGCTCGCCGCGCGGCCCGACGACCTGGACGCGCGCGGCCGGGCCCTGTACGGCGCGTGGCTGTGCGGAGCGTGTCTGGGGGCGACCACCATGGGGCTGCACCACAAGCTGTGCCATGTCCTGGGCGGTACCTTCGGCCTGCCGCACGCCGAAACGCACACGGTCGTCCTGCCGTACGCCCTCGCGTACAACGCCCCCGCCGTTCCCGGTGCGTTGACCCTACTGGGCCGGGCACTCGAGGCCGACGACCCGGCACGAGCCCTGTGGGATCTGGCCGGGCGCCTGGGCGCGCCGCGCTCCCTCGCCGAACTCGGTCTCAAGGAGACCGACTTGGCGGAGGCGGCCGTACAGGTGGCGGGACAGCCGTACGCCAATCCGCGTCCTGTGACGGCGGAGGGCGTGCGGGAGGTACTCCAGGCGGCCTATGAGGGACGTCGACCATGAGTCCCGCAGCACCACAGCAAGTCCCCGAAGAAAGGTGAACATCATGGCCCTCGCACTGCTCCGGCGTCGGCGGTCCAAGGCTGCCCTTGCCGAGGCGTCGGGCCTCTCCGTCCCGCTCCCGGAAGGCGCGGGCGCGGTGGCCCGTGAGATCGTCGACCCGATGGGCTCGCCCATGGCGGGCGCGGACGTCACCGTCACCGCCCTGGACACGCACCGGGTCGCGGTCCGCGGGACGACCGACCCCTACGGCTACTTCCTCGCCGTTCTGCCGCCCGGCCGCTACAGCCTGATGGCCGCCGCCGAGGGCCTCCAGCCGCACCGCGAGACGGTCGACGTGGGGCCGTACGGGATGACGCCCACCGAGCAGGTGTGGCTCCAGCCCGCCCAGGCGCTGCAACTTCCCACGCCCGGCGTCTGGCTGTTCGATCCGCCGCACACCGCGATCCGCTTCATCGCCAAGCACGTCGGCATGGCCAACGTCCACGGCCGCTTCGAGCGCTTCGAGGGCGGCATCCAGGTCGCGCAGGACATGTCGCAGACCCGGGTCCAGGTCCGTATCGACGCCTCGAGCATCACCACCGGCAACACCACGCGCGACAACCATCTGCGGTCCGCCGACTTCCTCGACGTCGAACGCTTCCCCCACATCGACTTCGTCAGCACCCGCTTCGCCTATCGCGGCGGGAGCAAGTGGACCCTCCAGGGCAGCCTGACCATGCACGGCGTGAGCCGCTCGGTCGCCCTGGACACGACCTACCTCGGCACGGTGAACGGCGGCTACGGCGAGGAACTCCGCTGTGCGGCCCTGGCGACGGCGGAACTCCACCGGGAGGACTACACGCTGAACTGGCGGTCGATGCTGGCCCGGGGCATTGCGGTCGTCGGCCCCACGGTCCAGCTGGAACTGGACGTCCAGGCGATGTACCGCACCCACGACACGCCCACCCCGCCGGAGTAGGCGCGAGCGGACAGCCGGGCATTGTCAGACCCGGTCGGTACGGTCGGGCCCATGAGAGCCAACGGAACATTTAGCGTGAAGGCGTTCGTCCCGACCGAGCTGAAGCCCGAGCCGGCCGTGACCACCGGGCTTCCGGTCGGTGTCGCGACGATGGAGAAGCACTTCGAGGGCGAGATCGCCGGCCGCTCGGCGACCTTGTTCACCGCCGCGTACGACCAGCAGTCCGGCGTCGGCACCTACGTGGCCATGGAGTCCTTCGAGGGTTCGCTGCACGGCAGGTCGGGCGCCTTCAACTTCGTGCACTCGGCGACGACCTCCGGCAGCGACCGCACCGCGGAGTTCTTCACGATCGTCCCCTCCAGTGGCACCGGGGACCTGGCGGGGATCTCCGGCACCGGCGGCCTCGCGGTCGACGCCGACGGCACCCACCGGATCCGGCTCGACTACGAGCTCGGCTGACGTCCCGGTCCAACTCGCCGTCACCGGAGGGCACATCGCACGTCCCCAGAGGCCACAGCTTCACGGAAAGCTCACACAACCAAACCGAAACTTTAGGTTTCAAGCGTTACGCTCACCGGCATCCGAGTGCTCGGGGGAGCGGCTCGTCCGTCATGGCACTCCCTCCCCCCACGGTTTCAGGAGACTCGGCGTGAGTGACGGCGACGTAGTGGTGATCGGCGGCGGCTATGCGGGCGTCCGGCTGGCGAAACGGCTGGACGCGACGGCACGGGTCACGCTCGTGGATCGCAAGGAGGTCTTCTTCCACCGTATCTCCTCCCTCCGGGCGGGTGTGCGCAGGGAGTGGAGCGCCACCCCCTTCATCCCGTACGACCGGCTGCTGCGCCGCGGCCAGATGGTCGTGGGCAAGGTGGTTCGCATCGACACCGCCGAGCGACGAGTGGTGCTGGCCAACGGCACGCGGCTGCCCTACGACGTCGTGGTGATCGCCACCGGCGCCGACTACCCGGAGCCGGCCCGCTTCGCCGGGACCACCACCGAGGAGGCGATGAAGTCCTTCGCCGAGCACCAGCAGAAGATCGCCCTCGCCGAGCACGTCCTCGTCGTCGGCGGCGGGCCCTCCGGCGTCGAACTCAGCGCCGAGATCCGGCTGGCCCGCCCGGACGCCCGGGTCACGCTCGCGCACTCCGGCCCCGCGCTGCTCGACAGAACGGGCAGCGAACGGGCCGGACGCAAGGCGCGCGAGTGGCTGGAGGCGCACGACGTGGAGGTACGGCTCGACTCCTTCATGGCCCCGGGCAACGACTTCGCCACCTACCGCGACGCCCGCGGCGACGTCATCACCGCGGACCTCTCCTTCTGGGCGACCGGCACCACCCCCAACACGCTCTGGCTGCGCCTGGGCGGCCACGGCGACCTGCTGACCCCCTCCGGGCATGTGAAGGTCGACCGCTCGCTGCGGGCCGAGGGACACCTGGACGTCTTCGCGGTCGGTGACGTCAACGACGCCACCGAGCTCAAGATCACCCCGGCGGCGCTCGCCCAGGCCGACCTCGCCGCCTGGAACATCCGCGCCCACCTGAACAGTTCGGGCCGGCACCGCAAGGAACCCCGCTTCTACCGGCCCGTCCACCGCACCCCGCTGATCGTGCCCTTCGGCCCTGCCGACGGGGTGACCATGCTGCCCGTGCCGGGTGGCGAGACGGCGGTGCTCGGCAGCCGCACCAGCGCCGTCGCCAAGGCGAAGACCCTCATGACGCCCTACATGAGGCGCCAGCTCGGCTACACGGCGGCCTGATCGGTGAAGGTGACATCGGCGGAGGCGCGCCGGGGCCTCCGGTGCGTGGCGAGGTGACGCCACGCCCGGCCGCCGGCCGGGGCGGCTCCAGCATGAGCAGGACCGGGTCCGGCTGGAGTCGCCGTCGCCCTTCTCACGCGTGCAGGACGTGCTGGGTGGGCCGGACCAGTCCCGACTCGTAGGCGAAGACCACCGCCTGGACCCGGCCGCGAGCACCGATCTTGGTGAGGATGTTGCTGACGTGGGACTTCACGGTGGTGGGGGCGATGGAGAGCCGGTCGGCGATCTCGGCGTTGGAGTCGCCGGAGGCGACGGCGGTGAGGACGTCCCGCTCACGTCCGGTGAGGGTGCCCAATCGGTTGCCCGGTGCGTTGGTCTCGACGGCGCGCCGGTCGCGGACGGCATCGATGAGCGCACGGGTCAGTCCGGGGGAGACGACCACGTCACCGGCCGCCACGACCCGCACGGCTGCCACCAGTTCGTCGGCGGTGGCGTCCTCGGGGAGGTGTCCGGCGGCTCCTGCGCGCAGGGCGCCGTAGGGGTAGGTGTCGTCGGCCGTGGTGAGGAGCAGGACGTGCGGGGCGTGCCCGTCCGGAGCGTGGGCGATACGGCGGACGGTCTCGGCGGTGTCCGTGTCGGTGGCACGGCCCTCCAGCAGGACGACGTCCGGCCGGAGGAGGGCGCTCAGCCGGACCGCCTCCGGCCCGTGCGCCGCCTCGCCGACCACGCTCAGGTCGGGCTGGGACTCGAGGAGCATTCGAAGGCCGACACGCTGAAGTGACTGGCCGGTGGCGATGAGGACGCTGGTCATGGGGTGCGTGCTCCATCCTCGTCCAGCGGACTACCTGCTGAACGAAACGGTTTCGTTCTCGCGAGTTCAGAGTAGCTCCAGAGTTATCGAAACGGGTGCGTATCGGTTGTGGGGTGGGTCACATCCCGGTTGCGTTTGGGCCCTCAGGGAGCCGTCGTCGATGGTGAGGGCGGGGGCCAGGAGGTGCCCGCGACCGCCGGGGGTGAAGTGGTCTCCGGCAGCCGGGTCCCACCGCTCGGTGAGGAGGCGGGAGCGCGTAACGCGCGCGGGTCGCAGTGTCGGCCCGGCCGTCTCGGGTGCCGAGGCGAACGGGGCCAGCCGGCACTCTCCGTCAGGCGATAGAGGCCCCGATCCGCATGTGTGTCTTGGGGGGCAACCCGGGCCGGACCGGCGGCGACCCAACAGTGAATCCCGGCCCCCACGAAGGGAGTTCACTTCATGCGCACCCGCATCGCGCGTCTCGTCACCGTCCTCGCCGCGCTGCTCGCGGTACTCGCCGCCCCCGCCGTCACGGCGACCCCGGCACAGGCGGCGGACACCTGGAACCCGCCCGCAGGCCTCGTGCAACCGCTGGGCGAGGTGTGGAATCACGTCGAGTCGACCTACCCCGACCTCTACGGCTTCCGCAACTACGGCTGGGACCAGGTCGTCGCCAACAAGGGAAGCGTCAACTACTGCGTCCGCTGGGAGTCCGACGCCCCCGTCAGCGCCGCCCTGCGGGGCCAGGTCCACGCCGCGCTGAAGAAGCAGTTCGGCAAGTGGACGGCGGCCATGCTCGACAACGGCACCGGCACCAACGCCTGGCCGTACACCACCGTGCCCGTCAACATCGTCGGCTGGGCGGTGAAGAACCGCTCCACCCTCCAGTGGACGGACAACTCGGTCGACATCTACGCCGGAAACCTGGACTCCGGCGGCGCCCCGCAGTGCGCTCCCGACTGCGGCCGCTTCTTCCATCAGGACGGCAACTACTCGAAGTGCCCCGGCGGTGTGGCCCGCCACTATGACCAGTCGCTCTGGCTCACCAAGGGTTTCCAGGGCGGCGCCGGCGGGGACTGGGGTCAGCGCGTCGGACAGGAGTACTTCACCGGCGCCCTCGCCCAGGAGAACATCCACATCTATCTCCACGAAGTCGGCCACACCTTCGGTCTCGACGACTTCTACGACTGGACCCCGACCGGTCAGTGCTGCTTCCTGATGAAGGCGGGCAGCGCGACCCAGATCACCGACTTCGACAAGTGGATGCTGCGTGACTTCTGGCGCCACCTGAAGAGCCGGTACGGCTACTGAGCGGAGGGATTGACGCGGCCCGGTGGGGCTGTCACAGTTTTGACTACGTAGTCATCGATCTTCGAGCGCCTTGCGCCGACACGATGACTACGTAGTCAAAGGCTCGACGGCACGACGGCGAGGAGCGCGCACATGGCGGCCACCGGACCCGGACGCCCGCGGCGGGGCCCCGGCATGACCGAGGTCGCACGAGCCGCCGGTGTCTCGCAGAAGACCGTGTCGCGGGTCGTCAACGGCGAACCGCACGTCAGCCCGGAGGTACGCGACCGCGTGCTCCGGGCCGTACAGGAGCTGGGGTACCGCCCGAACAACGCGGCGCGCGCCCTGCTGCTCGGCCGCTACCGGCGGATCGGCGTCGTCTCGCTCGGCAGCGCGCTCTACGGCCCCGCCACCCTGCTCCTCGCCCTGGAACGAGCCATGCACCGGGCGGGCTACTCCTTCGCCCTGGCCGGAACCCTGGAGGGACAGCCGGTCCAGGTCGCCGTGGAGGCGCTGCTGGAACAGGGGGTGGACGGGATCGTCCTGTCCGAGCCGATCGACGACGGCGCCCCGCTCCGGCTCAGCGCGGACGTGCCGGTGGTCAGCCTCGGCGAAGGCGTCGAGGTCGGCCAGGGCAAAAGTGCCGTCGTCGGCGCCGACGGCCTCGTGGCCGCCCGGACCGCCACCGAGCACCTGCTGTCCCTGGGCCACCGTACGGTCTGGCACATCCCGGGACCGCACGACTGGTGGGCCGCGCGTGACCGCGTGCGCGGCTGGCGGGAGGCCCTCGCCGCCGCCGGTGCCCCCGAGCCCCCGCTGCCGGTCGAGGGCGACTGGAGCCCGGCCTCCGGGTACGCGGCGGGACGCCGACTGGCGGAGCTCTCCGACGTCACCGCCGTGTTCGCCGCCAACGACGACATGGCGATCGGGGCGCTACGGGCGTTCGCCGAGGCGGGTCTGTCCGTCCCCGGCGACGTCAGCGTCGTCGGCTTCGACGACATCCCCGCGGCCGCCTATCTCGCCCCGCCCCTGACCACCATCCGCCAGGACTTCACCGCGGTCGCCGACCGGGCCGTCGACGTGCTCATCCGCATGATCGAAGGCGACCCGGCACCCGCCGAACGCACCGACATCCCCGTCGAGTTGACCGTACGGGCCTCCAGCGGCCCGGTACGCGAACGCGCATCACCCCTGCGCTGAACCGTCGGCGCGACGGCCCGCGGCACACCCCGCCGCAGGCCCGCTCCGCCCTGCCCGCGAGTGCCGCCCGGGACGGCCGCACCCGCGCCCCCCGTAGCCGCACCACGTGAGGAGTCACGTGTGTTCCCAGCATCCCCGACCCGCCGTACCCTGCTGCGTGGCGCCCTCGGCCTCGGCGCCGCCACCGCCCTCACCGCCTGCGGAGGCGGCAGCACCACCGCCCGCACCTCCGGAGACGTGACCCTCTCCCTGTGGACCCACGACCCCGGATACGAGGACTTCTTCCGCAAGGGCATACCGGAGGCCGACCGGCTCACCGACTTCCGCTACCGCCTCGACGTCACCCGCGCCGGACCCGGCGACCTGGTCACCAAGCTGCTCGCCCAGGCCGTCGCAGGCCGCGGCACCCCCGACGCGATCGGCTTCGAGATCGGCAGCTTCCCGCGCATGCTGCGTGGTGACATCGCCCCGCGGCTGCTGCACGACCTGAGCCCCGACATCGCCGCCGTCCCCGGCCTCAAGGACGACCTGCTCCCCGCCCGCCTCGCCCCCTACAGCAAGGACGGCAGGCTCTACGCCCTCGACTCGGACTCCCCGGAGGCCGAGGAGGCGGCCGCTCTGGACGGCGCCGGACGCATCCGCTGCGCAAGCAGCTCCTCGAAGGCCTGTCCACGGGTGCCGTCAAAGGCTGACCCATCAACAACCGTATGGGAGAAGGATGTTCGAGCTTCCGCCCCGCGTTCTGTTCGGCGCCGCCTACTACCACGAGTACCAGCCGTACGAGCGGTTGAAGGACGACCTCGATCTGATGGCCGAGGCACGCTTCACGGTGATCCGGGCCGGCGAGTCCGTGTGGTCCACCTGGGAACCGGAGAACGGCCGCTTCGACCTCGACTGGCTCCAGCCCGTCCTGGACGGCGCCCACGAGCGGGGCATCTCGGTGATCCTCGGGACACCGACCTACGCCGCACCGCCCTGGCTGGCCCGCCAGTACCCGGAGATCGCGGGGGAGTCACACACGGGCGAGCGCATCGGCTGGGGTGCCCGGCAGGAGGTCGACTTCACCCACCCGGCGTTCCGCTTCCACGCCGAACGGATCGTCCGGAAGATCGTCGCCCGGTACGCCGACCACCCCGCCGTGATCGGCTACCAGGTCGACAACGAACCCGGCCCCCATCTCCTGCACAACCACGGCGTGTTCCAGCGCTTCATCGACGAACTCCGCGCGCAGTACGGCGATGTGGAGACCCTCAACCGGGAATGGGGCCTGGTCTACTGGTCGCACCGGCTCTCCACCTGGGCCGACCTGTGGACCCCCGACGGCAACGCCCAGCCCCAGTACGACCTGGCCTGGCGGCGCTTCCAGGCCCGGCTCGTCACCGAGTTCATCGCCTGGCAGGCGGACATCGTCCGCGAGTACGCCCGCCCCGGCCAGTTCGTCACCACCTGCATCTCCTACGACCGCCTCGGCGTCGAGGACGACAAGCTCACCGAACGGCTCGACGTCACCGCGGGCAACCCGTACTACACGATGCAGGACGCCCTCGAGCTGCCCGACCGAGGAGTCGACGGACAGGACTGGACGACCAACGGCACCTGGGCGCTGTACCGCAGCGCCGACCGCATGTACTCCTCCCGCCAGGAACCGTTCCTGGTCACGGAGACCAACGCCCAGGCCATCAGCTACCCGTGGAACAACCGCCCCGCCTATGACGGCCAATGGCGCCAGGCCGCCTGGGCGTTGATCTCCCGCGGTGCCTCGATGATCGAGTACTGGCACTGGCACACCCTGCACTTCGGCACCGAGACCTACTGGGGCGGCATCCTCCCGCACAACGGCCGCCCTGGCCGCGTCTACCGGGAACTCGCCGCGCTGGGAGCGGAGTTGGAGAAGGCGGGTGACCTCGCCGCGACCCTCACTCCGGACGCCGACGTCGCCTTCCTGTACGACGGCCCCAGCAAGTGGGCGCTCCAGGCGCAGCCGCCACTCGCCCTGGCGGACGGGGGTGCGAACGGGCGGTCGTACGAGACGGTCTTCGACGCCTTCTACCGGGGCGCCTTCGACGCGGGACTCCAGACCCGCGTCCTCCACCCCGGGCAGATCTCGACGGCCGCCCTGCCCGAGGTCCTCGTCGCCCCCGCCTTCTACGCCGCCGACGACGAGGCCCTCGAGCGCCTCAAGGCCTACGCCGAGGCGGGCGGGCACCTGATCGTGGGTCCCCGCACCGGGTACGGCGACACCGAGGCGAGGGCCCGCACCGAGGCGCAGCCCGGAAAGCTGGCGGAGGCGGCCGGGGTGACGTACGACGAGTTCAGCAACCTGGGCGCACCGTTGCCGGTCACCGGCACGGAGAGTCTCCCGCTGCCGCCCGAAGCGTGCGCCCTGCACTGGGCCGACGGTCTCCAGCCGCAGGGAGCCGAGGAGTTGGCGACCTACGACCACCCCCACTTCGGGCGCTGGCCGGCGGCCACGACACACCGCCATGGCGCGGGCCGCATCACCTACGTGGGTACGGTCCCGGACCCCGCCTTCGCCCGGGCCGTGTTCGAGTGGGCAGCCCCGGCCTCCTGGCGCCCGGCCCACCCGAGCGTCACCGCGACCTCGGCCACCGCCCGCGACGGCCGCCGGGTCCGCTTCCTGCACAACTGGTCGTGGGAGGCGGTGTCGGTCGCCGTGCCGATGTCCCTGAGGGACGCTCTGACGGACGAGGTGTACGCGGAGTCCGTGCCCCTGGGGCCCTGGGACGTGAAGATCCTCACGGAGGACGGGATGGAGAAGTAGCTCCGCTAGCCTCTCTCGGCCAGGCTCTGCGTGCCCAGCACCGAGATCAGCCGCAGCTTCTCGGCGGCATCGGTGCCCGGCTCGGCCGAGTACACGAGGATGTGCAGGTCGTTCTCCTCCACCCGGAGCAGGTCGCAGTCGAGCGTGAGCGTCCCGGCCTGTGGATGCTCGATCGTCTTGCGCGAGCCGGCGAGACGGCCCACCACACCCGCGTTCCACAGTTCGGCGAACCGCTCGCTCCTCGTACGCAACTCCGCCACGAGGGCCTGGAGTTGGCGGTCGGCGGGATAGCGGGCGGCGGTCGCGCGCAGTTCGGCGACCATGCCCGCCTCGAAGACACGCCGTTCCTCCGGGGTGTGCCGCACCCGGCTCGGCATGCCCGTGAAGTTGCGCCACACACCGTTGCGTTCGAAGCCCCGCAGGACCGACGGATCGCCCATCAGAGCCGCGTACATCGGGTTGGCCAACAGCAGCGTCATGGCCGCGTCGGAGACCGCGACGGCGGTGTCGACCAGCCGGTCCAGCAGCCGCTGCACGCTGGGCGTGATGAACCCGGGCACGACATCCGGTCCCGGCGGCACCAGTTCCGCGAGGCCGAAGAGGTACCTCCGCTCGTCCCCCGAGAGCCGCAGCGCCCGGGCCAACGCCTCGACGACCTGCACGGACGGGTTGACCGCCCGGCCCTGTTCGAGACGCGTCACATAGTCGACCGAGATGTCGGCCAGCAGAGCCAGCTCCTCGCGCCGCAGCCCGGCAGCCCGCCGATGACCACCGGAGGGCAGCCCGGCCGCGTCCGGAGGCACTCGGTCGCGCCAGCGCCGCAGCGCCTGTCCCAGTTCTGTCACCGCCATGCTCCTCAGTGAACACCGTCGGCCGCGGATGTGCCTGGTACCGCCAGTCCCAGGAAGAAGGGTCTTCTGGCTGACCGGGCCTCGGCGCAGCAAGCTGGGCGGCATGACGACAACACTCATCACCGGAGCGAACAAGGGCCTCGGCTTCGAGACCGCCCGCCAACTCATCGCCGCAGGCCACACTGTCTACGTCGGCGCCCGTGACGCCGAGCGCGGCCGCCGCGCCGCCGACGAGCTCGGCGCGCGGTTCGTCCAGCTCGACGTCACCGACGACGCCTCCGTCGAGGCCGCGGCCAAGACCGTCGAGGCCGCGGGCGGCCTCGACGTCCTGATCAACAACGCCGGTATCGAGACCCGCACCGAGGACAACAGTGTGCCGGTCGCGGCGACGGTGACCGCCGACCAGATGCGCACCACCTTCGAGACGAACGTCTTCGGTGTCGTCCGCGTCCTGCACGCCTTCCTTCCGCTGCTCCAGCGCTCGGCCGCGCCCGTCGTGGTCAACGTCAGCAGCGGCCTGGGCTCCCTGACCCATCTCTCCGACCCGGACCACCCCGCGCACTTCTACCCGGGCATCGCCTACCCGACGTCCAAGACCGCGGTCAACATGCTCACCGTGCAGTTCGCGAAGGCGTTCCCGGCCATGCGGATCAACTCCGTGGAGCCGGGATTCACCAAGACCGACCTGAACGGCAACACGGGCACGCAGACCGTGGCCGAGGGCGCCGAGATCATCGTCCGCATGGCACAGGTCGCCCCGGACGGCCCGACCGGCGGCTACTTCGACGCCAAGGGGCTGCTGCCCTGGTGACCCGGGCAGCCGTTCAACGGACTCAGCCCTTGCGGGTGTTGATCTCCTCGGTGAGGGCGGGGACGACGTCGAAGAGGTCGCCGACGACGCCGTAGTCGACGAGGTCGAAGATGGGGGCCTCGGCGTCCTTGTTGACCGCCACGATGGTCTTGGAGGTCTGCATGCCCGCGCGGTGCTGGATCGCGCCGGAGATGCCGTTGGCGATGTACAGCTGCGGCGAGACGCTCTTGCCGGTCTGGCCGACCTGGTTGGTGTGCGGGTACCAGCCCGCGTCCACCGCGGCGCGGGAGGCGCCGACGGCCGCGCCGAGGGAGTCGGCGAGGGCCTCGATGATGGCGAAGTTCTCGGAGCCGTTGACGCCGCGGCCGCCGGAGACCACGATCGCGGCCTCGGTCAGCTCCGGACGCCCGGTCGACTCACGCGGGGTACGGCCGGTGACCTTGGTGCCGGTGGCCTGCGCGGAGAAGGTCACGGACAGGGCCTCGACCGCGCCGGCGGCCGGGGCGGCCTCGACGGCGGCGGAGTTGGGCTTGACGGTGATGACCGGGGTGCCCTTGGAGATACGGGACTTGGTGGTGAAGGAAGCGGCGAACACCGACTGGGTGGCCACCGGACCGGCGTCGCCGGCTTCCAGGTCGACGGCGTCGGTGATGATGCCGGAACCGATGCGCAGCGCCAGACGCGCGGCGATCTCCTTGCCCTCGGCGGAGGACGGCACCAGCACGGCGGCCGGGGACACTTCGGCGACCGCGGCCTGCAGCGCGTCGACCTTGGGTACGACCAGGTAGTCGGCGTACTCGGAGGCGTCGTGGGTCAGGACCTTGACGGCACCGTGCTCACCCAGGACGGCGGCGGTGTCGGCGCCACCGGCACCCAGCGCGACGGCGACCGGCTCACCGATGCGGCGGGCCAGGGTCAGCAGCTCGAGGGTGGGCTTGCGGACGGCACCGTCCACGTGGTCGACATAGACGAGAACTTCAGCCATGGGGATGCTCTCCTGCGGATTGCGAAGTCTGAGGGGGCGGTACGGGGTTGAGCTGAGCCTCAGCGGGCCAGTGACCCTTAGATGAACTTCTGGCTCGCGAGGAACTCGGCGAGCTGCTTGCCGCCCTCGCCCTCGTCCTTGACGATCGTGCCCGCGGTGCGGGCCGGGCGCTCGGTCGCGGAGTCGACGACCGTGTAGGCGCCCTCCAGGCCGACCTGCCCGGCCTCCAGGTCCAGGTCGGACAGGTCCCAGGCCTGCACCGGCTTCTTCTTGGCCGCCATGATGCCCTTGAAGGAGGGGTAGCGCGCCTCGCCCGACTGGTCGGTCACCGACACCACCGCCGGCAGCGAGGCCTCCAGCTGCTCCGAGGCGGCATCCCCGTCGCGGCGGCCCCTGACCGTGCCGTCCTCGACCGAGACCTCGGACAGCAGGGTCACCTGCGGCACACCAAGGCGTTCGGCCAGCAGCGCCGGGACCACGCCCATCGTGCCGTCGGTGGAGGCCATACCGGAGATCACCAGGTCGTAGCCGGCCTTCTCGATCGCCTTGGCCAGCACCAGCGAGGTGCCCAGGGCGTCGGTGCCGTGCAGGTCGTCGTCCTCGACGTGGACGGCCTTGTCGGCACCCATCGACAGCGCCTTGCGCAGCGCGTCCTTGGCGTCCTCGGGGCCCACGATCAGGACCGTGACCTCGACGTCGTCGTCGGAGTTCTCCGAGATCTGCAGCGCCTGCTCGACCGCGTACTCATCGAGCTCGGAGAGCAGACCGTCCACGTCGTCCCGGTCGACGGTCAGGTCATCGGCGAAGTGCCGGTCGCCGGTGGCGTCGGGCACGTACTTCACAGTGACAACGATCCTCAAGCTCAAGGTCTTCTCCTGGTTCTTGCGGGTGGGGAAGCATCAGCGTCCGCTGCGCCGCAGCCGTACGCGATACGAGTAGTGCTCGGGCAGGAAGTGACTGACGGCCAGCTCCACGAGCCGTCCGGCCGCCGACTGGTAGACCCGGTCGATGCGCAGCAGCGCACGGCCCGGTTCGCACCCGAGGTGTCCGGCGATCTGGGCGTCGGCCGCCGCGACCGTGATGCTCTGCTCGGCCTCGGCGATCGGCTCGGGCAGCCGCTCGTCGAGCAGTCCGATGACGGTGGTGGCTCCGGCGGTGCCGGGCTCGGCCAGTTCCCGAACCGATTCCAGCAGTCGGCCGACCTCCGGCGGCAGGAACACGGAGGTGTGGCAGAAGGCGGTGTCCTCGTGCAGCCGTAGGAAGGCGACCTTGTGCACCGTGTCGCTGTGCAGGCCCAGCCGTCCCGCCGCGTCGACGTCCACCCGTCGGTGCAGGGGTGTGACGACCTGCATGCGGGTGTCGATGGACAGGCCCATCAGGTCGTCCACCGAGCCGAACTGACGCAGGTACTGCTCCTCGCGGGGAGTGGCGAAGGTGCCCCGGCCCGGCACCCGGTGCACCAGCCCTTCGGCGACGAGGTCCTGGAATGCCCGCCGTACGGTCTGGCGGCTGATCCCGAACCGGTCGGCCAGCTCGGCCTCCGTGGGCAGTCGTACGCCCTCCGGGTAGTCGTGCCGCAGGATCGCCGTCCGCAACTCCCGTGCGAGCCGCAGGTAGATGCTGTCGCGCTGGGTCTGCTCAGCCATCCAGACCACCCCGCGCCAGCAACTGGGCCGCGATCACGTTGCGTTGGATCTCGTTGGTGCCCTCGCCGACGATCATCAGCGGTGCGTCCCGGAAGTACCGTTCGACGTCGAACTCGGTGGAGTATCCGTAACCGCCGTGGATCCGGACGGCGTTGAGCGCGAGCTCCATGGCCGTCTCGGACGCGAACAGCTTGGCCATGCCGGCCTCCATGTCGATCCGGCGTCCGGCGTCGGCCTCCCGGGCCGCGTACAGCACGAGTTGGCGGGCGGCCGTCAGCTTGGTCGCCATGTCGGCGAGGTAGGTGCCGATCGCCTGGTGGCGCCAGATCGGCTTGCCGAAGCTCTCGCGCTCCTGGGCGTAGCGCAGCGAGTCCTCCAGCGCGGCCCGCCCCACGCCCAGGGCACGGGCGGCGACTTGGAGCCGTCCGGTCTCCAGCCCCTTCATCATCTGGGCGAAACCGTGCCCCTCTGTTTCGCCCAACAGGGCTTCGACGGGCACCCGGTAGCCCTCGAAGCTCAACTCGCAGCTCTCCACGCCCTTGTAGCCGAGCTTGGGCAGGTCACGGGAGACGACAAGGCCGGGACCGTGTTCGGCGAGCAGCACGGAGATGCCCGTGTGGCGCGGTTCGGCGGTCGGGTCCGTCTTGCAGAGGAGGGCGATCCGCCCGGAGCGGCGGGAGTTGGTGATCCAGGTCTTCGCCCCGTCGACGACGTACTCGTCGCCCTCGCGGCGGGCGACGGTGGTGATCGACTGGAGATCGCTGCCGCCGCCCGGCTCGGTCAGCGCCATGGTGGCGCGGAGCTCTCCGGTGGCCATCCTCGGCAGACAGCGGTTCTTCTGCTCCTCGGTGCCGAAGTGGAGGAGCAGCCTGGCGACGACGGTGTGTCCGCCCATCGCCCCCGCCAGGCTCATCCAGCCGCGCGCGAGCTCCTCGGTGACCAGGACGAAGCAGGGCGTGGAGACCGGGGTGCCGCCGTACTCCTCGGGGATCGCCAGGCCGTAGACGCCGAGTTCCTTCATCCTCTCGATGAGGTGCTCGGGGTAGGTGTCGCTGTGCTCCAGCTCCCGGACGACGGGCCGGACGTCCTTGTCGACGAACTCGCGCACGGTCCGTACGACGAGACGCTCGTCGTCGGAGAGGATGTCCAGGACGCTCATCGCACGTGTCTCCTCCGGTCCAGGGCCTCAGACGACCGCGTCGGCACGCAGGGCCGCGATGTCGTCGCCGGTACGGCCGAGCTCCCTGAGGATCGCCTCGGTGTGCTCGCCCACCGCCGGCACCGGGTCCATGCGGGCGGGCAGTCCCGCGAGGTCGGCCGGGGGCAGCAACGCCTCCACCGTGGCCCCGCCGGGGACGGCGACCTCGTGCCAGCGACCGCGGGCGGCCAGGACCGGGTGGTCGAGGAACGCGGCGACGTCATTCACCCCGGCGCAGGCGATGCCGATGTCCTCCAGGTCCTTCAGGACCTCCGCGGCGTCGGAGCACGCGATCCGCTCGGCGACCACGGCGTTGAGTTCCTCGCGGTGGGCGACCCGGGCGGAGCCGGTGGCGAAGCGCGGATCCTCGGCCAGCTCGGGCCGTCGTAGGAAATGCGCACAGAGGGCGAGCCACTCGCGTTCGTTCTGGATGGAGAAGAGCACGTCCTTGCCGTCGGCGGCCGTGAAGGCGCCGTACGGGGCGATGGTGGCGTGCTGGGTGCCCAGACGCGGCGGCTGGCTTCCGCCGTAGCGCGTGTAATTGGCCGGCTGGCCCATCCACTCGGCCAGTGCCTCGAACAGCGACACCTCCACCGGGTGGACCCTGCTGGTGGTGGCCCGGGTGTACAGGGCGGTGAGGACGCCGCTGTAGGCGTACATCCCGGCCGCGATGTCGGCGACCGAGATCCCGACCCGCGCGGTCTCCTCGGCGGTCCCGGTCAGCGACACCAGGCCTGTCTGGCACTGTACGAGCAGGTCGTACGACTTGCGGTCCGCCCACGGCCCGTCGGTGCCGTATCCGGAGATCGTGCACGGGATCAGCCGCGGCCAGCGCTCGGCGAGGACGTCCACGCCCAGGCCCAGCCGGTCGGCCGCGCCCGGAGCCAGGTTCTGTACGAACACGTCGGCGCTGTCGAGGAGTTGGTGCAGGATCTTGAGGCCGCGCGGGTCCTTGAGGTCCAGCGTGAGCGACTCCTTGGACCGGTTGAGCCACACGAAGTAGCTGGAGTGGCCGTGCACGGTCGTGTCGTAGCGGCGGGCGAAGTCACCCTCGCCCGGCCGCTCCACCTTGATCACCCTGGCGCCGAGGTCGGCGAGCTGCCGGGTGGCGTAGGGCGCGGCCACGGCCTGCTCCAGGCTGACCACCGTGACCCCGGACAGGGGAAGCTGCGGCACGCTCATGGGGCCTTTTGTACGGCCAAATCAAAGAGGGTGTCAACGGCCGCCGCACCCCCACGACCTGTGCTCTTCGCCACCTCAGGACTGTCGGTGAGATCACCCCAGCCACTTTGTACGGCCCTTCGGCCGAGCACGGCTCAGCTCTGACGGCCCGGATGGCACAGGACCATGACCGCGCGGGCGACGAGCTCACCCGCCCCGCCGAGCTCCTGTCGGTAGCGGCCCGTGATGTCCCGCACGGCCTCCACGAAGCCGGGGTCGACGGCGCGGGCCCGGGCCGGGGCGGGGAGCTCCTGAGCCATCTCGCGTCGGCGCGCGAGCAGCGCGATGATCTCCTCGTCGAGACGCTCCAGCCGAGTGAGTGAGATGTCCTCGCCCGAGGCGGTGGCCTGGTTCGTCGTCACGCTGGATCTCCGTTCGTCTGCGCGAAACGCGGCGCTTTCCTTCACCGCTGGTCCCTCAAGACCTTGCCCGTGGCGGTCAGCGGCAATTCCTCCCGGATATGCCTCGCCCGCCCGGCAGCAGGTGAGGCGCAGGGGGCCGTGGGCGACCGCGTCGGCGTCTCGCAGCGGTCGGTCGCGTTCAGCGACTTCCGCGGTGGACTGCGCCTCGCCGCCCACGTAGGGGCGTTGCCGCGCAAGGGTGTCCGCCTGCCGACAGACGTGCCCGTCACCTTGATGAACGGCGTTCGCGTCAGGCCGGCACGCCGTGGGCTTCGAGGGCTCGTACGAGGGGGACGAGTTCGGGGTTCGTGGCTGCCTGGTCGAGGGCTTCGCGGAGGGCTTTCTCGTTGGTGGGTCGGGCTTGTTCGAGGAGGGTGCGGCCGGCCTCGGTGACGTCGGTGTAGATGCCACGGCGGTCGGTGGGGCAGAGGTAGCGGGAGAGCAGGCCGCGGTCCTCGAGGCGGGTGACGAGGCGGGTGGTCGCGCTCTGGCTGAGGACGACGGCGTCGGCGACCTGCTTCATCTGTAGATGCCCGCCCTCGCCGGCGTGCTGGCGGCCCAGGACGTCGAGCAGGGAGTACTCGCGCACACTGAGGTCGTGTCCGGCCTGCAGGGCGCGCTCGATGTGGGCCTCGATCCGTCCGTGCAGCAGGGAGAGCGCGCACCAGCCCTGGGCGAGGGCGGTCAACGCGGGGTCTGTGGCGGTCATGGGGCCTGCTTCCTCCGTCCCGATACGGACAAGCCCAGGATATTGCATCGCTGAAACTTTCAGCGTCTGCTTCTATAGTGCGCGCGCAACTATCAGGACCCGCACCCGCAGAGAGCGACTCCGATGACGACCCGGCCCTCCACCACGACCCTCTGGCGCCCGACCGGCCCCAAGGAGCTGGAGCTGGTCCGGGAACTCGACGGGCGTGCCTGGCCGCCGAGGCTGCCCGAACAGCCGATCTTCTACCCGGTCCTCAACGAGGACTACGCGATCAGGATCGCCAGGGACTGGAACGTCAAGCACGACGGCGCCGGGTTCGTGACCCGCTTCGAGGTCGAGTCGGACTTCCTGAGCCGCTATCCCGTCCAGCAGGCGGGTGGCCGCACGATCCTCGAACTGTGGGTCCCGGCCGAGGAGCTCGACGAGTTCAACGCGCACGTCGTCGGCGTGATCGAGGTCGTGCACGAGTTCCGCTGACCCTCTGCGTTCCCGCTACGACCGTGCCAAGTGCCGCATCGTCAGGGCCAGTTGCAACCGCAGTCGGCCCTGAGGTGTGAGCAAGGGCCAGCCCAGCAGATGCTGCGCGTGGGACAGCCGGCCCACGCGGGGCGCGGCGGCTCGTGGCGTCGTGATCGGGGCAGCGAGGTCCGTCCGGGACGCCGCCGTACGGCGGAAACTGCCCGCCGTACGGCGGGTGGTGAGCGGTGAGATTCCGCCATGTTCCCGTGCGACCTGCGGTTCCTTGCCATGGCGTGACCTGTTGTTCACCTTTTGTAGGTGGAAGTGATCCCCGGTGGTGGCAACGCTGTCGATGCCCCCACGCATCAGGAGAACCAGTGCACGTCTCTTTCACCGTCTGGCTGCTGACCGTCGTCGCCCTGTGCGTCCTGGTCGGCGCCGACTTCTTCATCGGTCGCAAACCCCATGACGTGTCGGTCAAGGAGGCCGGCATCTGGACCGTCGTCTGGGTCGTGCTGGCCTGTCTCTTCGGACTCGGGCTGCTCCTCTTCGGCGGTGGGAAGCCCACGGGCGAGTTCTTCGCCGGATACATCACCGAGAAGTCGCTCAGCGTCGACAACCTCTTCGTGTTCGTTCTGATCATGGGGAAGTTCGCGGTGCCTTCGCAGTACCAGCAGCGGGTGCTGATGGTCGGCGTCGTGATGGCGCTCGTGCTGCGCGCCGGGTTCATCGCGGCCGGAGCGGCGATCATCTCCGCGTTCTCCTGGGTGTTCTACCTCTTCGGCGCCTTCCTGATCTGGACCGCCTGGAAGCTCGTCCAGGACGCTCGCAAGGACGGACACGACGAGGAGTACGAGGAGAACAAGCTGCTGAGGATGGTGGAGAAGCGTTTCGGCGTGGCCGACCGCTACCACGGCACGAAGCTGTGGATCGAGGAGAACGGCAAGCGGGTCATGACCCCGATGCTGGTCGTGATGCTCGCCATCGGCTCCACCGACGTGCTGTTCGCCCTGGACTCCATCCCCGCCATCTACGGGCTCACCCAGGACCCGTACATCGTCTTCACCGCCAACGCGTTCGCCCTGATGGGCCTGCGCCAGCTGTACTTCCTCATCGGCGGCCTGCTGAAGAAGCTGGTCCACCTCAGCTACGGCCTGTCGATCATCCTCGGCTTCATCGGCGTCAAACTCGTCCTGCACGCCCTCCACGAGTCCGGCGTCCACGTCCCCGAGATCAGCATCCCCTTCTCCCTCGGCTTCATCGTCCTCGTCCTGACCATCACCACACTGACGAGCCTGCGGGCCGCGAAGAAGCAGGGGGAGACGGAGGCGGAACGGGTGGCGTGAGAGGCGCGGTGGCCGCCTGGTTCCGGTGGCGTCCCCTTGACTTCGAGAGCGCTCCAGGTTCTAGCGTCGTCGACGTCGGCGAAAGCCCTGTGAACGGAGACGGACATGCGCGTGGGCGTGCACATCAACCGGTTCGACCACCCCGCGGGCGCACCCGCTCTCGGTGCCGAGCTCGCCGCTGCGGGTGCCGCGGCGGAGGCGGCCGGTGTGAGCTGGCTGTCGGTGATGGACCACTACTTCCAGATGGAGTTCAACGGCGGCGCCGAGGACCCCATGCTGGAGGCCTACACGACCCTGAGCTTCCTCGCGGCCCACACCGAGACGGTCCAGCTCGGCGCGCTCGTGACCGGAGTGACGTACCGCCACCCCGGACTGCTCGCCAAGATCGCGACCACGCTCGACGTGCTCTCCGGCGGCCGGGCCACACTGGGCATCGGAGCCGCCTGGTACGACCGGGAGCACGAAGGGCTCGGCGTGCCGTTCCCGCCCCTCGCGGAGCGCTTCGAACGGCTGGAGGAGACCCTGCGGATCTGTCTGCGGATGTGGGACCCGGCGGCGAACGGCGCCTTCGAAGGCACCCACTACCGGCTCGCCGAGACCCTGTGCGTACCGGCCCCGGTCAGCCGCCCGCACCCGGAGATCATGATCGGCGGCGGCGGCGAGAAGAAGACCCTGCGCCTGGTCGCCCGCTACGGCGACGCCTGCAACCTCTTCGCCACCTCGCCGGAGGAGGTCACGCACAAGCTCGACGTGCTGCGCGGCCACTGCGACACCGAGGGGCGGGACTACGACGACATCCGCAAGACCGTCGCCTACACGGGCGAACCGGCCACCGAGGGCGACCTGGAGGCCTTCACCCGGGACATCACCGGCTACGGCAAGCTCGGCATCGACACAGTCATCCTCGCCCCGCGCATCGGCGCCCCCGCGGAGTGGATCGAACGCTTCGTCGCACCGGCCGTGGAGCGGCTCGCGGAACTGGACTAGCGGCCTGTCCGGCGGATCGGGCCGGCTTCAGGAAATGGTGCCGGATCAGTGCAGATGTGCGCCGGACCCCGCGACACCGGATCGGCCCTAACCCGCCCGCGCGGCGGAGGGCCGGCTGCGGGAGACGACGCGCGTCCCGCGGCCGTCGGTCACGCGGACCTGCAGCGAGCCGCACGCGCAGCGGGTCCACACCGTCCCGCCCGTCGCCGTGCCGTGCCGGGACACGACCTGGAAGGGCTCGGCACCGTCCGGCCAGCCGCAGTGCGGGCAGACGGCGCGGATCGTGCTGGTCATGGTGACTCCTCGTACCTCGTGGCTGTGACGGCCGTCGCGACACAGCCCAGGGTGCAGCGGAGTCTTCGTTCACGTCCAGGTTGACTTCCTGGATCCGACCTTGAAGCGTGGGCTTCATGATTGACCTGCGCCGACTCCACGTCCTGAGGGCGGTCGCCCACTACGGCACGGTCACCGCGGCCGCCCGCGCCCTGCACTTCACCCCGTCAGCCGCCTCCCAGCAGATCCGTCAGCTCGCCCGCGACCTGGGTGTCGACCTCCTCGAACCTCAGGGTCGCGGGATCCGTCTCACCCCCGCCGCCGAGAGCCTGCTCGCGCACGCCGACGCCATCCAGGCCCGCTGGGACCAGGCCGAACTCGATCTGCGCGCCGACCACAGCGAGCCCGCCGGACCGCTCAGGGTGAGCGGTTTCCCGGTGGCCGTGTCCGTGCTGCTGGCCCCGATGGCGGTCCGACTGCGCGAGCGGCATCCCCGGCTGACCGTCGGCATCCAGGAGCTGGGCGTGACGGAGAGCTTCGACCTGCTCTTCGAGGGCGAGATCGATCTGGCGGTCGTGGAGGCGACCCCGTACAACCCGCCCATGAGTGACGTCCGCTACCACCAACAGCCCTTGCTGGACGATCCGTTCGACCTGGTCGTCCCCGCGGACCACCCCCTCGCCGGACGCGAGCGCGCCGACCTCGCGGACGCGGCGCACGAGGACTGGATCGCCCCGGTCCCCGACAGTCCCTGCCGCCCCCACGTGCTCTCGGCCTGCGGCGCGGCCGGCTTCACCCCGAGCGTGGTCCACCACGCCCTGGACTGGAACGTCACGGCGCACCTGGTGGCCCACGGCCTGGGCGTCGCCCTGATCCCCCGCCTGGCCCACCTGACCCCCCACCTGCCGATCGCAAGGGTGCGCTGCGAAGGCAATCCCCATCGAAAGCTCCTCACCTGCACCCGCGGCGGAGCGCACGAACGCCCGGCGATCGCGGCGGCGCTGGGAGCTCTACGGGAACTGGCGCCCTCGGCAGTGGTGTGAGGCGGGGCTGGGTCGATATGCGGCTCCGCCGCGTGGGCGCGACCAGCCCCCACAGACCCGCAGACAAACGAAAAAGGGGCCGGGGTACAAGACCCTGACCCCGTTTCGCGCCGCAGGTCAGGCGGCGGCGACCTCACCCGCGTTGCTGTGCAGCTGTGCGACGATCTCGGCCAGCTGCGCGGCGACCTCGGCGTCGTCGGCCGGGTGCGTCTCGGCGAAGCGCTCCAACGAACCCGGGATGGACAGCTTGACGTCCTCGAGCACCTTGCCGCCGGCGATACCCACGGACTTGCGGGTCTCGTCGTGCGCCCACACACCGCCGAACTGGCCGTACGCGGTACCGACCACGGCGACCGGCTTGCCGCCGAAGGCGCCGGCGCCAAAGGGACGCGACAGCCAGTCGATGGCGTTCTTCAGCACGGCCGGGATGGTGCCGTTGTACTCGGGGGAGAACAACAGGAACGCGTCGGAGGCCTGCGCGGCCTCACGCAGCTTGGCGGCGGCCGCGGGGACGGCGCCCTCCACGTCGATGTCCTCGTTGTAGAAGGGGATGTCGGCCAGGCCCTCGAAGAGCACGACCTCCGCGCCCTCGGGGGCGTGCTTGACGGCCGCCTCGGCGAGCTGACGGTTGTGCGAACCGGCGCGGAGGCTTCCGACGAGCGCGAGAATGCGAACAGACATGCGAACTCCAAGAGAGGTGAAACGTTGCCGTAATAATGCGGACCGGGGTCCGCTTAGTAGTTGTACTCCTTTAACCGGACCCTGGTCCAGTTTTCTTCCCGCTGCTTTACGCTTATTTCATGTCCGCCGTCCTGCCGCCCCTGCCACCGCTGCCGACTCCCCCGGATCCCAGTGGGGAACCCGAGCTGCTCCAGCTCGGCCTCCGCGACGACGAGTCCTGCCTGCGCGCCGACGCCGCGCGCAACCGGGCCCGTCTCCTGGAGGCGGCCACCCGCCTGGTCGCGGAACACGGAGCGGCCGGAGTCACGATGGAGGCGGTGGCCGCGGCCGCATCGGTCGGCAAGGGCACCGTCTTCCGCCGGTTCGGCGACCGCACCGGCCTGCTGACGGCACTGCTCGACCACTCCGAGCGCAACTTCCAGGCGGCCTTCCTCAGCGGCCCCGCCCCGCTCGGGCCCGGCGCACCGCCCGTCGACCGGCTGCGCGCGTTCGGCCACGCCCTCCTGCGCCGGTCCGGCGACCAGATGGACCTGATGCTGGCCGCCGAGCCGAGCCCGGAGCGCCGCTTCACCCCCGCGCCCCGCCAGGTGCACCACAGCCACGTGACCCTGCTGCTGCGCCAGGCACGCCCGGAAGCGGACTGCGAAGTGCTCGCCCAGGCCCTGATGGGCTACCTCGATCCCGCCACCATCCATCACCTCACCCGGAGGCGCGGCATGCCACTGGAGCGCCTGGGAAAGGGCTGGGACGACCTCGTCGCCCGGCTCACCTGCACCGATCCGCCGCGGTGAGGTCGGGCCGCGCCCCGGTCAGGTACACCGTCACAGCTTCTGCAAAGATGACGACCGTCATGGTGCAGATACCGAAAACGCCCGCGCCCGTTTCCCCGGCGACGCGCTCGGTTCCCACGAGCGCCGATGTGGCCCGCCTGGCCGGCGTCTCACGAGCGACCGTCTCCTACGTCCTCAACAACACCAGCGCCGTCCGGATCAGCGAGCCCACGCGCCGCCGCGTCCACGAGGCCGCGAAGGAACTCGGGTACGTGCCGCACGCGGCCGCCCGCAGCCTGCGCGCCGGCCACAGCCGGATGGTCCTGATGCCCGCCCCGTCCATCCCGGTCGGCCCGCTCTACAGCCAGTTCATCAGTGAACTCCAGTGGGCCCTGGGCCGGTTGGACTACACCGTCGTGCAGTACGGCAGCGTCGGCCTGCAGGGCGACGAGGCCGCCCGTGCCTGGGCCGAGCTGCGCCCGGTCGCGGTCCTGGTGCCCGGCGCGGGACTCGGCCCGCAGGGCGTGGCCCTGCTCCGGCGCTCCGGTGCCCGGGTGGTGGTCACCCTCGGTCCCGAGGCGGTCGAGGGGGCCCACGCCCTGCTCATGGACCACGCGGGCGTCGGCCACAGCGCCGCCACCCACCTGTACGCCCGCGGCCGGCGCCGCATCGGCGTGGTGGTGCCCGAGGAGGCCGGTCTGGAGGCCTTCTCACTGCCCCGGCTGGCAGGTGTGCGCAGGGCCCTGCACGGTACCGACGCCACGCTGACCGAGCTGCCCCTCGCCTACGAGGAGCAGGCCGCGGCCAAGCTCGCCGTCCGCTGGCGCGACCTCGGCCTCGACGCCGTGTTTGCGTACAACGACGAGTACGCGATGCTGTTAATGCGTGCCCTCCAGGACGAGGGCATCCGCATCCCGGAGGACACCGCGGTGATCGGCGCCGACGACCTGCTCCTCGGCCGGCTGCTGCGGCCCCGGCTGAGCACGGTCCATCTCGAGCTGCCGTCCGGCCGCGACCTCGCCGAACTGGTCGACCGCGCGGTGCGCGAACCGGGCGCCGCGACCGAGACGCACACGGTGCTGGGAGCCACGGTCGTGCACCGCGACTCCAGCTGACGCAGGGAGGCCTGCCATGCGCACCACGGTCGGGATCATCGGCGGCGGCCCCGCCGGACTGCTCCTCGCCCGCGTGCTGCACCGGGCGGGGATCGACTGTGTGGTGCTGGAGAGCAGGACGCGGGAGTACGTCGAGCACCGTCAGCGTGCCGGGATGCTGGAGCAGGGCACGGTCGACGCCCTGCGCGCGTGCGGCGCCGCCGAGCGTCTGGAGACCGAGGGACTGGTCCACCAGGGCATCGAGCTGCGGTTCGCGGGGGAGCGGCACCACATCGACTTCCCCGTCCTCACCGGTGGCCGCACGGTCACGGTCTACGCCCAGACCGAGATCGTGAAGGATCTCGTCGCGCTCCAGCTGGACGAGGGGCCACCGCTGTTGTTCGAGGCGGAGGCTCTGGCGGTCGAGAAGCCGGAGAGCGACGCCCCTGTCGTGCGGTTCCTGCACGAGGGCCGCGAACAGACGCTGACCTGCGACTGGATCGCGGGCTGCGACGGCTTCCACGGCATCTCCCGGGAGGCCTTCCCGGCGGCGACGAGCCGGACGTACGAGCATGACTATCCGTACTCCTGGCTCGGGATCCTCGCCGATGTCCCGCCGTCCTGCGAGGAGTTGATCTACGCTCGTGGCGAGCGCGGTTTCGCCCTGCACAGCATGCGCTCGCCCGCCGTCTCCCGGCTCTACCTCCAGGTCCCGAACGGTACCGATCCCGACGACTGGTCCGACGAGCGGATCTGGGACGAGCTCGCGGACCGCTTCGCGATCGACGCCGAATGGACACTGAAGCGCGGCCCCATCGCCGCCAAGTCGGTGACGTCCATGCGCAGTTACGTCCACGAACCGATGCGCCACGGCCGACTCCTGCTGGCCGGCGACGCCGCGCACATCGTGCCGCCGACCGGGGCCAAGGGCCTCAACCTCGCCGTGTCCGACGTATCCGTACTCGCCCGGGCCCTGATCGAACTGCTCCGCACGGGATCGACACAACTGATCGACCGATATTCGAAGTTGTGTCTTTCTCGTGTGTGGCAGGCCACGCGGTTCTCGTACGACATGACTAGGATGTTGCACGCTCAACCAAATGGGGATGCGTTCGAGAGTCGGATGCAGCTCGCACGGCTGCGCCGCATCACCGCATCCCGCCACGCGGCCGCCGAACTGGCCGCGAACTACACGGGACTACCGCTCCCGGTGTGAGTCCCACCGGTGATCGAACGGAGAGCCGTCATGTCATTGCTCGCCCCCAAGAGCTGGCAGCCCCACCCCCTTTCGGGACCTGCGTACGCAGTCACCGAGCCCGCCACCGGCGACACGCTCGCCACCGTCACCCTCGCCGGCGCCGAGGACGTGGAGCGCTCCGCGGCGGCCGCCCGTGCCGCCCAGACCGAATGGGCCCGGCTCCCGCACTTCGTGCGGGCCGGGGTGCTGCGCAAGGCCGGTGACCTGTTCTCCGCCCACGCCGACGAACTGCGCGAGTGGCTCGTCCGCGAGTCCGGGTCCATCCCCGGCAAGGCCGACTTCGAACTGCACGTGGCCGCCCAGGAGTGCTACGAGGCCGCCGCCCTCGCCTCCCGCCCCGCAGGCCAGGTCCTGCCCACCGAGGCGCCCCGCCTGTCCTACACGCGCCGGGTCCCGGTCGGCGTCGTGGGCGTGATCGCGCCCTTCAACGCTCCGCTGATCCTCTCGATCCGCTCCGTCGCCCCGGCCCTGGCGCTGGGGAACGCGGTGATCCTGAAGCCGGACCCGCGCACCGCGGTCTGCGGCGGCCTCTCGCTCGCCGCCGTCTTCGCCGAGGCCGGGCTGCCCGAAGGGCTGTTCCACGTCCTGCCCGGCGGCCCCGATGTCGGCCAGGCCCTGGTCGCCGACCCGCGCGTCCCCGTCATCTCCTTCACCGGATCGACCGCGGCGGGCCGCGCGGTGGGGGAGGCGGCGGGACGACACCTCAAGCGCGCCCACCTGGAACTCGGCGGCAACTCCGCGCTGATCGTCCTGGAGGACGCCGACATCGAGGCCGTCATCTCCACGGCGGCCTGGGGATCCTTCTTCCACCAGGGCCAGATCTGCATGACGACCGGCCGCCACCTCGTCCATGACTCGCTGTACGAGGAGTACGTCGAGCGCCTGGCCGCCAAGGCCGACTCCCTCGCCGTCGGCGACCCCCACCGGGAACAGGTCCACCTGGGCCCGATCATCGACGACAACCAGCTCGCCAAGGTGCGCGGCCTGGTCGAGGCCAGCACCGCCCAGGGCGCCAAGCTGGCGGCCGGTGGCACGCACGAGAAGCTCTTCTACCGCCCGACGGTCCTCGCGGGCCTCGACGACAGCACGCCGGCCTACGCGGAGGAGGTGTTCGGCCCCGTCGCACCCGTACGGTCCTTCAGTACGGTCGACGAGGCCGCCGCCCTGGCCGCCGCGGGGCCGTACGGCCTCTCGCTCGGCATCGTCACCGGGGACGCGGCCCGCGGTCTCGACCTGGCGGAGCGGATTCCCACCGGCATCGTGCACATCAACGACCAGACCGTGAACGACGAGGCGGTCGCGCCCTTCGGCGGGATCGCCGCGTCCGGCACCGGCGCTCGCTTCGGCGGTGAGGCCAATGTGGAGGCCTTCACCGACGTGCGCTGGACGACGGTACGCGCGGACGTGGCGGCCTACCCCTTCTAGGGGTTACTCGCCGTTCTGCTCGGCCTGGGCCTGCTGCTCGGCCACGGCCTTGCGGACCTCGGCCATGTCCAGCTTGCGGGCCTGCCCGATGACGTCCGTCAGGGCGGATTCGGGCAGCGCGCCCGGCTGGGCGAACACCGCGACCTGGTCGCGGACGATCATCAGCGTCGGGATCGACTGGATACCGAAGGCCGCGGCCAGCTCCGGCTGCGCCTCGGTGTCCACCTTGCCGAACACCAGGTCCGGGTTGTCCTCGGCGGCCTTCTCGTAGACCGGCGCGAACTGGCGGCACGGGCCGCACCACGACGCCCAGAAGTCGATCAGGACGAACTCGTTGTCCGTGACCGTCTGGTCGAAGTTCTCCTTGGTGAGCTCCACGGTGCTGCTCATGACGTGATCCCTCTTCCTGGTCTCGGAGCGAAGCCGTCGGCTCAACACGGCTTGTCCGCCGGGTATTCCACAGCTGTCACCACTCGGTATTGCGGCGCGCGTACCCCTGGTGGCCCGAGCGCACACCACCCACCAGACTGGGCCCATGACGGAAACGGAAAACATCGCCTGCTCCACCTACGATGTAGTGGTGCTCGGTGCCGGACCCGTGGGGGAGAACGTGGCCGACCGCACCCGTGCGGCCGGCCTCTCCACCGCGGTCGTGGAGAGCGAGCTGGTCGGCGGAGAGTGCTCCTACTGGGCCTGCATGCCCAGCAAGGCCCTGCTGCGGCCGGTGATCGCCCAGGGAGACGCGCGCCGCCTGCCGGGCCTGAGCGCCTCGGTGCAGGGCCCCCTCGACACGGCCGCGGTTCTCGCACGCCGGGACTACTTCACCTCGAACTGGAAGGACGACGGCCAGATCGGCTGGCTGGAGAGCATCGGCGCCGACCTCCACCGCGGCCACGGCCGTCTCACCGGGGAGCGCACGGTCACGGTCACCGGTCCCGACGGCATACGGAAGGTGCTGACCGCCCGGCACGCCGTGGCCCTCTGCACCGGCACCCGGGCCGTCCTGCCGGACCTGCCGGGCCTCGACGAGGTCAAGCCGTGGACCAGCCGCGAGGCCACGAGCGCCAAGGCGGCGCCCGGACGGCTTGTCGTGGTCGGCGGGGGAGTGGTCGCCACCGAGATGGCCACGGCCTGGCAGGCACTCGGCTCGCAGGTCACCCTTCTCGTGCGCGGGAAGGGACTGCTCAACCGCATGGAGCCCTTCGCGGGCGAACTCGTCGCCGAGGCGCTCACCGAAGCGGGCGTGAACGTCCGCACCGGTACGTCGGTCGAGTCGGTCAGCCGCGACAACGGCACGGTCGTGGTCGTCACCGGCACCGGCGACCGCATCGAGGCCGACGAGATCCTCTTCGCCACCGGTCGCGCCCCGCGCACCGACGACATCGGCCTGGACACGATCGGCCGGGAGCCCGGCACCTGGCTGGAGGTCGACGACACCCTCCGTGTGACCGGCAGCGACTGGCTCTACGCGGTCGGCGACGTCAATCACCGCGCGCTCCTCACCCACCAGGGCAAGTACCAGGCGCGCATCGCGGGAGCGGCGATCTCCGCCCGGGCCTCCGGAGCCCCGGTCCAGGCGGATCCCTGGGGCGCCCACGCCGCGACCGCCGACCACGGCGCCGTACCCCAGGTCGTCTTCACCGACCCGGAGGCCGCCGCGGTGGGCCTCTCCCTGGCGGAGGCCGAACAGGCGGGTTACCGGGTCCGCGCGGTCGACTACGACCTCGCTTCGGTGGCGGGCGCCGGCCTCTACGGCGACGGCTACCGGGGGCGGGCCCGCATGGTCGTCGACCTGGAACGCGAGATCCTCCTCGGCGTCACCTTCGTCGGCCCCGGCGTCGGCGAACTGATCCACTCCGCGACGATCGCCGTCGCGGGCCAGGTCCCGATCAGCAGGCTGTGGCACGCGGTCCCGTCGTACCCGACGATCAGCGAGGTGTGGCTGCGGCTCCTTGAGGCCTACCGGGACAACTAGGGCAGCTCGAAGCCGAGGGACGCGGCCGCCTGCTGTGGTGTCGGCTGCGTCCACCGCTCGGCCATCGCCTGGTTCGAGGACAGCGAGCGCAGCTCGGCGCGGTCGAGGTACAGCATGCCGTCGAGGTGGTCCGTCTCGTGCTGGACGATCCGCGCGGGCCAGCCGCTGAACACCTCGTCGACCGGGCGGCCGTTCTCGTCCTCACATGTCAGCCGCACCTGAGCAGGCCGTGCCACCACGGCCTGCCAGCCCGGCACGCTCAGACAACCCTCGAAGAACGCGGCCCGTTCCGCGCCGACGGGCTCGTACGACGGATTGACCAGCACGCGGAACGGCTGCGGCACCCGTCCACGCGCCTCCCGCACCTCCTCGGGTACGGGCGCCGGGTCCTCGACGACCGCGATGCGCAGTGGCACCCCCACCTGCGGGGCGGCCAGGCCCACGCCCGGCGCCGCGTGCATGGTGACGCGCAGGGCCTCGACGAAACGGGACAGGAGCGCGGCGTCCAACTGGCCGTCGTACGGCTCGGAAACGCGCCGCAGGACCGGTTCACCGGCCGTCACGATCGGCAGCGGACCGTCCGTGGCCAGGAGTTCCTCGACCAGCTCGGCAAGGGGCGCGCGATGACTCGGAGTTGCCATCGCGCCAGGATGCCATGACACCGGGCGGGACGTTGGCCTCTCGTGTGATGCAGGTCACTGCACGTCCCGGGAACTCGATGCGTCCT
Organism: Streptomyces canus; assembly: GCF_030816965.1. Taxonomy (NCBI): domain Bacteria; kingdom Bacillati; phylum Actinomycetota; class Actinomycetes; order Kitasatosporales; family Streptomycetaceae; genus Streptomyces; species Streptomyces canus. The sequence continues at coordinate 9,427,912 of NZ_JAUSYQ010000002.1, forward strand.
TCCTCCGACTACTGGACCGCTACCGTCCCCAGCCCTCGGAGAAGCCGCCGATGTCCATCGTCCCCCCGACGTCCCCCACTTCCGGCTCCGCTCCAGCGGGGGGACCCTCATCCGACGAGGCCCCGCAACCGGCCGCCTCCGCGCCGGTTCCCAGCAGATGGGCCCCGCTGCGCCCGCTCGTGCTGCGTCTGCACTTCTACGCCGGCGTGTTCGTCGCGCCCTTCCTCCTCATCGCCGCGGCCACCGGCTTCCTGTACGCCGGTGCCTTCCAGGCCGAGAAGATCGTCTACCGGGACCAGATGACCGTCGGCGCCGTCGGCGACAGCAAGCTGCCCATCACCGAGCAGGTGGCCGCCGCGCGCAAGGCCCACCCCGAGGGCACCGTCTCCGCCGTACGTCCTTCCCCCGAGGACGACGCGACGACCAGGGTGCTGCTGTCCGGGGTGAAGGGAGTCGACCCGAACCACACCCTCGCCGTGTTCGTCGACCCGTACACCGGCAAGGTCCGCGGCGCGCTCGAGCAGTACGGCTCCACCGGCGCGCTGCCGCTGCGCACCTGGATCGACGAGTTCCACCGCGACCTCCACCTCGGCGAGAACGGCCGCCTCTACAGCGAGTTCGCCGCCAGCTGGCTGTGGGTGATCGCGGGCGGCGGCATCGCGCTGTGGTTCTCCCGCCGCCGCGCCCTGCGCAAGGTCCGCGGTACCAGCGGGCGGCGCCGCACCCTCGGACTGCACGGCAGCGTGGGCGTCTGGGCCGCGGCCGGCTTCATCTTCCTGTCGGCGACCGGACTGACCTGGTCGACGTACGCAGGCGCCAACATCGACGAACTCCGCACCTCGCTGGGCCAGTCCACACCGTCGGTCTCCGCGGCCGCGGGCGGCGACCACTCGGGCCACGGCGCGTCCGCCTCGGCCGGGGGCGCCGAGCACGGCGTGGGCCTCGACAAGGTGCTGGCCGCCGCCCGTGCCGAAGGGCTCGGCGACCCCGTCGAGATCGTCCCGCCCGCCGACGCGTCATCGACCTATGTCGTACGGCAGGTGCAGCGCAGCTGGCCCGAGAAGCAGGACGCGGTCGCCGTCGACCCGGCCACCGGCGAGGTCACCGACGTGCTGCGGTTCGCCGACCACCCGCTGCTCGCCAAGCTGACCCGCTGGGGCATCGATCTGCACACCGGCGTCCTGTTCGGGCTGGTCAACCAGATCGCCCTGATGCTTCTCGCGCTGTCGCTGGTCCTGCTGATCGTGTGGGGCTACCGCATGTGGTGGCAGCGCGGCCGCGGCTCCGCCTTCGGGCGGCCGGTCCCGCGCGGAGCCTGGCAGCAGGTCCCCCCGCAGATCCTGGTGCCCGGCGTGGTGGTCGTCGCCGTCCTCGGCTACTTCGTGCCGCTGCTCGGCATACCGCTGGCCGGCTTCATCGTCGCCGACGTGATCCTCGGCGAGGTCGCCCATCGGCGGGCAGGAAGGGCGTGACGGCGGGCTGAGACGTACGTGCTGTCCCGCTACGTGTTCAGGGCGGCGAGCTCCTTGTCGGCCCGCTCGGTGATGAGGCTCAGGACGCGTCCGGCGACCGCGAGGTCCTCCTCGGGGATGCCGGCGTAGACCCGGGCGGTGATGGGGGCGGTCTCGGCGGACGTCGTCTCGAACAACTGCCGTCCGGTGCCGGTGATCCGCACCTGGGACGGCTCGTGGGGGGCCAGCAGTCCCGCGGAGATCAGCTCGTCGACCACGGAGTGCGCCTCCGTCGCGTCGATCTTCAGTGCGCCGACGAGGTCCTCGACGATGCGGTGACGCTCGACCGGGCCCTCGGCGACGGCGGCGAGCCGCAGGGTGACGGACTGCTGGAAGGTCGCGCCGTGGCGGGCCAGGACGCTCTCGAGAAGTGCGCGGGCGGCATAGTGGGCCAGGGCTATGACACGGGGGTTGAGGACGGGAGTGGTGGTGGTCATGACTGCTCCTCGAGGTTCTCGTTCGTCGGGTCGAGAGGTGCGTCGAGCAGGGTCGACAGCTCGCGCTTGAACTCCCGCGTGCGCGCGCTGTCCAGGCCTCCGAGCGGTGCCAGCAGTTGCTCCAGGAGCCCCTGGACGACCTTGATGGCGCGCAGGGTTCGCTCACGGCCCTCCTCGGTCAGCGCCAGTTGCACCGCGCGCGGGTCGCGGGGGTCTCGGGTGCGTTCCAGGAGCCCGGCGCTCTCCAGGGAGCGCGCCAGCTTGGAGACGTAGAGCGGTTCGAGGCCGGTCCGGTCGGCGAGGCGTCGCTGGCTCGGGCGTTCACCGCCGCGCTGCATGCCGTACAGCGAGGCCACCAGCGAGTACTGGGCGTGGGTCAGGCCGAGCGGCGCCACCGCGCGGTCGACCGCGACCCGCCACTTCATCGACAGTCGCCAGACCAGGAAACCGGGCGTCGCGCCCTCGGAAGCCGTACTCATGCCGATACAGTACATGGCTACTATATCCATGGCTACCATTTTCCGACCGGACGACGGGCGGCCCGCGAAACGACCGTCGCGGAGCCCGGAGGGACGACCTGACGGAAATCGCCTCACGGGTCTAGGTTGGGCGCCATGAGCAATCTTGATCGCGAGCCGGTTCCCGCCCTGTGCGGCGGCCGCGGCTTCGTGGTGGCGGAACCCGTGCGCGAACTCCTCAGCCCTCGGCGCGTCAAGCTGGGCGAGTCCAGCGAGGTGCGCCGGCTTCTTCCCAACCTGGGCCGCCGCATGGTCGGCGCCTGGTGTTTCGTCGATCACTACGGCCCCGACGACATCGCCGACGAGCCCGGCATGCAGGTGCCCCCGCACCCGCACATGGGGCTGCAGACGGTGAGCTGGCTGCACGAGGGCGAGGTGCTGCACCGCGACTCCACCGGCAGCCTCCAGACCATCCGCCCCCGTGAGCTGGGCCTGATGACCTCCGGCCGCGCGATCAGCCACTCCGAGGAGAGCCCGAAGTCCCACGCCCGCTTCCTGCACGGCGCCCAGCTCTGGGTCGCCCTGCCGGACGGCCACCGCCACACCGACCCGCGCTTCGAGCACCACGCCGAGCTGCCGCAGATCACGGCACCGGGCCTGACGGCCACGCTCATCCTGGGAGACCTCGACGGCGCGCGCTCGCCCGGAACGGCTTACACGCCCATCGTCGGCGCCGACCTGGCCCTCGCCCGCGGCGCGGACGTACGCCTGCCGCTGGTACCGGACTTCGAGTACGCCGTCCTGTCCATGTCCGGCGAGGCCCACGTGGACGGGGTGCCGCTCCTGCCCGGCTCGATGCTCTACCTCGGCTGCGGCCGCACCGAACTGCCGCTGCGCGCCGAGTCGGAGGCGGGCCTGATGCTCCTGGGCGGCGAGCCGTTCGAGGAGGAGCTCGTCATGTTCTGGAACTGGATCGGGCGGTCCCAGGAGGAGATCGAACAGGCCCGTCGGGACTGGATGGAAGGCACACGGTTCGGTGAGGTCAAGGGGTACGAGGGCGCCCCGCTGCCCGCTCCGGAACTGCCGCCCCTGCCGTTGAAGCCGCGGGGCAGAGTGCGCTGAGCTGCGAAGATGCCTGCGTGTCGGTGAAGCTGTCGAGTGCGGCGCGGCCGGGCAACGCCTCCCGCGGTCGACCGCTTGCTGGAGGGCGGTCGACCGCGTTTCCGTCTCGGGCCGGGGCAGGCGGCGACTCCACGGTGTGGCCGTCTGTGGGCAGCTGTGGCAGAGCCCTTGCTGACTTTCCTGACGTCCCGTCAGGCTGGTTACCAAGTTTCTTTCGAGGCCCAGTCGCCTACGCAGGGCTTCCACGGGTTTGACGGCGACCGGGAGAACGCTGACTTGGCGCGTGGTTGAGGTGGGCGGTGGTGCGGATCGACACGGCTCGCGCTGTCACCTTGTGGAGAGTCGACAAGGCCAGGTGTCGAATGGTCCGGATCTTGGTTCCTTGGCCGCATCGGTTCGCGAGGGTCTGTCCGACGGACCTTGTGACCGTCTTGGTCTCGGTTCGGTGGCATGCCCATGGGGCGGGAAGATCTCACCAGCGGCGAACGGGTCCGGCTGAAGCCGCATCTGTCGAAGTTCGGGTTCCGTGGGGGATGTTGGGGCAGTCACCGCAGGAACATCAACGGGATCCTGTACCGGAACCGGACCGGGGTGCCGTGGCGGGATCTGCCTACGCGTTTCGGCATGGGGAAGACCGTGTACGAGCGGCATCGGCGATGGTCAGCGGATGGCGCATGGGCCAGGCTCTTCGCGTCTGTCCTGACCAATGCCGACGCGACCGCCGCTACCTGCGACGTCGCCAGAACAAGCACACGATCCTCGAAGAACCAGCGGGCAACTGCCACCGCGTGGCAACAAGGGCGGCCGGCCCGACGGCTTCGACGAGACGATCTACAAGCGCAGGAACGAAGTTGAGCGGACGATCAACGCGCTGAGGAGCTCCCGGGCCGTGGCCACGAGATTCGACAAGCGCGCCTACGTCTTCCATGGCACCCCACCGGGGCTTCGATCCGCCTTTGGCTCAAGCCGTGATCACTTGGCCTTCGTGACAAGATCTGGGCGTGACGACGCTGTTCCTGACGGTCGGCCTGCCAGGGGCCGGAAAGACCACGAGAGCGCGGCAGCTGGCCAAGGAGCACAGCGCGCTGCGGCTGACGCCCGATGAGTGGATGATCCCGCTGTTCGGTGATCCGCAGCCGGAAGGGAAGCGCGATGTGTTGGAAGGTCGGCTGCTCTGGCTTGGTCTGGAGGCGCTGAAGCTGGGAACGAACGTGGTCCTGGATTTCGGATGCTGGTCTCGTGACGAGAGGTCCGCGATCCGCTGGTTGGTGATGTCTGTGGGCGCGTCCTGTCGCCTTGTGTACGTGCCGGTGGACCATGAGACCCAACGTGCCCGGATCGCCCATCGCCAGTCGGCCACCCCGTATCTGACTTTCGCGATGAGCGAGACGGACCTCGTGCACTGGAGGACGCTGTTCGAGGAGCCCGACGCCACGGAACTCGATGGACATGAGGTGGGAGGTCCGCCTCCTGGGTGGTCAGGATGGCTGGAGTGGGCCGCCGATCGGTGGCCATCGCTCGCGTGACTGTCCGGCCAACCTTAGTACGGCCCAGTAACGCAGCCGTGCCAGGAGCGCCGGGCCCGGAAAGATCCGCCGGACAGGCTCTAACGACCTACAGCCGATTATCCGCGTCCAACCAATGGCGAAAGAGCTCCGCAGGTCACGCCCGGCCAGCACAAGTTTGTGTTGCGAGCGTTTAGGAGCGGGTGAGGCTAGTGACGACGGTGGTGCCGACTAGCCAGCCTGAGAGGGAGCTGAATCAGGCGATCCAGGCAGTGCTGTCAACCGGGGTGAACGCCTTTTCCTGGCCGAGGTCGAGGACGGGCAGGATGAGGTCGAGTGCGAAGACGACCGGTTGGAAGGATGCTCCGTTGGACTGGGAAGGCTGGGGCGGTGCTGCTGAGAAGGCGATGGCAGCGGTAGCGATAAGTGCCAGCAGCCATATGAGCGCGCGCCCTGGTCTGTAGCCGTATCCAACAGTGACGTCTTCGATGTAACCCCAGAGTTGGGCAGGCCCTGGCAAGTTACGCCGCCGTTGTCGATGTCGGGCCAAGAGCACTGTCCGCGCATCGTCATCGTGGCCGAGTTGACGGTAGTGGGCGGCCAACTCTTCGTAGTGCTGAGGGTGGTAGTCAGTGCCGCGCTGTAGCCATGGCAGACGCTGGGCGGCGGGCATCACCGGGTGCAGAGCTTGGTAAGTGAGTTCGGTGAGCGCGACCTGTGAGGGCCATGAGTCTGCGGTATCGGTGATGGCAACGATGGTGGCAGCGCTCAGGTCGAGCGTGGCGGGTGGTGCATCCGGGTTCGCGCGGTTCAGCAGCGTGCGCAGTGCGTCACCTTTACCAGGCTGTCGACCAGTGCGATCACGGAGTCCGGCGACTCCCCTTCTCGCAGCCGGATCCACGCCGGTCCTGCCGTTGCTGTCCGAGGCGCTCAGAGCCAGTACTAGTTCCCCTTCTGTGACGGCCCGTTTGCTGTCCAGGCGTAGTTCGGTACGGCCTGACCGCCCGGCCGCATGTCAGGGGATCCCGGTACAGGGGGTGATCGGTCCGGGTAGGAGTGGAGTACCGCGGACCGGTCACTTCGGCCGGCGAAGAGCCTCCGATGGGTCGGAGGCAGGCGACTGTCCTGCGCTCGATCCGGATCAGCGCGGGTCCCACGCGTCGGCGCCCACGACCTGCGCTCTGGTCAGTGTGGCTCTCGGATGACGGCGACGCCTCCTGGTGGGATGCTGACCGTTCCGGAGATCGGCTTGCCGGTGAGGAGTTCGACGCCTTCGGCGGGCGCTTCGGCGCCCTTTCCGGTGTGGTCGATAAGGAACAGGTAGTCGGCCACCGTGCCGTGGCGCCTGACGACTTCGATACCGGCGGGTGCCTCGTGCTCTGGTGTGACGTCGGCATCCTGGCGGATACGGTTGAGCAGGGCGGCGAGAGTGTCTTGGTCAGGGTGGGTGGCCACGTACCAGGCGGTGCCGTCACCGTACCGGTGGCGGGTGACGGCGGGGTGGCCGGCCAGTGGGCCGTCGGAGTGGGAGGCGACGGCCTGTGCGCCGGTGAGCCGTATGCGTTCCGACCACAGGTCGGCCGTGGCGCCCGGCGCTACGTCGCCGGTCAGGCCGTTCGTCTCGCCCGGCAGCAGGGGGAAGAGCTCGTCGGTGACCACGCCGAGGATGTCGCGGAACGCGCCAGGGTAGCCGCCCAGGTACACATGGGCGTTCTCGTCGACCATGCCGCTGTGGAAGCCGACGGCCAGCGTGCCCCCGCGCTCTGCGAACCGGGCGAGGTTCGCCGCGGCCGCCTCCGTCACCAGGTACAGCGACGGCGCCAGGACGAGTTTGTAGCGGTCGAGTTCGGGGTCGTCGGGGCGTACGAAGTCGACGGCGACGCCTGCCCGCCACAGGGGGGTGTACCAGTCCCGTACCAGGTCCTGGTAGCGCAGTTCGCCGCTGGGCTGGGAGGGCAGTTCCAGTGCCCAGCGGGCGTCCCAGTCCCAAACGATCGCCATCTGCGCCGTGCTGGTGGAGTCCCGTACCTCGGCCAACGCCCGCAGGTCTGCGCCCAGTTGGACGACGTCCCGCCAGATCTGGCTGTCGGTTCCGGCGTGCGGCAGCATCGCCGAGTGCCACTGCTCGGCGCCCGCCTTTGCCGCCCGCCACTGGAAGAACGCGATGCCGTCGGCGCCGTGGGCCACGTGCGCGAGTGCGTTGCGGCGCATCTCTCCGGGTCCCTTGGCCCGGTTGACGGGCTGCCAGTTGACGGCGCCGGTCGAGTGCTCCATGAGGAACCACGGTCCGCCCGCGAGCGAACGCATCAGATCGCCGTGAAGCGCGATGTCGACCTCGGCCTCCGGGTCGTCGGACAGCAGGTAGTGGTCGTTGGAGAGGATGTCCAGCTCCGGTGCCCAGCGCCAGTAGTCGAGGGCGTCGATGGTGCGCAGGACCAGGAAGTTGGTGGTCGCGGGGGTGTCCGGAGCGGCCTGGCGCAGTACGTCGCGTTCGGCGGTGCACAGGGAGAGCAGTTCGTCGGAGCAGAAGCGGCGCCAGTCGAGCTGGTGGGTGGGGTTGGGGGGAGCTGCGGTGGTGCGGGGCGGCAGGATCTGGTCCCACGTGTAGTACCACTGGCTCCAGAACGTGGTCCCCCAGGCATGGTTGAGGGCGTCCAGGTCGTCGCCGTAGCGGGCGCGCAGCCAGGTGCGGAAGGCGGTGGCGCTGGTGTCGCAGTAGCAGGCGTCGTTGTGGCAGCCGTACTCGTTGTGCACGTGCCACATGGCGACGGCCGGGTGGTCGGCGTAGCGCTCGGCGAGCGCCCCGGCGATACTCAGTGCTGCTCGGCGGTAGGCGGGGCTGCTCGGGCAGAACGTCTGGCGGCTGCCGTACGACAGTCTGCGGCCGTCCCGGTCGACCGGCAGCGCTTCCGGGTACGTGTGGAAGAACCAGGCCGGCGGCGCCGCCGTCGGTGTCGCCAGGTCGGCGGCGATGCCGTTCTCCTGGAGCAGGTCGAGGATCTTGTCCATGCGGGCGAAGTCGTAGACGCCCTCGGCCGGTTCGAGCAGAGCCCAGGAGAAGATGCCGACGCTGACCATGGTCACCCCGGCCTCGCGCATCAGGCGCATGTCCTCGGCCCATACCTCCTCGGGCCATTGCTCGGGGTTGTAGTCACCTCCGTAGGCGATGCCAGGAAGGCGGAGACGGCGTTCGTTACTCACTGGTGGTGCTCCGGGAGAGGTGTAGGGGAGGGGCAAGTGCGGGTGTGTCAGCCCTTGTTGGCGCCGAGGGTCAGTCCGCTGACGAACTGGCGCTGGAGCACGAAGTACACGATCAGGGTGGGGATCGCGGTGAGCAGGGCGCCGGCGGCTACCAGGTTGGGGTCGGTGAAGTACTGGCCGGAGAGGTTGTTCAGGGCGGAGGTGATGGGCATGTTCTCGCCGGTGGAGATCAGCACGATGGCCCAGAAGAAGTCGTTGTAGATCCAGATGGACAGCAGGGTGCCCAGGGCCGCCATCGCGGGCTTGCACAGCGGCAGCACGATCTGCCAGTACATCCGCCACACGGAGGCGCCGTCGACCAGGGCGGCCTCGGTGAGCTCGTGGGGCAGCATGCGCATGTAGTTGGACAGGACGAAGGCGCAGAACCCGGACTGGAACGCCACGTGGATCAGGACCAGGCCGAGTGCGGAGTCGTACAGCTTGCCGCTCATGGTGATGCCGGGCAGGTCGATGAGCAGGTACATGCGGTACAGCGGGGTGATGATGACCTGCTGCGGCAGCAGGTTGCCGGCGGTGAAGACCAGCAGCAGGAAGATGTTCAGCCGGAAGTCGAAGCGGGAGACGTAGAACGCGACCATCGACGACACCAGCAGGGTGACCAGCACCGCCGGGACCGCGATGAGCAGTGTGTTCCCGAAGTAGTGGAGCATGTCGGACTGCTCGAACGCGTTTTTGAAGTTGTCGAAGTTCAGCTTGTCCGGCCAGGAGACGTAGCCCTTGGTGCTGGTCTCGCTGTAGGGGCGCAGGGCCGCGAAGACGGCCCAGAGCAGCGGGGCGAGCCAGGCCAGCGAGGTGCCGATCAGGAAGACGTGCAGCAGGATCCGGGCGGGGCGCAGGGGGGTGCGCTGCTTGGCGCCGAGCGCGACGGTGGGGGTGCTCATGCGCTGCGCTCCTTGCGGAAGGTCGAGATCAGGTACGGGATGATCACGACGAGGGAGATGACCAGCAGGACCACCGCGATCGCGGAGCCGTAGCCGATGCGGCTGGACTCGCCGATGATGTTGTTGGTGATCAGGATGGACAGCAGCTCGGTGCCCTGGGCGCCCTTGTTGAAGACGAAGACCAGGTCGAAGGCGCGCAGCGCCTCGATGATGGTGACGACCAGGACGACGGTGTTGGTGGGGCGCAGGGTGGGGAAGATGACGTTCTTGAACGTCTGCCACTCGTTGGCGCCGTCCAGCGAGGACGCTTCCCGCAGCGAGGGGTCGACGCCCTTGAGGCCGGCCAGGTAGAGGATCATCATGTAGCCGGTGTGCCGCCAGGACGCGGCGATCAGCACCGCCCACAGGTTCAGGTGCGGGTCGCCGATCCAGTCGATGTAGTGGCCGGGCTTGTTGGCCCCGATCAGGCTGTTGATCAGGCCGGTGTCGGGGTTGTAGACCAGCTGCCAGACGAACCCGGTGACCGCGAGCGAGACCACGACCGGCAGGAAGAACGCGGTCTGGTAGACCCGGGAGAAACGGATCTTCTTGTCCAGCTGCACGGCCAGGAACAGGCCGAACGGGGTGGGGATCAGGATGAGCACGACGAACCAGATGACGTTGTGCTCGACGGCCGGCCAGAACTGCGGGTTGTCGTTGAACAGCTGCTTGAAGTTGTCCAGGCCGACCCACTTGATGGAGCCGAAGCCGATGCCGTCCCAGCTGGTGAATGCCAGGGCGATCGAGGCCAGCGCGGTGACCCAGACCAGGGCCACGTGCAGGACGGTGGGCACGCCGGCCATGAAGCCGAGCGTGATGCGGTCACGGCGGGTCAGCAGGCGCCGGTGGCCCTGCGGGACCCGCTTGTTGTTGACCGGCGCGGGGCCCGGAGGCGGCACGGCGGCCGCCTCCGGGATCGTTGTGGTCGTTTCGGAGCTCATGGTGTCGGTGTTCATCCGCTTCAGAAGGGGGGTCGGTCTCAGCCGGACGCGAAGATCGTCTTCTTCTGGCGCTCGATCGAGGACAGCAGGCTGTCGATCCCCTTGGGGTCGCGGATGAACTTCTGCAGCGCCGGCTGCATGACCGTCGAGGTGAAGTCCGGCCGGCTGTCACGGTCCATGAACTGCGTGAGGTGCTTCGCGCCGCTGATCATCTCGTACGCCTTCTTCTGGAGGGCGCTGTAGGCGGAGGTGTCGGCCTTCGAGGAGGCGGCGATGAGGCTCGGGTCGGCCTTCAGGTAGGTCTCCTCGGCCTGCGGCGTGCCAAGGAATTCGAGCAGCTTGACGGAACCGGCGTGGTTCTTGGGCTTCTTGCTGAGCATGATGCCGTCGGTCGGCGCTTCGACGGTGTCCTGCCCGTACGCCGGGTCGATCTCGGGGAAGGCGAAGAAGTCGAGGTCGTCCAGGTCCGCCTTGTTGGTGAACTGCTGGGCCACGAACATGCCGAGCATGTACATGCCGGCCTTCTTCGCCACCAGCGTCTGCGCCGCGTCCTGCCAGGTTCGGCCGACCGCGCCCTCCTGGTGGTAGGGGAGGGTCTCGGCCCAGGTGTCGAAGACCTTGCGGACCTTGGCGTCGGTCCAGGAGGCCTTGCCCGCCATCAGTTCGACGTGGAAGTCGTATCCGTTGAGGCGGAAGTTGATCTGGTCGAAGGTGCCCATCGCCGGCCAGGCGTCCTTGTCGCCGTACGCGATCGGGACGAGGCCGTCCTTCTTCATCTGCTTGCACAGGGCGACGTACGCGTCCCACGTGGTGGGGACCTCGTAGCCGTACTGCTGGAAGACGCTCTTGCGGTAGAAGACCGCCCACGGCGACGTGGTCAGGGGCACCAGATAGTACTTGCCGTCCTGGCCCTTGCTCAGGTCGTGCATCGCCGGAGGGAAGTTGCCGCCGATCGTCTTCCACACGTCGTCGATCGGGGAGGCCAGACCCTTGGCCGCGAAGAACTGCATCCGGTAGCCGGCGAACCACTGGAACACGTCGTCCGGCGTTCCCTGCAGGTAGGAGTTGATCTGCTCCTGGAAGGTGTTGTGGTCCTTGGTGTTGAGGGCGACCTGGATCCCGGACTGCTTCGTGAAGGCCGCGTAGACGTCGCCGTACGCCTTCTTCGGGACGGCGTCGGACGCGTTGGAGCCGACGGTGACGGTCTTGGTGTCCGACGAGGCGGAACCGCCGGCGCAGGCACTCAGCAGAGGGATGCCGGCACCCAGTACCGCGGCTCCGCCGAGTCCGCGGAGCACGGTGCGGCGGCTGGTTCCAGGCATGAACTGACCGGGGGAGAAACGGTGCATTTCGGCTCCTACTGGGCTGGCGGTGCCCAGGAATGGCACGTCAGCCGGACGGGGGTATGACGAAGAGCGGGTCGTCGAGGGACCACTTGAGGGTCAGTCGAGAACCAGAATCCAACATGACCAAACAAACACGATCGTCGGACGCCAGGAAGCGTGAACGCTCCGTGGACTCGCTGTCAAGACTTTCCGTCCGGAAATCGATGACCGGCCAGGGCCGGCCAGAGGCCCCGATTGCCGACAGCCGGACCGGACGGACGGGACCGACGCGGTGGGTCATCGAACCGTCCTGGTTCCATTAAATGCCGCTTGAGCTGCAGGAATGCGCGCCTGTCGGGCGGTCCTCTGCAGCCTCGGCACATCGCTCCGGCGGGCCACGAGGCCTCGACGCCCGGCGTGCCGGAGGCAAGTGGCGTTGCGGGAACTCTTGACGTGCGCTCGGCGGATGCGTAGACATTGACCGCGCGGTCAGACCGCGCGGTCATGTAACTTGACTTCGTTCGATGGAGAACACGGCCATGGGGAGACTTCATGACAACAGGGCTGGAGCGTGGTGCGGGCTCCTCCGCGCCGCGTAGTGAGGACGTGGCCAGGCTGGCCGGCGTCTCACGCAAGACGGTCTCCCGGGTCCTCAACAACGAGCCGTATGTCTCCGACGAGTCCCGCCGACGTGTCCTGGCGGCCGCCGAGGAACTCGGCTACCGGCTGAACCATGCGGCCAGGGCACTGGCCTCCGGCCGTACCCGGTCCATCGGTGTGGTCGCTCTGGCGACAGCCGGGTACGGAACCGCCTCCCTGCTCGTGGGCATCGAACAGGCCGTACGGGACGCCGGTTACGCGCTACGCGTGGTCAACACCCCGGACGGCGACCCGCGAAGCATCGCCGGCGCGCTGGAATCACTCCTGGAGCAGGGCGTGGACGGCATCGTCGTCTCCGTACCCATCGTCGAGGGGGAAGTCCCGCTCGGCGTCGACGTGCCGGTCCTCTTCGTCGGAGCGCCACCCGCCTTCACCGCCGCCCGGACACTGACCGTCGGCGTGGGCGCCCATCAACTGGCACGCGCGGCCACGGAACATCTGCTGGACCTGGGCCATTCGACTGTCCATCACCTCGCGGGGCCTCGCCGGTGGTACGCCACCAAGGACCGTATCGAGGGATGGCAGGCGGCGCTGGCGGCCCGGGGCGCGCACGAGCCGCCCGTGCTGAACGGTGACTGGTCGGCGGCCTCCGGGTATGCCGCGGGCCTGGGGCTGGCCTCGGACCGCTTGGTGACCGCGGTGTTCGCCGCGGGCGACGAGATGGCCATCGGACTGATCCACGGCCTGCGGGAAAGCGGTCGTCGGGTGCCGGAAGACGTCAGCGTCGTCGGTTTCGACGGCAACCCCGTGTTCGCCTACGTCACCCCGCCTCTGACCACTGTCCGTCAGCCCTTCGAGGCCGCGTCGAGCGAAGGAATCAGGCTTCTCCTCCACGCCATCGAGAAGCCTGACACCGAACTGCCGCCGGCGAACGACCCACCCGTCGAACTCGTCGTCCGCGGCTCCACCGCACCCCCGCCCGCCCTCTGACCCACCCCACCCCCTCGTGCCACTGCTCCGGCACACCCACATGCCGGGGCGCTCCACCTCCGCCGTTTCCGCGTTTGTCGCGCCGCGCCCCCTGCGCGCGCGCCGCGCCCGGCAGTGTGGCCCGGCTGCCCCCCGGGCCACGCGCCCAACGAACCCCGCCGCGTCACTCCGAGCCGTTCCGAGCCGGCGGACACCGAAACACACCTTCCCCCTGGGAGCCGCAATGTCCCCTGCGCAGACAGACGCCAGACCCGGCGCCGCTCCGCGTTCCCGTCCCGTCTCCTTCCTGTCCCTCGCCCTCATCCTGCTCGTCTCGGTGATGACCATGGTCATACCCGCCGGCCGGGCAGAGGCCCTGGCCCGCCCCTCGCAGACGATGTACACCCCGCCGTCGGGTGCGCCCTCGCCCGGGTCGCTCTACCCGCGGGCGATGCGGATGCAGCACAACGGCTCCGCCAACGGAACCCTCCTCGCGACGTTCGAGCAGTACACCACCGGTACGCCGGTCCTCCCGATCTACCGCAGCACGGACAACGGCAACTCCTGGTCGAAGATCTCCGAGGTCGCCGACACGCAGAACGGCTGGGGCATGCGCTGGGAGCCCGAGCTGTTCGAACTGCCCGCGGCGGTAGGCGGCTTCCCGGCCGGCACCATCCTGGCGGCCGGCGCCTCGGTTCCCTCCGACCGCTCGGCCATCAAGATCGACGTCTATGCCAGCACCGACCGCGGGCAGACCTGGACCTTCGTCAGCAACATCGCCACCGGCGGCGCGGCGTTCGACACGAACGGCAACACCCCCGTATGGGAGCCGTTCTTCCTCTACGCCAACGGCAAGCTGATCGTCTACTACTCCGACCAGCGCGACCCCGACCACGGCCAGAAGGTCGTGCACCAGGTCACCACCGACCTCCGCACCTGGGGTCCGGTCGTGGACGACGTGGCGATGCCCACCTACAGCCAGCGCCCGGGGATGCCCACCGTCGCGAAGCTGCCCAACGGCAACTACGTCATGACGTATGAGTACGGCGGCTCGCCCTCGGGCAACTTCGCCGTCTACTACAAGATCTCCGCCGACCCGGAGGCCTTCGACTCCGTCACGGGCATTCCCCTGCGGTCGACGGACGGCGTGGTCCCCACCAGTACCCCGTACATCACATGGCTGCCTACCGGCGGTCCGAACGGCACGCTCGTCGTCGGCGCCTACAGCACCAGCGACCTGTTCCTCAACACCCAGAACGGCGCCGCGAACACCTGGACGCGCATCAACTCCAACGTCGCCAACGGCTACAGCCGCGGCATGGTGCCCCTGCCCGACGGCCACAGCCTGCTCGTGCTCAGCGGCGGCAATGGAGGCAGCAACCTCTCCAACCCCGTCACCTACAGCACCATCGACCTGGGCGGCGGCATCTCGGACGGTGCCACCTACACCGTGTCGAACGCGGGCAGCAACCTCATGCTGAGCATCGCGGGCGGCTCCACCGCCAACGGCACGAACGCCACCCAGCAGAACGCCGACAACGCCACCGACCAGCAGTGGCGCTTCGTGCAGCAGAGCTCCGGTTACTTCAAGATCCTCAACGTCGCCAGCGGCAAGGTCCTCGGCGTGGAGAACCAGTCCACCGCCGACGGAGCCAAGATCCTCCAGTGGGACGACAACGGCACCCTGGACCACGAGTGGGCCGTCGCGCCGAACCCGGCCGGCGGCTACAGCCTCACCAACCGGGTCACCGGCAAGTACCTGGAGATCCCGAACGCCTCCACCGCCACCGGCACCGCCGCCGGTCAGTGGAGCGGCACCGGCTGCGCCTGCCAGCGCTGGAACCTCTCCCAGACCGCTCTGCCGGCGCTCGGCACCGGGCAGTACGTCCTCGTCAACAAGAACAGCGGGAAGTACCTGGACATCCCGCAGGGCTCGACCGCCACAGGTACGGCCACCGAGCAGTGGCAGAACTCGGCCTGCTTCTGCCAGCTGTTCACCTTCCAGTCCGCCGGCGGCGGAGCCTGGACCATCAAGAACGTCAACAGCAACCTGAACCTGGACATCCGTAACGGCTCCACCACCGCCGGAGCCGCCGTCCTCCAGAACACGCCGTCCACCGCGAACTCACAGAAGTGGACCCTCACCGACGCGGGCAACGGCTACTACGAACTCAAGAACGTGGGCAGCGGCTTCAACGCGGCCGTCGCCCAGTCCTCCACCAGCAACGGCGCAGCAGTTGTGCAGTGGAACGACCTGAACATCGACGACCAGTTCTGGAAGATCGTCCGCATCAACTGAGTGGCTGCCGATGGTGTGGAGAGCGGGCGTGTATCCATGCCCGCTCTCCGCAGTGGCCAGGGAGGAGACCTCCTGCCGAGCGAGGCAGGGGCGTCGCGAAGGACCCATGAGGGCATTTCGACCACCGCGACCGCGGATGCTCACACTCCTTGAAGAACGAACCCTTCCCACGAACCGACACAACCGAAGCCATGACTTGCTGACCCCAAACGACCGACGCTGACAGTTTGCTGACCGCCGGGGCTCCCGGACGCCGCTGACCTGCACACATGCGCGTACAGCAAGCTATGTTCGGACGGTCCCAGGAGGAGATCGAACAGGCCCGTCGGGACTGGATGGAAGGGACAAGATTCGGGCTGGTCGAAGGCTACGACGGTGACCCGCTGCCTGCCCCCGAGCTACCGCCGACGCCGCTGAAGCCGCGGGGAAGGGCCCGCTGACCCGCACCCTTCGATCACTGGCAAGCGCGAGGGCCGCGGCCCGAGCCGGGGTCTGAGAGACGCCCGTGGCCGCCAGCACCCACGAGTGTCCAGGGGGGGGAACGGGGCCGGCGCGCCGGGCTGCTGCGGCGCCGTCCGCACGACGGGGTGCAGCAGCCTGCGCACGCTCAGGGACGCCCCGACAGCAGGGCGATCACGGCCGGTCCTCGGGTGCGTAGGGTTCGGTTCCGCCCATGTCGAGCCGGAAGGGCGGATAGGTGTCCGTCATCAGGGCGACGTAGGCGGCCACCCGCAGCACCCACCGGTTCAGCCCGAGGATCAGGTCGAACAGGGACCTGGGGTACTGCTCGGTGAACGCCATGGCCACGGCCGCGATCAGCACCAGCACGGCGACCAGTCCGCCGTCCCACCAGCCGAAGTGGAAGCCGCCGAGGAAGAACCCGATGACGATGTAGTGCGGGATGGCCAGCAGCCACCACTTCACCAGCACCAGCCCCCGGGAGAGCCGCTCCGGGTACGCGACGTCCAGCCGCGCGGGGTAGTCGGGCTCCTCGCCCAGACTGAACGGCGGGTACCGGTCGGTGCCCAGGGCGCCGTACGAGTAGTACGCCACCCGCCAGCTCCAGCGCATCACGCCCAGGTTGAAGTCGAACAAGGACCGTGGGTAGCGCTCGGTGAACAAGATGCCGAAGAACGCGACCACGCTCACCAGCATGAAGGCGATCCAGAGGAAGAACAGCACTACGTAGTGGGGAATGACCAGGATCCACTTCACCAGCCACAGCCACCGGGACAGTGGCGTGTCGAGCACCGCGTTCACGCGCACAGGCCGGTCAGGCGTCTTCGCCAGGTTCGTCACCGCGATCAGCTCCTCTGGCCCGTGGCACCGCCGTGGCGACCGGGGCCCAGTCCAGCGTGGTCGCGAAAGCCGGACCCGTGCGAGGGCCGTTGGGGTGGACTTGGGTCCATCGGTCCCGGTCCCGGTCGCGGTCCCGGTCGCGGGTCCCGGATCAGCTGCCGGCGGGCCGGATACGGGCCGCGTCGTCCATCGTCTGCTGCACCCAGGGCCAAGCAGCTCCTGACAGCGGCCAGCCCTCGCGGATCTGTCACCAGCGGGGCGTAGCCGGTGGCCACGACGCCGAGCGTGCTGTCGGCGATCCTCCCGGCGAGCTTCACCGCGCCCTCGCGCCGCACCCCCTCGGTGATGCCGACGTCCTGATGCTCGGCCGCCTTTCGCACCGGCCGAACAGCAGAGCCCCTTCCGCCGGTTGGGGCTGCGACTGGAGGAGGGGACCTGGCGGTGCACGGTCGCCCGGCGGGCCGAGGCGTGGAAGTTCTGTCTAGAGGCCCTCCGGGGCGACGTCGACGTCCAGGGCGGCACCACCGGTGAGGGGATCCACCTCGGCGCCATGGTCGGCACCCTCGCCCTCGTCCAGCGCGGACCGACCGGCCTGGAGACTCGGGGCGGGGCACTGTGCCTCGACCCGGTGCCGCTGCCGGAGCTGTCCTCGTACGGGTTCACGCTGCGCTACCACGGCCACTGAGGCGTACGGCTGAGGCTGGAGCGTGGGCTGCTGTGGAGATCGCGGTGCCGTCGCCCGACGGTTCGTCGATCGGCGTACGACTGCCGGACCGGGGGCCTGCGGGATGAGCAGCCTGACGGTGGACACGGTCAGCCGAAGAACACCTGGAACTCGTCGTACAGCGAGGGGTCCACCACTTTGGTCTTCCCCCGGGTGTCGTCGAGGGCGATACGTATGATCCGGGTGCCGCGCAGGGCGACCATGGTGCCGAAGTCGCCGTCCCTGACGGCGTCGACGGCGTGCAGTCCGAAGCGCGTGGCCAGCCACCGGTCGAAGGCGCTCGGCGTGCCGCCACGCTGGACGTGGCCGAGGACCGTGGTGCGGGCGTCCATGCCGGTGCGTTGCGAGATCTCCTGGGTCAGCCATTCGCCGATGCCGGACAGGTGCACATGGCCGTACTCGTCCAGCGACCGGTCCTTGAGGATCATCTGCCCTTCCTTGGGGGTGGCTCCCTCGGCGGCGACGACGATCGGGGCGTAGTTGATCTTGAAGCGGTTCTTCACCTGCTCACAGACCTGATCGATGTCGAACGGCTGCTCCGGGATGAGGATCACATTGGCACCGCCCGCGACGCCGGCGTGCAGGGCGATCCACCCGGAGTGCCGGCCCATCACCTCCACCACCAGGGTGCGCATGTGCGACTCGGCAGTGGTGTGAAGACGATCGATGGCCTCCGTCGCGATGCCCACGGCCGTGTCAAAGCCGAAGGTGTAGTCGGTGCCGGACACGTCGTTGTCGATGGTCTTGGGTACGCCGACCAGATTGATGCCCTGACGGCTCAGCTCGGTGGCCGCCCCGAGCGTGTCCTCGCCGCCGATCACGACGAGTGCGTCCACCTGGTGCGCCGCAAGCGTGTCCCGGATGCGCCGCACCCCGTCCTCGTGCTTGAACGGGTTGGTGCGGGAGGAACCGAGAATGGTCCCGCCGCGCGGAAGGATCCCCCGCACGTCGGCGATCTCCAGCGGCACCACGTGGCCCTGGAGCGCGCCGAGCCAGCCGTCCCGCAGTCCGACGAAATCGAAGCCGTACTCCTGGATGCCCTTGCGGACCGCGCTGCGGATCACGGCGTTGAGACCGGGACAGTCACCGCCACCGGTCAGCACTGCGACCTTCATGGCTTCCTCCCTCTTCCGCCCGGAGCGACTGCGCCTTGTCGTCGTGCTCGAGGCCGGGTCGTTCGCCCTCGGCCAGGCGGTCTCGCAGGCCCCGCGCTCCAGCAGGCCTCGCAGCCGGTGTCGTAGGGGCAGGAGAGCCGGGTGACTCTCTTTCCATCATGAGCGACAGAGCCTGCGGAGGCGACCCGCCTTGGGCCCGACGTGGAGGACCTTCGGCCCCATGACCGGACCGTGCCGCCGTCCGGTCGCGCGGTGACGGGCGGGAGGCGAGGCCGATGTCCGACGCGACGACCACCGATCCGTGGATGTCACGATCGCCGTGCAAGCACGGCGATCCTGTGGTCGGAGTGCGTCCAGTCGGCGGCCGGCCGGTTCAGTCTCAGCTCCCGGGCGTCGAGCGAGCCGACGACGAACAGTCTCCGAAAGCGCCGGTTCAGAAGGAGCTGAGAACTTCCTGTGCCAGGCTGACGCGCCCGATCGGTCGGCACGCGGAGACCGTGTGCGCGTCGACCCCGCACAGTCGTTATCCGGAGGAACCCTTGATGAGCTTCACCGTTGTCAACGGCCTGCCCGCCCACGTTCTGATCGTGCACTTCGTCGTCGTGCTCGTTCCTCTGAGCGCACTGGCGGTCGTGGTCGGCGCGATATGGCCGAGTGCCGCCCGGCGCATGGGCGTTGTCCTGCCACTGTCGGCATTGGTGACGCTGGCGAGCGTGCCCGTGGCCACGCAGGCCGGCGAGTGGCTGGAGGAGCACGTCGACAGTAACGCCCTGGTGCGCAGGCACGCCGAACTCGGCGACGGACTGTTTCCCTGGACTGGCGCCTTGCTGCTACTGGCGACGGCGATCTGGTGGACGACCCGCAAGTCGGCCGCGGCGGAGGCCGCTTCCGGGGAGCGCACCCGGGCTGCCGCGTCCGGGTCCGCGCTGGCCGTCCGTGCCGCGGCGGCGGTGCTGTGTGTCGGGGTGGCGGCGGGTGCCGTCGTGGACGTGTACCGGATCGGGGACTCCGGGGCGAAGGCCGCCTGGCACGACGGATTCTCCAAGGCTGCTCAGGGTGACAACGGCTGACGGGAACGGATCAGTTGCTCCCCCGAGGCAGACGGGACGCGCGCGGGACGAGGACGGCGCAGGCATTGACATCGAGGTGCTTCCCCGGCCGGCGGCAGCACGTCGAGGACGTCGAGCAGGGCGGCCGGGGCGATGCCTGCGTGCTCTCTACGGGTAGCTGGTCAGATTGGCCACGTTGGTCGAGGAGTTGGACGGGCCACCGGTGCCGTTGACGACGTGCCGGATGGTGCCGGTGCCGCCGAGGGAGACTGTCACCATGCTCTGGAAGCGCACGCCCGCGGTGTTGGGCGCCTCGATGGCCCGTTCCGCGGCCACGCCCGGGTTGACGTTGAAGTAGCAGTAGCTGCCGAGCCCGTAGGCCTGGTGGCTGGTGACCGAGTCGGCGACCTTGTAGGCGGCGTAGCCCTGGGTGGAACCGTTCGTCCAGGCCGCCTGGTTGGGCGGGTCGTACGGCATCTCGTTCTGGTAGAAGTACGTGCGGCCGCCGTTGCCGTTCCAGACCGTCTGGTACTTCTGGTAGTGCTCGACGAACAGGCCGTACGCCGTGACGTTGTCGCCGTTGACGATCAGGCCCGTGTCCGCGGTGTTGGTGGTCCAGCCGACACCGCTGCCGTGGTCGGCGCGCCAGATCCACATGTGGTCGCCGACGACGTTGTCGCTGTTGATCACGAGGCTGGTGGTCGCCTTGCCGACGCCCGAGCCGCCGACGCGGAAGTACACGTCGTGCAGGGAGGTCGGATTCGCGGCGTGGGAGGCGGAGGAGCCGGCCGGCCCGACCTCCATCAGAGTCGGCGAGTTGGTGGTGCCCGCGTCGAAGAGGACGCCCGCGACCTTCACGCCGTCGACGTCGGCCACCTTCATCGCGGTGACGCCGTTGTCCGGGACGAACGTGGCGAGGCCGAGGCCGAGTACGACGGTGTCGGCGCGGTTCACCTGGAGCGTCTGGTTCAGGTGGTACACGCCGGGGGTGACCAGGAGGTTCTTCCCCGCCGCCAGCGCCGCGTTGATGTCCGCGGCACTCGCGCCCGGCTTCACGACGTAGAAGGTGTCCAGGGACAGGGAGCTGCCGGACGGGGAGCCGTTCGCCCAGCTGGTGCCGGTGGAGTTGGACCGTACGGACGGCACGAACACCTTGTAGGCGCCGTCGCCGTCGACGTACAGGAAGGGCTTCTCCCGGCTCACCGGGGACTGCGCGACGGTGGTGTGGGGCGGGTTGGGGAAGCTGGTGCCGGGGACGCCCTGGCTGCCGACGAAGACCATGTTCCAGTTGGCGCCGGTCCAGCTGCCGAGCTGGGAGTTGCGGGTCAACCACTGTTGCTGGCTACCGGAGTTGACCTGTCCGTCGACCTTCGTGTCGGCGAGCAGGCCGCCGCTGGACCAGCCGTTGTCGTCGAGGGCGAGGCCGCCGCGCAGGTGCATCCGCCGGTACGCCGCCGCCTGCGAGACCGCCCAACGATCGCTGCCGGTCGTGGGGTTGACGGACAGGTTCTCGGCCCCGCGCCAGAAGTTCTGTGTCGCGTTGCCCTGGAACCAGTCCGCTTCGGCGTGCACCGCGCCGTTGATCGTGACGGCGTCCGGGGTCAGGCCCAGCCCGGCGACCTGCGTGTAGAAGCCGACGTTGGCGTCCGCGCTGTAGGAGCCCGGCTTGAACAGGACGGCGTAGTGCTGGGTGCCGAACTGGTTGGTCTCCTGCTGCTGGAAGATCGAGTTCAGCCGCGACTGGATCGTCGAGGACGACATCGACGGATCGAAGACGACCACGTTGGGCCCCAGGTCCGGGTTGGTGGCCGACTGGGCCACGGGGACCACCTGGAAGCGCTGGGCCGCGCTGCCGTTGCACGTGTACTGCACGAACTGCACGCTGTCGGCGGTCGAGGCACCCGGATCGTCCAGGCACTTGCCGCTGTTGCGGTTGACGAAGTGATAGGCGCCGCCGCCCTCGTGCACGGGCAGCCACTGCTGGTTGGCGCCACCGCCGTAGGCCCAGAGGTGGACAGGAGCGTTGTCGGAGGTGGAGACGTCGGCCACGTCCACGACCTGGCCGGTGCTGTTGCGGTTGTCGATGCGGACGTAGCCGTCACTCGTGGCGGTGAAACTCCACTGCTGGGCCGTGGTGCTGTTGCACGCGTACTGCTGGACGACGGTGCCGTTGGCGGTGCCGGCCGACCTGGCGTCCAGACACCGCCCACTTGCCGCGTTCATGACAGTAGAAAAGCCGGTGGGCAGCGCGGTGGCGGCACCGGCGGGTGTGGAGACGGAGGTCAGGGCAGACGCGGCGGCCACCGTGACGAGGGTGGCGGCGCCGGATCTGCGGAGGCGCGTGAGGGTGTGCATGCGCAGAGCCCTTCCGTGGGGGGTGAGGGTGTCGCGAGGTGTCTGGCTGACCCGTGAACCTAAAGGTATGGACCACTTACGTCAAGAGATGAAGTAAGGTTTGAGGGAAGCCGGTTGAATGGGTGGCCGTCCGGGGGTACTCGGCCGGCATGAAGCTGCATCTTCCTGGACACAAAGAGCACCACGACAGCGACGAGGCTCCGGAACGCGAGGTCCCGCGGGCTGAGGAGGTGGGCCCCGGGCCGGCTGTGGAGCGGCGTGCTCCGGATACGCCCACGCAGCTGCCGAAGCCGGCCTGGGGGGCGGTGCTGCGGGGCAGCCTGCGGGAGTTCAAGGACGACGAGCTGACCGACCGGGCCGCCGCGCTCACGTACTACGGCCTGTTGTCGCTCTTCCCGGCCCTGCTGGTCCTGGTGTCGCTGCTCGGCCTGACCGGCAAGTCCGCCACGGACACCGTGCTGCGCAATCTCAAGCAGTTCACTCCGGGTTCCGCCCGCGACATCATCACCGGAGCCGTCGAGCAGCTGCAGAACAACGCGGGTGTCGGATCGCTCATGGCGATCGTCGGCATCGTCCTGGCGGTGTGGTCGGCATCCGGGTACGTGGCCGCGTTCATCCGCGCGGCCAACCGGGTCTACGACATGCCGGAGGGCCGCCCGATCTGGAAGATCCTTCCGGTGCGGGTCGGCCTGACGGTCGTCCTGATGGTGCTCGCCGTCGTCAGCGCCCTGATCGTGGTCTTCACCGGCACTCTGGCCCGCAAGGCGGGCACGGCGATCGGGATCGGCGACACCGCCCTGTCGGTGTGGTCGATCGCCAAGTGGCCCGTCCTGGTGGTCCTGGTCACGATCATGATCGCGCTCCTGTACTGGGGTACGCCGAACGCCAAGGTGAAGGGGTTCAGGTGGATCACACCGGGCAGCTTCCTCGCCCTGGTCATCTGGCTGCTGGCGTCCGCGGGCTTCGCGTTCTACGTCGCCCACTTCGCCTCGTACAACAAGACCTACGGCACCATGGCCGGTGTCATCGTCTTCCTGGTCTGGCTGTGGATCAGCAATCTGGCGATTCTTCTGGGCCTGGAGTTCGACGCCGAGACCGTCCGGCAGCGGGCCATCGCCGGCGGCCTGCCGCCCGACAAGGAGCCCTACACGGAGCCGCGCGACACCAGGACGTGGGACGAGCAGGACCTTCGCAGGCTGGACGACTCAGGGACAGCACACGACGAGTGACGGATTGATCGGGATCCGGACGGCTTATCTCGGAGAGCTTGGGACAACCGCAGGTCATGAGGTTGCTGACGGACTTGTATGAGATCGACGGGGCTCTGACGCGGCGGGCGGCTTCCCGGATCCCGCCGGGCGTGGCCAAGGCGCTGTCGGCGGTGGAGGAGTCCGCGGAGAGCACCAAGCTGTGGTGCGGTGCCGCCGCCGTGATGGCGTGGAAGGGCGGGTGGCGGGGCCGCAGGGCGGCGGCCGCCGGACTGGCGGCCCTGGCCGTGGCCCAGCTGGTGTCGAACGGCCTGTGCAAGCAACTGGCCGACCGTCCCCGGCCGCCCGCGGAGTGGATCCCGCACGATGAGGTCGCCGACCGCCCCGACTCGTCCTCCTTCCCCTCCGGGCACACGGCGGCCGCGGTCGCCTTCACCACCGCCGTCGCCCCCACCTGGCCGGCCGTGGGCGCGCTGTGCGCGCTGCCGACCGCCCTGGTGGCCGTGGAACGGGTGCAGTCGGGCGCCCACTACCCCAGCGATGTCGCCGCAGGTGCCGCCATCGGCCTGGCCGGCGCATGGCTCACGCGCCATGCCGTCGCCATGTTCCTGCGCCATTGGCCATAGGGCAGGCCGACCTGGACCGACAGGGCGCGGCGGCTCAGTGTCCTGGCGCCGCCCCGCTGCTCGCGCGGATCACCAGGTCGACGGGGACGAGTGACTCGGGGTGCGGCGGTTTCGCCGAGTCGTCGATCCGGCTCAGCAGGAGCCGCAGGGACCGGGTGCCGATCTCCGCGAAGTCCGTGCGCACGGTGGTCAGCGGGGGCAGCACATGCGCGGCCTCGGGGATGTCGTCGTAGCCCACCACGCTGATCTCGCCCGGTACCGAGCGGCCCGCCTCGTGGAAGGCGTGCAGGACGCCGAGGGCCATCTGGTCGTTGGACACGAACACCGCGGTGACGTCCGTACGCCGGGCCAGCCGACGCCCCAGGTGATAGCCGGAGTCGGCGCTCCAGTCTCCGAACAACGGCTCGGGGATCCGCGCACCGGCCGCCTCCAGCGTGGCGCGCCAGCTCGCCAGCCGGTGGTCGGCGGAGGTCCAGCCGCTCGGGCCCGCGATGTGCCAGACGGTCGGGTGGCCGAGTTCCAGCAGATGCTCGGTGGCCTTGCGGGCGCCCTTGCGGGAGTCGCCGGTGAGCCGCTCGGTCTCCGGGTCGAAGCCGTTCTCCAGCACCACCAGTGGGGTGTCGAACCGGGTGTCCGCCAGGGCGTGGCCCACCCACAGCTGCGGGGCGATGGCGATCACCCCGTCCGCGCCCTCGGCCGAGAGCCGGTCGACGGCCTCGACGACCGTGTCGTGCTCGGCCGTGTCCAGGGAGATGGAGCTGAGCAGATAACCGGCCTCCTGGGCGGCGGTGTTGATCGCGGTCAGGATCGCGGACGGTCCGTAGCGCGCCGCGTCGAAGGTGATGACCCCGAGCATCCGGGTCCGCCCGCTGGCCAGCGACCGGGCGCTGCGGCTGGGCCGGTAGCCGAGGGTCCGCATGGCCGTCAGGACCGCCTCACGGGTCTCGGGGCGGACGGACGGATGCTCGTTGAGCACACGGGAGACGGTCTGCTTGGAGACACCGGCCAGCCGGGCCACGTCGTCCATCACCGGGCGCGAGCCGGCGAAGTTGCGTCGGCTGCGCCCCTTCGGGACGGCTCCCTCGGCGGCGCTTGGGGTCATGGTGGCGGTTTCCTCGACGTGTGGCGGCGGTCGTACGGCGGTCCCGGCCCGCCCCGGGAGCACAGCATAGGCGGGCCGGTCCCGGGGATCCGGGGGCGGCATCGGGCTCCGGGGCAGGTCAGCCCGCCCGGACCGACCAGGTGTGCCTGGTGATCCACTCGGCGTGGGTGACGGCGGCCGTCTCCCGCTCGCCACGCGCCTGCTCCGGCAGATGCACCGGCGCACCGGCGTGCAGCGGCAGCACCCGCAGCCGCAGACCCCCGGCCTGCAGGGCGTCGGCGGGCAGCCGGTCCAGTCCGATGTCCCAGACCCGTCCGGAGCAGAACTGGTCGGCCACGAGCGTGTCTCCCACGTAGGCCCGCCCCACGTCCCCGTTCCAGTGCAGCCGCAGCAGCGTCCCGGGCGGCAGCGCGTCCGGCACCTCGACGCGGTACTCGGCGGCCACGGTGTCGAAGTACTTGTCGGCCGGCGCGCTCGCCCGGCCCTGGACGCCGGTGACGGTCTCGGGGGCGGGCCCGGCGGCCCGCACGAGGGTCACCTCCACCGTGGAGCCCTCGCCGGCCGGCGCCTTCGGGACCGCGTAACGGGTGAACGCCCCGTCGGCGACCGCCTCCGCCGTCACCCCGTCCACCACGGGCGCCCGCTCGGGTGCGGGCAGCACGGCGAACGACGTGGCCGTGCCCGAACCGTGCAGCCGTACCTCGTCCCGGTCGAAGACCACACCGTCACCGCACAGCACCAGCCGCTCGGCACCCCATGCATGGCCCCGGTAGGCGGTACGGGCCGTCGCCGCGTCCAGCACCAGCAGGCCCACCCGCCCGCCGTCGGCGGTGTCCACCTCCACCAGGGCGTCGGTGCCGGGACGCAGCCCGGTCACCAGCAGCCGGCCGCCGACCGGGGTGACGTCGCCGGTGGGCGTGTGCAGAGCCGACACCGTGGCCGTGTCCAGGGCGAGTTCGGGCGCGATGCCGTCCGTCGCGGCCAGCACCAGGACCGTACGGCCGTCGACGTCGACCGTGCACACCGGCTGGGCGGTGGCCCACTCCAGCCGCAGACCGGCCACCTCGAGACGCAGCGGCCAGCAGAAGTACGCGCCGCTCGGAACCGTGACCGGAACGCTGGGCAGGGTCAACTCGCCACCACTGAAAGGAAATTCGACCGTGAACGAAGTCTCCGGGTGCTCCGGGAGCGGTTCGTGCGGCTGGTGGTTGTTGACGAACAGGAAGCCCGAGGCACCGTCACCGCGCACCGCCCAGCGCAGGGTGTCCCGGTCGAACTGCCCGGCCGGCCGCCGCTCGGGCAGCGCCGACTCCATGGGGGCGATCAGGTGCCCGAAGTCCGCCAACAGCAGGTGCTGGAGCCGGAGTTCGTGGTAGGTCCGCCGGTACTGGCCGTACTCGCCGAGCGGTGCCTGGAAGTCGTACGTCAGGACGGGCAGGTCGTTCGGATAGCCGGTGGCGTGCGACTCCTGGAGGGTGCTGAGCTCACCCGCCGGGTTGGTGCCGCCGTGGAACATGTAGAAGCCCTGCCAGACCGAGCCGCAGCCGATCTTGGTGAGGCCGAGCGCGCCGATGTCGTCGGGATCGACATAGGGCCGACGGTGGTACGACACCGCCATGCCGCCGCCCAACTCGCAGGTGGCCCAGGGGAATCGGTCCGCGAAGGCGTCGGGCTCGCTGCCCCGCACGCTGACCGGGCGCAGGTCGGATCCGATGCCTTCGTCGTCGCGCTGGTGGGTGAAGAAGAAGTGCTTGCGGCAGGTGTCGGGCCAGCCGCCGTCGGCCTCGGTCCAGAAGGCCTCGGTGTAGCCGCCGTAGAGCGGAAGCAGTTCGTCCGGCGGTAGTTGGACACCGCCCCAGGCGGTCGACGTCCACAGGGGCGCGCTCAGGCCGGCCTCCTGGGCCATCCGCTTCAGCGTCAGCAGGTGGCCGGGCTGGTCGTAGAGCTCGTTCTCGATCTGGATCGCCACGATCGGGCCGCCGTGTTCCCGGTCGAGGCCGCTCAACTGCTCGGCGATCGCCGCGAACCAGGGGCGTACGGCGTCCAGGTACACCGGGTCGTCGGTGCGGGGGGCGCAGTCGCGGGCCAGGACCCAGTCGGGCAGGCCGCCGTTCCGGACCTCCGCGTGCGACCAGGGGCCGACGCGGGGGATGAAGTCCAGGTCGTGGCGGGCGCACAGCTCGGCGAAGCGGCGCAGGTCACGGTCGCCGTCGAAGCGGACGCGGCCCTCGATCTCCTCGTGATGGATCCAGATGAGGTAACTGGCGACGGCGGTGACACCGCCCGCCTTCATCTTCAGCAGCTCCTCCTCCCACTCCCCGGCGGGGTAGCGGGAGTAGTGGAACTCACCGGAGACCGGGAACCAGGGCCGGCCGCCACGGGTGAGCCAACGGCTGGTCACCCCGATCGGGTCGGGCACCCCCGGGGCGTCCGCGAAGGGCAGGTGCCCGGTCAGCGGAGGCCCGGCGGGGGAGGGGAGGCGCAGGTGGTGCGGGTGGGACATCAGTCGATCTCCGGTCCGAGGTCAGGCGTGTCGGTGAGCTGGGCGCGCGTGCCGGTGGTGGCGTGCAGCTCCAGCAGGACCAGTTCGTTGGTGCCGGGGCGGAGGACGGGCGCGGGGACGTACAGGGTGTGCTGGGGACCCCGGTTCCAGTAACGGCCGAGAGGGAAACCGTTGACCCAGGCCTGGCCCTTGGTCCAGCCGGGCAGGGCGAGGAAGGTGTCGGCCGGGGCATCCACCTCGAAGGTGCCCCGGTGGAAGGCGGGTACGGCGTCCGTGGTCGCCTCGGACGGGCCGAACGGCACGGCGGCCAGGTGGTCCAGGGGCACGGCCCGGCACTCCCAGCCGCGCAGTTCGGCGCCCTGGAAGGACACCGGGCCGAGCAGCCCCTTGGGTGCCCCGATGCGCGGCCCGTAGTTGACGCCGCCCATGTTCTCCACGAGGACTTCGAGGACGGCACCGGCGTGCGGCACCCGCACGGACAGGGTCTCGTCGTGCCGTTCCCGCTCCAGTACGCCGACGGAGGCGCCGTCCACGAAGACCTGCGCGCGGTCGCCGACCCCGCCCGTGAAGTGCAGCAGACCGTCGCCCGAGCCCGGAAGCGTGGTGCGGTAGAGCACGTAACCGGTGTGCACGCCCAGTTCGTTCATCGTCACCGGGGCTTCGGTGTCCGTCGACGACAGCCCGCGGACGTACGGCAGCAGCGGCGCCCGGTGATCCAGGTCGACGTCGGTGAGCGGGAGTTTGGGGGCCGGTGAGGGCGCGGGTTCGTCGGGTGTGGCGGTGTGGCGGGCGATCACCTCGCGGAACGCGTGGTACTTGGGGCCGGGATCACCGCTCTCGGTGAGCGGGGCGTCGTAGTCGTAGGACGTGACGGTGGGCTCGTAGGCGTGTTTGTGGTTGGCGCCGTTGGTGAAGCCGAAGTTGGTGCCGCCGTGGAACATGTAGATGTTGACCGAGGCCCCGGCCGCCAGCAGCCGGTCCAGGTCGGCCGCGGCGTCGGCGGCCGACCGTACATGGTGCGGGCCGCCCCAGTGGTCGAACCAGCCGATCCAGAACTCCGAGCACATCAGCGGGCCTTGGGGCTGATGGGCGCGGAGCGCGGCGAGGTTCTCCTCGACCCGGCTGCCGAAGGTGACCGTGGCGAGCGTGCCCGGGAGGGTGCCGGCCGCCAGGTGCTCGGCGTTGGCCTGATCGCAGGTGTACAGCAGCTCCTCGACGCCGCGGTCCCGCAACGCCTGCTGGACGTGCTTGAGATACGCGGTGTCGTCGCCGTACGCCCCGTACTCGTTCTCCACCTGTACGGCGATCACCGGGCCGCCGTGCGCGGCCATGAACGGCCGCAGCGCGGGCAGGAGTCGGTCGAGGTAGCCGTCGAACGCCGCCGTGAAACGCGGGTCGCTGCTGCGCAGCCGGATGTCGGGGTCCGCGAGCAGCCAGGCGGGCAGACCGCCGTCGTCCCACTCGGCGCAGATGAACGGCCCCGGGCGCAGCAGGACATGCAGACCCTCCTCCTGGGCGAGGCGCAGCCAGCGGGGCAGATCGAGGAAGCCGTCCAGGACCAGGGTGCCGGGTTCGGGCTCGTGGAGGTTCCACGGCAGATACGTCTCGATCGTGTTGAGGCCCATCAGCCGGGCCTTGCGCAGCCGGTCGGTCCACTGGTCGGGATGGATCCGGAAGTAGTGCATGGCCCCGGAGATGATCCGGAACGGCTTCCCGTGCAGGAGGAAACCGTCGGAGGACGTCGTCAGAGCGGGCATGCGGGGCATCCCTTCGAGTCAGCGGGAATTCAGCGAGTTCGGGTACGGCGGACGAGCCAGAGCGTGGCGCCGAGACACAGCGCGGAGACACCGCTCAGCAGCAGCGGAACGGCCCGGATCCCGGACCATTCGATGGCCTTGCCCAGCGCCGGGCCGGCCGCCACACCGCCGATCATCGAGGCGGCGATGACCAGCGCGCCGGCGCGTCGGGCGCCGGGGGCGGCCCGGTGCAGCCAGGGCAGACCGGTGGGGAAGATCGGCGCGATGAACAGACCGACACCGGCATACGCGTACGGCGCCAACTCCCGTACGGACGCCAGCAGAAGGCAGACCGTCATACCCGCGCAGGACACGGTGATGATGGCCTGTGCCGAGTACCGCAGCGCGATCGGGGCGACCAGGAAGCGGCCCACCGTCATCATCAGCCAGTAGACGGAGGTGGCGGTCGCGGCCACCCCGGCGCCGTATCCCACGGTCTCCAGATGGGTGGGTTCCCAGCCGCCGACGCCCGCCTCGATGCCGACGTGCAGGACGTAGAGGGCGACGAACACGCAGAGCACCGAGGCCAGGCTGCGGCCGAGAGCGCCGGAGGAGTCGGGAGCCGTGCCGGACGGCTGGGGCGCCCGGTTCCGTACGCCCTTCAGGCACAGCAGCAACGGCAGGTTGGCGAGCGCGAAACCGAGGAAGACCGCCGGATAGTGTCCGGCACCCACCACGCCGATCAGCGCCGGGCCGAGGATCGCACCCACGCCGAAGTGCGCGTTGAGAATGTTCAGCATCGCGGTGGAACGGTGGCCGAAGCCGACCGCGAACAGCTGGTTCAGGCCGTAGTCGATGCCGCCGAAGCCGAGACCGGCGAGCAGCGCGGCGGTCAGGGCGGTGGGCCAGTTCGGCGCGAGTGCGAAGCCCGCCGCGCCGAGCGCCATCAGCAGGTACGAGGCGCCCAGGATCCGCCGGTTGCCGATCCGGCCGAAGAGCCGGTCGAACAGCAGGACCCCGGCGACCCCGCCGACGAAATGGGCGCTGAGACCGAGTCCGGCTCCCGAGGGAGACAACCCGAAGTCCTCGCGGAAGGCGGGGATCGCCGGGCCGTACAGCGCCTGGAGCGCGCCGATGAGCACGAACCCGACGCAGGAGGCGACCACGGCGGCCGGGCTGAAGACCGGGGTGTGCGAGGGCGCCAGTGTGGAGGACATGAACGTTGATGTTACCGGTAACATACCGGCGGTCAAGATCCCGGGACAAAGAGGGAGGGGGAGGCAAGGTTGGACCGGTAGTCCAGTGTCTGGACTGCTAGTCTAGATGGACTGCCGGAGATGGGAGGACGTGATGGAGGCCGAGCGGGACGCGATCATCGCCGCGCTCACATCGGTCGTCGACGGGATCGCGGCGACCTTCGGGCCGGTGTGCGAGGTGGTGCTGCACGACTACCGCAGGCCGGAGAACTCGGTGGTGGCCATCGCCGGCTCGGTGACAGGGCGCAGAGTCGGCGGGGCGATGAGCGAGATCGGCATGCGGATGGTCGCCCGTGGCGACGAGGCGGCCGACGAGCTGAACTACGTCACCCGGACCGACGCCGGCAAGCTGGTCAAGTCGTCGACGATGCTGCTGCGGGACTCCTCGAGTGCGGTCTTCGGCGCGTTGTGCGTCAATGTCGACGTCACCGCGGCGAGCGAGGTCCACGCCTTGCTGGGCGCCCTGGCCGGGACCGGCACGGCTCCCGAGGAGCCGCCCGTCACCACCTTCGGCGACGACATCGACTCCGTCGTCGACGTCATGCTCGACGCGCACCGGCATCAGTCGTGGGCGCTGCTCGACCGCGCCGGGCGCCTGGACCTGTTCCGCAGCCTGGACGAACGGGGCGTGTTCGCGGTCCGGCGGGCGATCGAGCAGGTGGCCGGACGGCTCGGGATCTCGCGCGCCTCCGCCTACAGCTACCTCTCCCAGTCCCGGAAACAGGCGAACACTGGAGGGCACTCGTGACGACCACCACCCCGCCGGTCACCCTGGACGACGTCCAGGACGCGGCCACCCGGCTCAAAGGCGTCGCGCACCGCACACCGGTGCTGCGCTCACGGACCCTCGACGCGCTGGTCGGCGCCGAGGTCTTCCTCAAGTGCGAGAACTTCCAGCGGGTCGGCGCTTTCAAGTTCCGCGGCGCCTACAACGCGGCCTCCCGGCTGACCCCGGAGCAACGGGCCCGCGGCATCGCCGCCTACTCCTCGGGGAACCACGCCCAGGCCGTCGCCCTGGCCGCCCGCGAGCTCGGCACCACCGCGGTGATCGTCATGCCCGAGGACGCCCCACCCTCCAAGCGGGCGGCCACCGAGGGCTACGGCGCCGAGATCGTCACGTACGACCGCTACACCGGCGACCGTGAGGCCATCGCCGAGGCCCTGGCCGCCGAACGGGGCCTGGCACTCATTCCGCCGTACGAGCACCCGCACGTGATGGCGGGGCAGGGCACGGCCGCCCTCGAACTCCTGGAGGAGACGGGGGAGTTGGGCGCACTGCTCACGCCGGTCGGTGGCGGCGGTCTGATGGCGGGCAGCGCGACCGCCGCCAAGGGGCTGCACCCGGGTATCCGCATGGTCGGCGTGGAACCGGAGGCCGGCGATGACACCAAGCGGTCCCTGGAGGCGGGGCGGCGCGTCAGTATCCCGGTACCGAAGACCATCGCCGACGGACAGGCTCTGCACACGCCCGGTGAGCTGACCTTCTCGGTGAACCGGCGGCTGGTCGACGAGATCGTGCTGGTCTCCGACGACGAGATCCGCGACGCCATGCGGTTCGCCTTCGAGCGGCTGAAGATCGTCGTCGAGCCGAGCGGCGCGACTCCGCTGGCCGCCCTGCTCAGCGGCCGGGTGAGCGGTCTCCCGGACCGGATCGGTGTGATCGTCTCCGGCGGCAATGTCGACGCGGAGCGCTTCGCGCGGCTCTGCGCGGGCGGGGTCTGAGGGGGCGGGGGTCTGAGAGGGGGCTGACGGGGAGGCTGAGGGGGGCGCCCTCACTCGAATGGCGGGCCGGACTGGACGGGCGGACGATGGAGAGGTGGGGCTGGGCCACCGCCGGTGCCGCCCAGGAAGGGCGGGAGACGGAGACCCGCCCCGGCCGTACCGATACGGCCGGAAGGGAGAGCCGTCATGTTTGAGGTGAAGACGCTCGACAAGCCGGACGAGCGCCGCGATTTCCCGCGTGGCCACCTCGAAGCGGTCCACATGAGCGGACTGGACTTCGCCGTGGGCACCTTCGAACCGGGCTGGCGCTGGTCCGAGTCCGTGGCACCCATCGCGGGCACCAAGAGCTGCGAGGTCCACCACAACGGCTATGTGGTCCAGGGCCGCATGCACATCACCATGGACGAAGGCGGCGAGGGCGAAGTGGGCCCCGGCGACATCTTCGTGGTGTCACCCGGGCACGACGCCTGGGTCGTCGGCGACGAGCAGTGCGTGGTCTACGACTTCGCGGGCGGCATGGCGAAGGACTACGCCAAGGGCAAGTGAGGCACACCCGTTCCCAACCGTCACCTCTTACACCGTGACGACGATCTTCGCGCGCGCGTGCTCCACCTCCGGATGCCGGATGGCCTCGGCCGCCTCGTCGAGTGGACACGTCCGCCCGGCAGCGGGGTCCTTCGCCATGAGTTGGCGCAGCCGTGACCGGACGAAGGGGGAGAGGAGCAGTCCCCGCAGCGTGAGGTGCACGGGACCGAGGACGCTGCCGCCCCATGGACGTCCCCGCCGGACAGGACGACCGTTCCGGCGGGAGTCGTCGCGCGCCGCAGATCGCCCAGTGAAGATTGCCCCACCAGATCCAGCTACGACGTCGTAGCGGCGTCCGGCACGGGCGAAGTCCCCCTGGTGTAGTCGACGACCTGGTCCGCCCCGAGCGACCCGACGAGCTCGACGTTGACCTGGTCCGCCCCGAGCGACCCGACGAGCTCGACGTTGACCTGGTCCGCCCCGAGCGACCCGACGAGCTCGACGTTGCGCGCGCCGCGCACAGCGGTCACCTCGGCGCCGTACGCCTTCGCGATCTGTATGGCGAAGGTGCCCACGCCACCCGACGCACCGTTCACCAGGACGGACCACCCGGCCCGGAGCCCGGCCATGTCCCGCAGTCCGATGAGCGCGGTGTTCGCGGCCGGCGGCATCGCGGCGGCCTGCTCGAAGGAGAGGCCGACGGGCTTGAGGTCCGTCCGGCTGTCCTTGGCACACACGAACTCGGCGAACGTCCCGTCCGCCTCGTCGCCCGGATGCAGCCCTTTGACCTGGGCACCGACCGCCTCGACGCGGCATGGACCTCGGTGTGGGCGAGCCTGTGAGGAGTCCGGCGTCGATCACTCGCGCCGGGGGCGCCGGTCAGGGGGCCAGGACCTGCTTCCGCGCCCGGCGTGCAGATGTTGCCCGGTGCGTGGAGCGCGGCGGTCCTGAGGCGGGCGTCGCGGGCGGCGGCCATGGGTCTGAGTTCGCCGGTAACGGTCTCGGGTCAGATCGGCAGCAGCCGTCCCACCAGCGCGCCGAGCTGCCGGACATTACGGCACTCGTGCATCTCCACCGACTCGGCGTACTCGTACGCGGCCGAGTCGCCCGTGCCCCACTGCGCTCGTGCCTCCGGGTTCAACCAGTAGACGCGGCGCGCCCGCTCGGCGATCTGCCGGACGGCGGGCAGGTTCGGATCGCTCATGTTGGTGCGGGCGTCACCGAGGACGAACACCGTCGTGCGCGGGCTCAGCGCATCCCCGTACAGGGACGCGAACTCGCCGAGCGCCACGCCGTAGTCGCTGCTGCCGTGCCACCCCGTCAGCGTGGCCTCGGCCCGGATGCGGGCGCCGAGCCCCTCAGGGTCGGCCGCGCCGTGTTCGAGGAGCCGGGTGATCTCGTCGAGCCGGTTGACGAAGGCGAACACCCGCACCTTGCTGAACTGGTCGTGCAGCGCCTGCACCAGCAGCATCGTGAAGTCCGAGAACCCCGACACCGAGCCCGACACATCGCACAGCAGCACCAGTTCGGGCCGGGCCGGCCTGCGTCGCCGCAGTACCGGTTTCATCGGCACCCCGCCCGTGGACAACGAACCGCGCAGAGTCCGCCGTAGATCGATACTGCCCCGCGCGGCACGGCGACGACGGGCCGCGAGCCGGGTGGCGAGCTTGCGGGCCAACGGCTGCACCGTGCGCCGCAGTTCGGCCAGCCGGTCCTTACCGGCGAACAGGAAGTCGACCCGGTCCGTCGTCGGGGCCACCGCCCGCCGTGCGATCTCGTCCCTGCCCCGTCGCTCGGCGACCCGCCGCCGGGCTTCCGCCGCCACCAGCGCGCGGAACGTCTCGATGCGCCGCCGGAGCTCGTCCTCCAGCAGCCGGTCCGTGAACCCGGACATGCCCTGCTGACCCCGGACGTCGTCGCGGACGCGCGCGAGCAGCGTCTGCGGGCGCAGCCGGTCGAGGGTCTGGTACGACGACCAGCCGTCCGACCCGGGGGAGTTGCCGTATCCGCCGAACCCGTCGACCGCCTCCACCGCCAGCCGGGCCATCAGGGTCTCGTCGTTCGCGGCGAGGGCCTTGGCGAGGCGCTCACGCAAGTCGTCCCGGTCCCCGGAGGTCTCGTCGGGCGCGCCGACACCCCGTGGGAAGTACAGGTCGAAGACCGGGTCGAACACCTGCCGTTGGGCCGTGCCGTGCAGCAGGGTCGCCGCCAGGCCCTCCCGCAGCCGCTCCCGGTCCGCGAGCCCCAGCGCCTCGACCGCCTGGGCCGCGTCCACGGTCTCGCCGGTCCCGATGCGGACGCCGTGCGCACGCAGGGCGCCGACCAGGGAGGTCAGCCGCTCGGCGGTGCTCACACCGCGTCCAGGTCGAGCTTGGCCCCCGCCTTGAGGATGTCGTCCTGGTGCTTGAGCAGCACGCCCAGACTGTCCCGTACGACCGTCTCGTCGAGGTGGTCCGCGCCGAGCGCGAGCAGCGTGCGCGCCCAGTCGATGGTCTCCGCGACCGAGGGCACCTTGCGCAGATCCATGGCCCTGAGCGCCCCCACGACCCGGACCACGGACTTCGCCAGCGCCTCGTCCAGGCCCGGCACCCTCAGCCGTACGATCCGCCGCTCCAGCTCCTCCTCGGGGAACCCGATGTGCAGGAACAGGCAGCGGCGGCGCAGGGCCTCCGACAGTTCGCGGCTGGCGTTGGAGGTGAGGACGACGAAGGGACGCCGGGACGCGGTGATCGTGCCCAGCTCCGGGACCGTGACCTGGAAGTCGCTGAGCACCTCGAGGAGCAGGCCCTCGACCTCGACGTCCGCCTTGTCGGTCTCGTCGATCAGCAGCACCTTGGGCTCGTCGCCGCGGATCGCCGTGAGCAGGGGCCGGGAGAGCAGGAACTCCTCGCTGAAGATGTCCGTGCGCGCCTCGTCCCAGGTCTCGTCGCGCCCCGCGCTGATCCGCAGGAGCTGCTTGGCGTGGTTCCACTCGTACAACGCCCGGGACTCGTCCACACCCTCGTAGCACTGCAACCGGACCAGCCGGGCCTGCGCGACCTCCGCCACCGCCTTGGCCAGCTCCGTCTTGCCGACCCCGGCGGGGCCCTCGACCAGGAGCGGCTTGCCGAGG
Organism: Streptomyces canus; assembly: GCF_030816965.1. Lineage (NCBI taxonomy): Bacteria > Bacillati > Actinomycetota > Actinomycetes > Kitasatosporales > Streptomycetaceae > Streptomyces > Streptomyces canus. The sequence goes on from NZ_JAUSYQ010000002.1 coordinate 9,463,592, forward strand.
CGGTCGGCGAGGAAGACGGTGGTCGCGACCGCGGGCGAGGCGAGGTAGCCGGTCTCGGCGAGGCGCGCGGAGACGTCGTCGACGGATGTGAACAGCAACGGGGCCTCCTGCGCGGCGCGAACTCGTTTCCACCAACTATCTAAGCGCTTGTTCACCTCTTCTGTCACGTGGTCCGAGGGAAGGTGGACGCGCCGGGGAGCAGCGAGAAGGGGGCGTCACCGAAGTGACGCCCCCTGACCGGTGCGCCTCACGCTGCGAGCCCCACCGCCTCCACCGCCGGAGTGCGCAGCACCCTGCGGGCCGTGCCCAGAGTCGTCCCGATCGTCGCGGCCGCCGCGATCGACGCCACCGCCAGCCAGATGCCGAGACCCTGGTGGGGCAGCACCGAGTCGGAGCGCACGACGGTGAACGGAATGATCCCGGCCAGCGCCGCCACCGTGCCGAAGCACAGTCCGACGGCTGTGAGGACCAGCCCTTCCACGCCCACCGTGCCCAGCACCTGTCCCGGGGTCGCCCCGGCGAGGCGCTGCTGCCCGAACTCCCGTCCGCGGTAAGTCGTCGCCGCGTACAGCGAGTTGACCAGCATCACGCAGACGAACACCACGATGATGCCGACGACCGTGAGGTTCAGTGTCTGAAGGTTCTTCGCGTCGACGGTCCTGACCGCGCCCGAGGCCCTCATGGCGTCGCTCTCCACACCCTGCATGTACAGCGTGGCGACGGACACCGCCGTGAACAGGATCAGCGACATCAGGATCCCGGACAGGTGGTCCGCCTGCCGGCGCAGGTTCCGCACGGCCAGCCAGCCGCTCGAGCCGGTCAGCGGCAACCGGTCCAGGACACCCTTCAGCAGCCGCGGCGAGAGCAGTGCGAACCCCACGGACAGCAGGATCGCCCCGTACGCCGGTGTCGCCATGAGTGCCTCGTCCGTCGCCGAGAAGGCGAAGGTGGAGGTCGCCGACACGGCACCGACGCCGAGGGCCGCGTACGCGAGGAGCGTCCGCGCCCGGCCGCGCCGTCGACGGGTGCGCGTCGCCCGCCGTACGGCGAGGAAGGCGGCGCCCGCCGCGGCGACCAGCGTGATGTCGACACCCGACAGCAGCGCGACGGGGCCGAAGGAGTGGTCGACCGAGCCGGCGACCTGCCCGCTGTCCTGGAAGACGTCCAGCAGGGCCTGTCCCCCGAGCATCGCCGGACCGATCGCCAGCACCGCACCGATCAGCGCGACGGCCACGGCCTCACCCACGACCATCCGCCTGATCTGCCCCGGAGTCGCCCCCGAGCAGCGCAACAGCTCCAACTCACCCGCACGCCGGCGGACGTTGACCGTCAGCGTCGAGGCCACGGCGAAGAACACCAGGAGGGTGCCGTAGCCGCCGACGACACTCGCCGACGTCGTCAGCGTCTCCGAGCTCACCGGGTCCACGCCCGGCTGACCCGCCGTGTCGTACAACGAGTTGAACGTCATGATGATCCCCGCGCCCAGGAAGGCGGCCAGCAGTGTCGCGAAGAACCGTCCGGGCCGTTGCCCTGTCGACCGCATTGCCAGCATGAACATCGCTCAGACCCCCGCCGTCACGTCGTCGCCCAGGTGCGCGAGGCGCTCGGCCACCGCGTCCGGCGTCGGTGCGTCCATCCGGCCCGCGAGCCGGCCGTCCGCCAGGAACACCACGGAATCGGCGTAGGAGGCGGCGACCGGGTCGTGGGTCACCATCACCACGGTCCGGCCGTGCACCCGCACCGCCTCTTGGAGCAGCCGCAGCACATCCCGCGCACTACGGGTGTCCAGGGCACCCGTAGGCTCGTCCGCGAAGATCACCCGAGGGTCCGTGACCAGCGCGCGGGCGATGGCGACCCGCTGCTTCTGACCGCCGGAGAGCTGGGCGGGGCGATGGCCGAGGCGGTCGCCGAGCCCGACAGAGGTGAGGACCTCCTCCGCCCTCCTCCGGTCGACCTTCCGGCCCGCGAGCTTCAGCGGCAGCACCGTGTTCTGCGCGACCGTCAGCGTCTCCAGCAGGTTGTACTGCTGGAACACGAACCCGACCCGCCCGCGCCGGAACCTCGTCAGCTCCGCCTCGCCACCGCCCGTCAGCTCCGTCCCGTCCACCCGCACGATCCCGCTGTCCGGCCGGTCGAGACCGGCCGCGCACTGCAACAGCGTGGACTTGCCGGACCCCGACGGCCCCATCACCGCGGTGAAGGTGCCCCGGTCGAGGCTCAGCGTGACTCCGTCCAGGGCGGTCACGGCACTGTCGTCGGTGCCATAGGTCCTGCTGACCTTCACCAGGCGCAGCGCCTCGGCGGCGGGTCCCGTGTCGTGCCTGCGTCGTGAGCCTGTGCGAAACATCGTCGTCCCCCTTCGTCCGGCACGCCGTGTGCCTCGTTCAAGAAGCTACGGAGCCGCGGGCCGGGGCACATGGGGCGCAGAACCCGTCTTCCGGGGTGTACTCAGTGACACCCCCGCGCGGATACGGCAGGGTTGATCGCCATGACCGACGGAACAGCCTGGCTCGCCGAGCCCCAGTCCATCGCCTACGGCGGCTACAGCGTGGTGATCGCCCCCGACCTCGAGTCGGAATCGCTGGCGAGAAGGATCGTCGAGACCGCCCGGGTACCGTACCGGCCCCGCCCCATCGGGGAGCTGACCAGCCGCCAGGTGCAGGACCTGCTGGAAGGCCTCTACGGAGGAGTCCGCGAGGGCATCGCCCTGCGCCACGGCGAACTCGACGAATGGTCCTACGTCATCAAGTACGGCGGTTGGCAGGGCGAGTTCGGCTCCGCCGGCCGACCGGTGGACCGGGGCGGGCTGCACGTCTTCCACCTGGAGTACGAGGAGGAGAACGGCAAGCCGGTGCCCCCGCGCTTCACCTACCGCCACGACGGGAACCTGATGTGCACGTTCAACCTGCACCTCGACGGCAGCTGGGCGCACGGCAGTCCCGAGGGTGACGCCGAGGTGGTCGCCGCCGTCCGGGAACGGCTCACCGCCGCCGGACTGCCCGACGACGACCTCGACCGCCGTGCCGTGCACCGGGCCTGCCTCGAGGTCATCCAGCGGCACTTCGGCCTCACTCTGCCCCGCGAGCGGGTCCTGGAGGACACCTTGCCGACGCTCCTGCTGACCGCACCGTGACCCTCGAACGTCTGCGGCGGTCGGCGTTGTCAGTGGGGCGCTGTACGTTTCCGGGGCATGGGGATCTATCTGGTGAGCGTGGCTGCGCGGGAGTGGTTCGACGCGGACGAGGAGGAGGGCCGGGGCGCCGTCGCCGCGGGGCTGAACGAGGAACTGCGCCGCCGGGGGCTGCCGCCGTACGAGTCCGTGCCCGAAGACACGGAGTTCGTCCGTGGGTCGGGGCTGCGGTTCGAGGAGAAGCTGGTGCCGTCCATGGACGGCTTCCTGCGGCTGGCGCGTGACCATCTGGCGCCCTCCGAGCCGGAGGCTCTCCTCGACTGGTCGGTGCTGGTGCCGGTGTCGCTCGACGTGGAGGTCGAACTACCCGTCGAGTCCTCCTACTCGGACACCACGGTGATCGCCGGAGCCCCACAGATCCTCGACCTCGCGCGACGGCTGGCCGAGGCCGTGCGCCTGCCCCTCGACGAGATACCCGAAGCCTGCGACAACCTCGACCTCACCACGTGGTTCCTCGACGGCGAGGCGAAGCGGGTGGCGGCCGCCCGGCCCGGACCGTGGGGCGAGGACCTGGACGCGGCGTTCTATGTGGCGCTGTATCTGCGCGCCGCCCAGCACTCACTGCGGCGGGGGTGTCCGATCGTCTACAGCTGAGGTCCGAGGTCTTCCGGTCTTGAACGGTTTCAACACGGGAGGCAGACGGTGGACACCCACCGCCTTCGCCACTAGTTTCGACCGGCGACCGGGCTGAATCGATACAACTCCGAGCCGAAGGGACAACGGCATGACCGACGGAGTCGACAGCGCGAACACGGCCGCCGACCGTACCGCCGTAGAGGGCCTCACGGTGGAGCACCGCACCAATCCGCTGGGCGTGGACGCGGCCCGGCCGAGATTCGGCTGGCGCACCGCGTCCCGGGTCCGTGGCCGGCGTCAGACGGCGTACCGTCTCCTGGTCGCGTCCACCCCCGACCGCCTGGCCGACGGCCGCGCGGACGTCTGGGACAGCGGCCGGGTCGACTCGGCGGACTCGGTGGCCGTGCGGTACGCGGGCCCCGGGCTGCATGCCTCGACCCGCTACCACTGGACGGTCCAGGTGTGGGACGAGAACGACCGCAGGCTCCCCGAGGCCCCGACCGCGCGCTTCGAGACCGGCCTGCTCAGCACCGACGGCGTGACCGGCTGGGACGGCGCGAAGTGGATCAGCATGGCGGGCAAGGCGCCGAACAGCGCGGGCTCGCCGCTCCTGAGAAGGCAGGCGGACCTGAAAGCCGGCCGTGTGCGGGAGGCCCGGCTCTACGTCTCCGCGCTCGGCGTGTACGACGCCTACGTCAACGGCCGCCGGGTCACCGTGCCCCAGGACGGCTCCACCACCCACGAACTCCTCACCCCGGGCTGGACCAACTACGACACCACCGTCAGCTACTTCACCTACGACGTGACGGGCCTGGTGGTGGGAAAGCCGCAGGTCACCCTCGCGGCGGTGCTGGGCAACGGCTGGTTCAACGGCCGCGTCTCCGACAACAGCGTCTATTGCTCCGAGGACGGCAACCGCCTCGCCCTCAAGGCCAAGCTCCTGATCCGTTACGAGGACGGCTCGACCCAGACCGTCGTGACCGCGCCCGGCGACGACTGGAGGGCCACGGACACCGGCCCCTACCGCGCCGACGACATCTACGACGGCCAGACCTACGACGCCCGCAGGGAACTGCCCGGCTGGACCGCGAACGGCTTCGACGCCTCCGCCTGGTCCGGCGTCGAGGAGCACGACTTCACCACCCGGTTCCCCGAGTCCCGCCTGGTCGCCTACCCGGGCGAGTCGGCCCGGCTGATGCCTGCATGGGACCGCAGGCCGCGGTCGATCACCGTCTACACCGGCGGCGGCGATTTCGTCCCCGACCCCGCCCGCACGGTCACCGACCCCACCCGGGCCGTCACCACCCCCATCACCCTGCACCCCGGCGACACCGCCGTCATCGACCTCGGCCAGAACCTGGTCGGCGTCCCCCGCTACACCCTCCGGGGACCCGCGGGCGCCGAAGTGGCCTTCGCACCGGGGGAGATGCTCAACGACGCCGGCGCGGGCGCGGACGGCCCGGAGGGTTCCGTCTACCGGGCCAACCTCCGTACCGCCAAAGCCACCAGCACGTACATCCTCAAGGGCGACCCGAAGGGCGAGACGCACCAGGACTCCCTGACCTTCTACGGCTTCCGCTACGTCTCCGTCACCACGACCGCCACCGTCACCCTCACCGAACTGACCGGCAGGGTCGCCACTTCCGCCCTCCGTGACATCGGCACCGTCGAAACGGACGACGCCGACGTCAACCAGCTGATCAGCAACGTCCGTTGGGGCCAGCGCGGCAACTACTTGTGGGTGCCCACCGACTGCCCGCAACGCGACGAACGGTGCGGCTGGACCGGCGACGCCCAGCTCTTCTCCCACACGGGCCTCTACAACACCGATTCGGTCGCCTTCCTGAGCCACTTCCAGGACATCCTGATCGATTCCCAGCGCACCTATGGCGCGGACGGCGCCCAGTTCACCTGGATCGCGCCCGGGGCCCGCTACAACGAGCCGGTCCCGGCGAGCGGTTGGGCGGACTGCGGGGTCGTCGTCCCCTGGACCGTGTGGCAGATGAGCGGTGACACCACCATCGTCGACCGCAGCTGGGAGGCGATGACGGCCTACATGGACTGGATACGGGCGCGTACCGGGGACACCTACGCCGGACAGGGCGCGATCTTCGGCGACTGGCTGGCCTTCCAGGTGACCAGCACCCAGCTCATCAGCGACGTCTACTACGGCTACAGCGCGCGGCTCATGGCGGACATGGCACGCGCCACCGGCCGTCCCAGCGAAGCCCACGTCTACGAGGAGCTCTTCTCCCACATCAAGCGGGCGTTCATCAGCAAGTACCTCAGTACCGAGGGCGGCCGCCTCACCGTGCGTTCCAGCCTCGGCTCCCCGCCGCCGTGGACCCCGGGAGGCAGTCCCACCCGGACGGAGGACGACAGCCAGACCGCGCTGCTCTGGGTCCTCAAACTCGGCCTGTACGACACCGAGGTCCAGCGGCGCGCCCTCCTCGAGCTGCTCGTCCAGAACATCCGCAACGACGCCGCCCACAAGGCCGCCCACCCCGACAGCACCCGTGTCGGACACGCCGAGAACACCCTCTCCGTCGGCTTCCTCGGCGTGAACGTCCTGGCCCCCGTCCTCACCGAGGAGGGCCAGGCGGAGCTGGCCTACAAGCTGTTGCACCAGGACGCGATGCCGTCCTGGCTGTACTCGGTGAAGAACGGCGCGACGACGGTCTGGGAGCGCTGGAACTCGTACGCGAAGGAGGAGGGCTTCGGACCGGTCGAGATGAACTCGTTCAACCACTACTCCTACGGCGCGATCATGGAGTGGATGTACGAGAGCATGGCCGGCATCGCCAAGGACCCGGCCCACCCGGGCTTCAAGCACTTCTCCCTGCGGCCCCACCTCGACCCGACCGGCAGGATCACCCAGGTCTCCGGCTCGCACCGGTCGCCTTACGGCGAGATCGTCAGCGAATGGGCGGTGCGGGAGAGCGAGTTCAGCCACCGGGTCGCGGTGCCCGCCAACAGCACCGCGACCCTGCGCGTCCCCACGAGCGACCCCGACTCAGTGCGCGAGAGCCGCACACCCCTGTCACGCGTCAAGGGAGTGGAGTACCTGGGCTTCGAGGACGGCACCGCCTCCTTCGAACTCCCCTCAGGGCGTTACGAGTTGACCTCCAGGCTCGCCTGAGTGTCCACCAGCACCACCTCAAGGGTGCGCGGACCGTGCACCCCCTCGACCCGGTCCAGTTCGATGTCACTGGTCGCCGAGGGACCCGAGATCCATGTCAACGGGCGTGCCGGGTCCAGGCGTTCGAGCGCCTGCGGCACCGAGGAGACGACCTGGTCCGGGACCCGTACGACACAGATGTGATGGTCCGGGACGAGGGTGATGCGGCGGCGGCCCTGGTCGGGGCCCCCGTCCAGCACGATGGTGCCGGTCTCGGCGACAGCCACCGCGCACGCCGTGACCACGCTGTCGATCCGGTCCAGTTCGTGCGGGGTGCTCTCGACCCGGTCCGGGACCTGCTCGGAATCGGCCTCCGCCAGCCATGACCGCTCCAGCCCCGGCGGTACGAGGACCGTCTTCGAACCTCGCGCCGCCAGCATCCCGGCGAGCGTCGCCGGCAGGTCGGCCGCTGTGCAGCGGTGCACGATCGCCCGGTAGTCCGCGAGGTTCTCGGCCAGCAGTTCCACCGTCTCCTCGACGCTCCGGTCGCCGTGCTCGCGCAGGTACGCGCGCTCGATCGGGGTGTCCTCGCTCGGGGCATCGGCCAGCGCGCGCCGCACCCGGCCCAGGATCCGTTCCCTGCTGCTCACTTGCCGCCCTCCTTGCCACCGTTGGTGCGCTGCCACCAGTCGCGGAAGGGTTCCGCGGGCACGGCAGGCAGATCCCGGGTGCCGCTCCACGCCTTGCCGGGACCCGGCAGACTGCGCGGATGCAGGCGCCGGGTGCGCGAGGCCAGCCGCTGGCCGGTGCGCAGTGCGCCCGGGTGGGAGAACGCCCAGCGGGCCGCCCGCATCGCCGCCCGCTCGGCCGCGTGTCCCTTGGCGGGCTTCAGCACCACCTTGTTGCCCTCGCGGACCACCGGCCCGCCCTCCACGATCCGCTCCCGCAGATGCACCAGCACCTCGGGGATGTCGATGGCGACCGGGCAGACCTCGTAGCAGGCGCCGCAGAGGCTCGACGCATACGGCAGTGAGGCGTCGATCTCGCTTGCCGTGCCCCGGAGCTGGGGGCTGAGGATCGCGCCGATCGGGCCCGGGTAGACCGAGCCGTAGGCGTGGCCGCCGGCCCGCTCGTACACCGGGCAGACGTTCAGGCACGCCGAGCAGCGGATGCAGCGCAGGGCCTGGCGGCCGACCTCGTCGGCGAGGGTGTCGGAGCGCCCGTTGTCGAGCAGCACCAGATGGAAGTTCTGCGGGCCGTCCCCTTCCCCGGCGCGGCCGTCCCTGGTGCCGGTCCACATGGACGTGTACGGGTTCATGCGCTCGGCGGTCGAGGAGCGGGGGAGCGTCTGGAGGAAGACCTCCAGGTCCTGCCAGGTCGGCACGATCTTCTCGATGCCGACGACCGAGATCAGCGTCTCGGGCAGGGTCAGACACATCCGGCCGTTGCCCTCGGACTCCACGACCACCAGGGTGCCGGTGTCGGCGACCATGAAGTTCGCGCCGGAGATACCGACCTTGGCGCGCAGGAACTTCTCCCGCAGGTGCAGCCGTGCGGCCTCGGCGAGTTCGGCGGGTGTGTCGGTGAGGCCCTCGGGGGCCGGGCGGCCCCACTCGCTCATCTCGCGCGCGAAGATGTCCCGGATCTCGCCCCGGTTGCGGTGGATGGCCGGTACGAGGATGTGCGAGGGCCGGTCCTTGCCCAACTGCACGATCAGCTCGGCGAGATCGGTCTCGTAGGCCCGGATGCCCTCGGCCTCCAGAGCCTCGTTGAGGCCGATCTCCTGCGTGGCCATCGACTTGACCTTGACGACCTCCGACTCACCGGTCATCTTGACGAGCTTGGTCACGATCTCGTTGGCCTCGTCGGCGTCGGCGGCCCAGTGGACGGTACCGCCCGCCGCCACGACCGACTCCTCCAACTGCACGAGATAGCGGTCGAGATGACGCAGCGTGTGGTCCTTGATCTGCTTGCCCGCCTCGCGCAGCTCCGCCCAGTCGGAGACCTCGGCGACGGCCTTCTCCCGCTTGGCGCGGATCGTGTGCGTGGCGTGGCGCAGATTGGCGCGCAGCGTCCGGTTGCCCACCGCCTCGTGCGCGGCCTCGGGGAAGGCCGGCATCCCTACGAACGTTCCGCTCATACGGCCGGTTCCTCCTCCGTGCTCGCCAGGATCTCCGCGATGTGCACCGGCCGCATGCCCGACTCCAGCCGGCTCATCGTGCCCCCGATGTGCATGAGGCACGAGTTGTCGGCGGCGCACAGCACCTCCGCGCCCGTCGACTCGGCGTTGCGCACCTTGTCCGCGCCCATCGCCGCCGAGACATCGGCGTTCTTCAGCGCGAAGGTGCCACCGAAGCCGCAGCACTCGTCGGCGCCCGGAAGCTCCTTGAGCTCAAGCCCCTTGACCGCCTGGAGCAGCCGCCGGGGCCGGTCACCGAGTCCGAGGCCCCGCAGTCCGTGACAGGTCGGGTGGTACGTCACCGTGTGCGGGTAGTACGCCCCGACGTCCGTCACCCCCATCACGTCCACCAGGAACTCCGTCAGCTCGTAGGTCTTCGGCACCACCGGCGCGAGAGTGGTCGCGAGGCTTTCCCCGCGCCCCTCGGCCCGGGCCCGCTCACCCATCCGCGGATACAGCTCCCGCACCATCGCCCCGCACGATCCGGACGGCGTCACGATCGCCTCATAGTCCCGGAATACATCGGAGAAATGGCGGGCCAGCGGTTCCGCCTCATGCCGGTAGCCGGTGTTGTAGTGCGCCTGCCCGCAGCAGGTCTGGGACATCGGGAAGTCGACGTCGACGCCCAGCCTGGTCAGCAGTTTCACCACGGCGCGCCCGGTGTCCGGATAGAGCGTGTCATTGACACAGGTCAGGAACAGGGCGACACGCATCGCGGCTCCTTGTGGTCGGTCATCGGATGAGTGAAGCGTAGTCGGAGGTGCAAGTCCGGGGGAGACCCCCGGTCAGTCTCCGGCGAGGCGGGCCTGCGCCTCGCGCCAGCGCGCGCGGTCGCCCCGCGGCTCGTACCGCGTGAGCGGCTGGGTCCGGGTGAGCAGCTCGCGCCCGCCCGCGAGGTCGCGCACGAGCCCATGGGCCCGCGCCTGGACCAGGACGTTGCCGAGCGCGGCCGCCTCGGTCGGCCCCGCCACCACCGGCAGCCCGCAGGCGTCGGCGGTCAGCTGGCACAGCAGGGCGTTGCGCGTACCGCCCCCGACGACGTGCACGACGTCGACGGGATGTCCGGCCAGCCGCTGCGCCTCGTCGACCGCCTTGCGGTGGGCCAGAGCGAGGGAGTCGAGGATGCACCGCGTGACCTCGGCGGGGGAGACGGGCACCGGCTGCCCCGAAGCACGGCACGCCTCGGCGATCCGCTCCGGCATCCGGCCCGGCGCGAGGAACATCGCGTCCCCGGCGTCCACCACCGACCGCAGCGCCGGCACCTTCGCCGCGTCCAGCAGCAGTTCGCCCAGGTCCGGGTCGCCCCAGGCCCGTACGCACTCCTGGAGCAGCCACAGCCCCATGATGTTCCGCAGATACCGGACCGTGCCGTCGAGCCCCAGCTCGTTGGTGAAGTTCGCGGCCCGGCTCTCCTCGGTCAGCACCGGAGCGTCGAGCTCGAGGCCCGCGAGAGACCAGGTGCCGGTGCAGATGTAGGCGAACCGCTCGCCGGACGCGGGCACGGCGGCCACCGCGGAGGCGGTGTCGTGCGATCCGACGGCCGTCACGGGCACGGGCCCGCGGAGTCCGGTCTCCTCCAGAACCTCGGGCCGCAGCAGACCCGCGGGATCACCCGGCTGCCGCAGCGGCGCGAACAGCTCCAGGTCGATCCCGACCCGCCCGGCGATGTCGTACGACCACGCCCGCGTCCGGGGATCGATGAGCTGGGTGGTCGAGGCGTTGGTCAGCTCGGTGCCCTGCTCGCCGGTCAGCCAGTAGGTGAGCAGGTCGGGAATGAGCAACAGCCGCTGAGCGCCCACGAGCCGGTCCGCCACGAGCTGGTACAGCGTGTTGAACGGCGCGTACTGGAGCCCGGTCGCCGCATAGAGCTCCGGCGCGGGCACGGTCGCCCACACCTTCTGCGCGACCCCTTCGGTACGGGAGTCCCGGTAGTGCACCGGGTTGCCGAGCAGCGCCCCGCCGGTGTCCAGCAGCCCGTAGTCCACGGCCCAGCTGTCGATACCGACGGAGTCGACCTGCCCGGCGGCCCGCAGCCCGTCCAGGACACCGCCGTACAGCGAGAGGATGTCCCAGCGCAGGCCCTCCGGGACCCGGACCGGACGGTTCACGAACCGGTGTGCCTCGGACAGCTCCAGGCTGTCGGGGCCGACGCGGCCGACCATGACACGTCCGCTGGACGCGCCGAGGTCGACCGCGGCGTACGACTTCACGGATGCGCTCATCGCAGGAAGGCGGCCGCGACGCCGGCGTCGACCGGGATGTGCAGCCCGGTGGTGTGCGTCAGCTCCCCGCCGGTCAGTGCGAACACGGCGTTGGCCACGTGCTCGGGGAGCACCTCGCGCTTGAGGATGGTCCGCTGTGCGTAGAACTCGCCCAGCTTCTCCTCCTCCACGCCGTACACGGCCGCGCGCTTGGCACCCCAGCCGCCGGCGAAGATCCCGGATCCACGCACCACGCCGTCCGGGTTGACACCGTTGACGCGGATGCCGTGCTCGCCCAGTTCGGCGGCCAGCAGCCGCACCTGGTGGGCCTGGTCGGCCTTGGTGGCGGAGTAGGCGATGTTGTTGGGCCCGGCGAAGACGGCGTTCTTGGAGGCGATGTAGACGATGTCGCCACCCAGCTTCTGCGCGATCATCACCCGGGCCGCCTCCCGCGACACCAGGAAGGAACCGCGCGCCATGATGTCGTGCTGGAGGTCCCAGTCCTTGGCAGAGGTCTCCAGGAGCGGCTTGGAGATCGAGATGCCGGCGTTGTTCACGACGAGGTCCACCCCACCGAAGGCCAGTACCGCGGCGCGGAACGACTCGGCGATCTGCTCCTCGGACGTGACGTCGACGGTCACGGCGACGGCCTTGTCGGGCCCGCCGAGCTCCTCGGCGACGGCGGAGGCGTTCTCGGCGTTGAGGTCCGCGACGACGACGCACGCCCCCTCGGCGACCAGGCGCTGCGCGATGGCCTTCCCGATACCGCTGCCGGCGCCGGTCACCAGCGCCACGCGTGTCGCGAGCGGCTTGGGCTTCGGCATCCGCTGGAGCTTGGCCTCCTCGAGGGCCCAGTACTCGATGCGGAACTTCTCGGACTCCTCGATGGGCGCGTACGCCGAGACGGCCTCGGCGCCCCGCATCACGTTGATCGCGTTGACATAGAACTCACCCGCGACGCGGGCGGTCTGCTTGTCCTTGCCGAAGGAGAACATGCCGACACCCGGGACGAGCACGATCGCCGGGTCGGCGCCGCGCATGGCGGGGGAGTCGGGCAGCGCGTGCCGCTGGTAGTAGGCGGCGTACTCCTCGCGGTACTCGGCGTGCAGGACGTCGAGCCGCGCGATGGCCTCCTCCAGCGGAGCCGTCGGCGGCAGGTCCAGGACGAGCGGCCGCACCTTGGTCCGCAGGAAGTGGTCGGGGCAGGAGGTTCCGAGCGCGGCGAGCCGGGGGTGCTCGGCACGGGCCAGGAACTCCAGAACGGCCTCGGAGTCGTTGAAGTGCCCGACCTGCGGCTTGTCCTGGGAGGCGACGGCGCGGACGTACGGCGCGAGGGCGGCCGCCCGCTCCCGCCGGTCGGCCTCGCCAAGGGCGCCGTAGCCCTCGATGACGGGCCCGAAGGGTTCGGCCTTGCCGCGCTCCTCCAGGAACTTCTCGGCGGTCCGGATGATGTGCAGCGAGTTCCGCTCGCACTCCTCGGCGGTGTCACCCCAGGCGGTGATCCCGTGCCCGCCGAGGACGACACCGATCGCCTGCGGGTTGGCGGCCTTGATGGCGGCGATGTCCAGCCCCAGCTGGAACCCTGGGCGCCGCCACGGCACCCACGCGACGGTGTCGCCGAAACACTCGGCGGTCAGCTTCTCCCCGTCGGCGGCACAGGCCAGCGCGATACCGGAGTCCGGGTGCAGATGATCGACATGGGCGGCCTCGACCAGCCCGTGCATGGCGGTGTCGATGGACGGAGCCGCGCCGCCCTTGCCGTGCAGGCAGTAGTCGAACGCGGCGACCATCTCGTCCTCGCGCTCGACACCCGGGTACACGTCGACGAGCGCCCGCATCCGATCGAGCCGCAGCACGGCGAGCCCACCTTCGGTGAGCGTCCCGAGGTCACCCCCGGACCCCTTGACCCACATCAGCTCCACATCACCCCCGGTGACGGGGTCGGTGTCGGTGCCCTTGGCGGACGCGTTGCCGCCGGCGTAGTTGGTGTTGCGGGCGTCGGAGCCGAGCCGGTGGGACCGAGCGAGGAGAGCGGCGGCTTCGGGATGGATTGCCATGAACTTCCAGTCCTTACTGAAAAGAGGGTGAGATTACTTCCCTAGGGGTGCGGGGCTGCATCAATGTGCGGCTCCGCCGCGTGGGCGCGACCGGCCACGAACCGGCCCGCACCCCGCAACGAATGGAACCCGGCAGACGCTTACGCCCCCCACCCGGCCTGCTCCCCGCCAACCCGCTCGGCCACGATCTTCTCGGCCCACCCGGACCGCTTGTACGCGGCAATCGGATTGGCGTCCAACCCCATCTCTTCCCGCACCTCGGCAAGCAGCGGCCGCACGTCGGTGTTGTACGCGTCCATCAGCACCGCGTTCGCCTCCAGCACGTCACCCTCGCGCTGAGCCACGGCAAGAGCGTCCCGGTCGACCAGGAGCGCCTTGGCGGTCGCTTCCTGGACGTTCATGACGGACCGGATGATCGCCGGAATCTTCGCCTCGATGTTGTGGCACTGGTCGAGCATGAAGGCGACGTCGGACGTGTACCCGCCGCCACGGATGACCTCGTACATGATCCGGAACAGCTGGAACGGATCGGCCGCCCCCACCATGAGGTCGTCGTCGGCGTAGAACCGCGAGTTGAAGTCGAACCCGCCGAGCTTCCCCTCCCGCAGCAGCGTGGCGACGATGAACTCGATGTTGGTGCCAGGCGCGTGGTGCCCGGTGTCGACGACGACCTGCGCCTTGGGGCCGAGCTTCAGACAGTGCGCGTACGCCGTCCCCCAGTCCGGCACGTCCGTCGAGTAGAAGGCCGGCTCGAAGAACTTGTACTCGAGCAGCATCCGCTGCCCGTCCCCCAGACGGTCGTACACCTCGGACAGGCCTTCGGACAGCCGGTCCTGCCGGGCCCGCAGATCATCCTGACCGGGATAGTTCGTGCCGTCGGCGAACCACAGCTTCAGGTCCTGGGACCCGGTCGCGTCCATGATGTCGACGCACTCCAGCAGATGATCGAGAGCCTTCCGTCGCACGGAGGCGTCGGGATGGCAGATGCTGCCCAGCTTGTAGTCGTCGTCCTGGAACGTGTTGGAGTTGATGGCGCCCAGCTTCACGCCCCGCTCCTCGGCGAACTTCGCCAGCGCGGCGTAGTCCTCGACCTTGTCCCAGGGGATGTGCAGGGCCACGGTCGGGGCCACCCCGGTGAACGCGTGCACCTGCGCCGCGTCCTCCAGCTTCTCCTGCGGAGTACGCGGTACCCCCTGCTGGGCGAAGACCTTGAAGCGGGTTCCGGAGTTCCCGTACGCCCACGACGGCGTCTCGACTGCCTGGGTCTTGAGAGCGGCCTTCACCGCGGCGAGCTCGGTCACTTGAGGGCTCCTGTGACGTCGGGTCCGAAGGGCTTGCGAACAGCTTCACTGTGAAACGATTCAAGACGCGAAAGTATGGTGACCTCGAAGGGGTGTCAACCCCTGCGACCAAGGCTGTTGCCTGTGACCCTGCCGTGACCTGAGTCCATCGAAACATTTTCGACACGAACCCATTGACGTGACATGCGCTCCATGCCTAACGTCCCGGCAACCAAGTTGAAACCTTTCACGACGCCGAGAGGGTCGTCCCGCCGGCGTCGTCGAGGAGCCCCCAATGACCCACCCGTCCACCACGGGTCCGGCCCCGGTTCTCGCGCTCAGGGACATTTCGAAGTCCTTCGGCGCGGTTCGCGCCCTGCGGGACGTCTCCCTGGAGCTGTTTCCCGGGGAGGTACACGCCCTCGCCGGCGAGAACGGCGCGGGCAAGTCGACCCTCATCAAGACCCTCGCGGGAGTGCACCGGCCGGACACCGGCCAGGTCGTGCTCGACGGCGAGCCGGTCGTCTTCCACGGTCCCGGTGACGCCCGCGACGCCGGGATCGCCGTGATCTACCAGGAGCCCACGCTCTTCCCCGACCTGTCGATCGCCGAGAACATCTTCATGGGCCGCCAGCCCCGGCGCGCCCTCGGCCGGATCGACCACAAGGCCACGCACGCCGCGACCCTGGCGCTGATGCAGCGTCTCGGGGTCGAGCTCGACCCCGACCGCCCGGCGCGCGGCCTGTCCATCGCCGACCAGCAGATCGTCGAGATCGCCAAGGCGCTGTCCTTCGAGGCCCGGGTCCTGATCATGGACGAGCCGACCGCCGCCCTCACCGGCAGCGAGGTGGCCCGCCTCTTCGGCGTCGTCAAGACGCTGCGCGAGCAGGGCGCCGCCGTCCTGTTCATCTCGCACCGCCTGGAGGAGATCTTCCAGATCTGCCGGCGGGTCACCACCCTGCGCGACGGCGCCTGGATCGCCAGCGAGCCGATCGAGGGCATGACCGAGGACGACCTCGTCCGCCGCATGGTCGGCCGCGACCTCGACGAGCTGTACCCCAAGCAGGACGTGCGGGCCGGCGAGGTCGCGCTCACGGTGAGCCGGCTGACCCGGGAGGGTGTCTTCACCGACGTCTCCTTCGAGGTCAGGCAGGGCGAGATCGTCGGCCTCGCGGGACTCGTCGGAGCGGGCCGTACCGAAGTCGCCCGAGCCGTGTTCGGCATCGACCGCTGGGACGCCGGCGAGGTCTCCGTGGACGGCAAGGCCCTGGTCAACGGCGCCCCCTCCACCGCGATGGCCGCAGGGCTCGCCCTGGTCCCCGAGGACCGGCGCGCCCAGGGCCTCGTGATGGACATGTCCATCGAGCGCAACATCGGCCTCACCGGCCTGCGCACGACCGTCAAGGCCGGCCTCATGGACCGCGGCGCCGAACGCAGTCGTTCACTCGACTGGGCGGTCAAGCTCCAGGTGAAGTACGCCAGAATCGCCGACACCGTCAACACCCTGTCGGGCGGCAACCAGCAGAAGGTCGTCCTCGCCAAGTGGCTGGCCACCGGCCCCAAGGTGCTCATCGTCGACGAGCCGACCCGCGGCATCGACGTCGGCACCAAGGCCGAGGTCCACCGGCTGCTCAGCGAGCTGGCCGCCGACGGGGTGGCCATCCTGATGATCTCCTCCGACCTGCCCGAGATCCTCGGCATGGCCGACCGCGTGCTCGTGATGCACGAGGGCCGCCTCACCGCCGAGATCCCGCGCTCCGACGCCACCGAGGAAACCGTGATGGCCGCAGCCACCGGGAGGGCCGCCGCATGACGGTCACCACCCCCCAGCAGGCCCCTCCCGCCGAGGTGCCGAAAGCCGGTGCCACCCGGCTCGTCGACCGCGTCTTCAAGATGCGCGAGCTCGCCATCCTGGCCGTGTTCCTGGTGATGATCGTCGTCACCCAGATCGGGAACAGCGACTTCCTCACCGAGCAGGGCATCAAGGACCTGCTGCTGAACGCCACCATCCTGGTCCTGGTCGCCACCGGACAGTCCCTGGTGGTCATCACGAGGAACGTCGACCTCTCGGTCGGCTCCATCCTCGGGATCAGCGCCTTCGCCGCCGGTACCTACCTCCAGGGCGGCGGGAACCCCGTCGTGGCGATCGGGCTCGCGGTCCTGTTCGGCGTCGGCTTCGGCCTGCTCAACGGCCTTCTCGTCAGCCTCGGCCAGGTGCCCGCGCTCGTGGTCACCCTCGGCACGCTCTACATCATCCGGGGCATCGACTCCATCTGGGTCGGCTCCCGCCAGATCACGGCGGCCGACCTTCCGGACAGCTTCGTGAACTTCGGCTCCGGCGGCATCTCCGCGGTGCCCTACCTGGCCCTGATCGCGCTGGCCGTGCTCATCGCCACCGCCTACTACCTCAAGCACTTCGGCAGCGGACGCGAGCTGTACGCACTCGGCTCCAACCCCGAGGCCGCGCGGCTCGCCGGCATCCCGGTGCGCAAGCGGATCCTGGCCGCGTACACCTTCTGCGGCGGCCTCGCCGGTCTCGCCGGCGCGATGTACCTGGCCCGGTTCGGCAACGTCGACTCGGGCACCGGCAACGGCTACGAACTGACCGTCGTCAGCGCGGTCGTGGTCGGCGGTGTCGTCTTCACCGGTGGCTCCGGCAGCGTCTACGGCGCGGCTCTCGGCGCCCTGCTGCTGACCTCCATCAACAGTGTGCTGCCCGCCCTCGGCGTCAGCTCGGTCTGGGTGCTCGCCATCAACGGCATCCTGCTCATCCTCGCCATCGCGGTCGACCGGATCGTCGCGCTGCGCGTGGCCTTGGCCCTGAAGAAGAGGAACGCCCGCCATGCCTGAGTCCCTCAGCCGCGCGATCCGCTGGGACACGGTCGTCGGCGCCCTCCTGATCGTGGTCCTGTTGCTGTCCTTCGGAACGGTCGACGGGTTCGGCAACGCCCTCAACCTGTCGTTCCTGATCGGCAACACCCTGCCCATCGCGCTGATCGCCCTGCCGATGACCATGCTCGTGGTCTCCGGCGAGATCGACCTCTCGGTCGCCTCCACCGCGGGTCTGTCCGGCGCGGTGATGGGCGCCCTGTGGAACCAGGGCCTGACGATCGAGGTGATCATCCCGATCTGCCTGGTCCTCGGTGTGGTGTGCGGGCTGGTCAACGGCCTGCTCGTGACGCGGCTGGGCCTGCCCTCCCTCGCGGTCACCATCGGCACCCTCGCCGCCTACCGGGGCATCGCGCAGATCGTGCTCGGCTCCGACGCGGTGACCGACTTCCCGACGCAGTACCTGGACTTCGCGGCGGGTCGCATCGGGGACACGTTCATCCCGCAGGCCTTCCTGCCCTTCGTCGTCCTGCTCGCGATCGCCGTGGTCGTCCTGCACGCCACGCCGTTCGGGCGGTCGGTGTTCGCGACCGGTGCGAGCGAGGAGGCGGCGCGTTTCGCGGGCATCCGGGTCAAGCGCCAGAAGCTGATCCTGTTCACGGTGACCGGCCTGATGGCCTCGCTCACCGGCATCTTCTGGGCGCTGCACTACGCCAGCGCCCGCTACGACAACGCGACCGGCCTCGAACTCTCCGTGGTCGCCGCGGTGCTGCTCGGCGGTATCGACTTCGACGGAGGCAAGGGCACGCTCGGCGGTGCGATCGCGGGAGTCTTCCTGCTCGGCGCACTGCAGAACGTGATGAGCCTCCAGGACGTCTCCGCCCAGTCCCAGATCGTCGTCACCGGCGTTCTGCTCGTCCTCTCCGTGCTCGGCCCGCGGGTCGCACGGCAGATCTCGGTTGCGAGGGCCGGCCGCCGAGCCGCCTCGACACCGGCGTCCAAGGCGCCCACACCGGCCGCATAGGTCCGGGCGCTCAAGGAAACCTCGTATCCGCTCACCCTCGTAAGGAAGATCCGTCATGCGTAAGTCATCCCTCCGCCGTTCCTGCGCGGCCCTCGCCGCCGGCACCTCCCTCGCCCTCGCGCTCACCGCGTGCGGCGGCACCACCAAGAAGGACGTGCAGGACGAGGGCGCCTCGGCGGCCTCCACCGCCAAGGCGGACCCGAACGCGGCCACCAAGAAGGGCCTGACCGTCGGCTTCCTGCCCAAGCAGGTCAACAACCCCTACTTCACCTCCGCCGACAAGGGCGGCGAGGCGGCCCTGACGGAGCTGGGCTCGAAGTACAAGGAGGTCGGTCCGTCCAGCGCCACCGACACCGCCGGGCAGGTCTCCTACGTCAACACGCTCACCCAGCAGCAGGTGAACGCGATGGCCGTCTCCGCGCAGGACCCGGGCGCCCTGTGCACCGCCCTCAAGCAGGCCATGTCGAACGACATCAAGGTCGTCACCTACGACTCCGACACCAAGCCGGAGTGCCGCAACGCCTTCGTGTCGCAGGCCTCCGCCGAGGACCTGGGCCGCACCGAGGTGCAGCTGCTCGCCGAGCAGATCGGCTACAAGGGCGAGATCGCGATCCTGTCCGCCGCGCAGACGGCGACGAACCAGAACACCTGGATCGACTTCATGAAGGACGAGCTCAAGGACCCGAAGTACAAGAACATCAAGCTCGTCAAGGTCGCCTACGGCAATGACGACGCCCAGCAGTCCTTCCAGCAGACCCAGGGCCTGCTCCAGGAGTACCCGAACCTGAAGGGGATCATCTCCCCGACCACCGTCGGCATCAAGGCCGCCGCCCAGTACCTCTCCGGCTCCAAGTACAAGGGCAAGGTCAAGCTGACCGGCCTCGGCACCCCCAACGACATGCGCAAGTACGTCAAGAACGGCACCGTCGAGGGCTTCGAGCTGTGGGACCCGTCGAAGCTCGGCGCGCTCGCCGCCCAGACCGCCGTCGCCCTGGTCTCCGGCCAGATCACCGGCAAGGAGGGCGAGACCTTCAAGGCCGGCGGCACCACGTACACCATCGGCAAGGACGGCGTGATCAACCTCGGCAAGCCGACCGTGTTCACCGCCAAGAACATCGACCAGTTCAACTTCTAGTTCCGGAGCGGTACTTCATGCAGCGCGTCTGTTTCCTCCTCAAGGTCCGTCAGGACAAGCTCGCCGAGTACCGCGAACGACACGCCGCCGTGTGGCCGGAGATGCTCGACGCACTCTCGGCCACCGGCTGGCACAACTACTCGCTCTTCCTGCGCGACGACGGCCTGCTCGTCGGCTATCTGGAGACCGAGGACTTCGAGGCCGCCAAGGCCGGTATGGAAGCCACCGAGGTCAACGCCCGCTGGCAGGCCGAGATGGGCGAGTTCTTCGAGTCCCTCGACGGAGCCCGCCCGGACGAGGCGATGAAACCGCTCACCGAGGTGTTCCACCTCGCCTGACCCTCCCCATCAGGACCGCAGGAGCCGCACCATGAAAAGACGCACACTGCTCGCAGGTGCCATCGTGTCCGCCATGTCCACCACCGCGCTCACCGGCGGCACCGCCCGCGCCGCCGACCCCGGCCCCTCCGTCACCCGGACCGGCACCACCACGCTCGACAGCCAGGCCGTCTTCTTCGTCTCCTACGACGGCCTCGTCAACAACAACTCGTTCCAGAAGAACGGCCTGCTGACCTACAAGGGCTATCAGTACGCCGTCTGGTACACCGCCGACAAGAACGCCGTCGTCGGCCGCCGCGTCCTCGGCGGGAGCACCTGGTCCACCGTCCAGGTCGGACACACCCTCAAGACCAGCGACTCCCACAACGTCATCTCCATGGGCGTCTCCAAGGTGGACGGCCGCCTCCACCTCAACATGGACTCGCACAGCGACGGCTTCACCTACGTCAAGTCGGTCGCCGGCCTCATGGACAACCCGTCAGGACTGACCTGGACCGCCGCCCGGTTCGGCGCACCCCAGTCCACCCTGGACGGCCTGGCCCTCACGTCGCAGTTCACCTACCCGCAGTTCGTCTCCACCCCCGACGGCAAGCTCCAGCTCAGCTACCGGGCCGGGATATCCGGCAACGGCCGCAACGCCCTTGCGGAGTACGACGGTTCGACCTGGACCGACCTCGGCGAGTGGTCCGCCTCCACCGGCACCTACACCAGCGAGCACGGCTCCTCGACGGCCCGCAACATGTACCTGCACGGCATCGACTACGACACGAACGGCCGGCTGCACTCCTTCTTCACCTGGCGCGAGCAGAACGGCGCCGTGATGTGCAACAGCGGCGGCATCACCAACCACGACACCGGCTACGTCTACTCCGACGACCGCGGCCGCACCTGGCGCAACAACGCCGGCACCGTCGTCGGCACCACCGGCGGCTCCGACAAGGTCGCTGTCACCGACAGCGGCCTGGTCATCGACGCGCTGAACCCGGACCACTCCCTGATGAACCAGGAGAGCCAGTTCACGGACTCCTCGGGCCTGCCGCACGCGATCATCTCGTACGTCCCCGGCCGCTTCGGTCAGTGCACCACGAACTACGTCTCCGACCGCACCGCCAACGGCCGCGCATTCCACGTCCGCAAGAACTCCTCGGGCACCTGGCAGAAGACCGAGATACCGGTCGTGCTCGGCTCCAGCCAGCGCACCAAACTGATCCTGGACAAGTACGACAACGCCTACGCGATCTTCCCGTTCGGCAGGATCGCCGGCGCCTCCAAGGCGTCCGGGTACACCGACTGGACGGTCCTGTTCGACGGCAGCGGCCTCAACGCCTTCGGCGAGGTCGTGATCGACGAGATGCGGGTCGCACAGAGCAACGTGCTGTCGTTCATGTACCAGGAGAAGTCGAGCGGTACGACCCCCTCGGCGCTCCACGTCGTCGACTTCGCACTGCCTGCCTGATCGTGACCGGTGTGGGGGCGGCTCGACGATAATGTGAAGGTCGTCCTGTCGCCCCCCGTCTTCCTGGAGGTCCCTGCCCGATGGCCCAGTCGGTGGGTATCAAGGACGTCGCCCGCGCCGCCGGAGTCTCCGTCGGCACGGTCTCGAACGTCATCAATCGTCCGGACTCCGTCGCCACCGAGACCCGGGCGCGCGTCCTGTCCGCGATAGACCGGCTCGGCTATGTCCGCAGCGAGTCCGCGCGTCAACTGCGCGCGGGCCGCAGCCGGATCATGGGTCTGCTCGTGCTCGACATGGGCAACCCCTTCTTCGTCGACGTCGCGCGCGGCGCCGAGCGGGCCGCCCGCGAGGACGGCCTCGGCGTCATGGTCTGCAACAGCGCCCAGAGCGCGAGCGAGGAGGCGGAGTACCTGTCCCTCTTCGCGGAGCAGCGGGTCCGGGGCGTCCTGCTCACCCCGACCGACGCCTCCGGCCGCAACATCGACTCCTTCCGCCGCCACGGCATCCCCTTCGTCCTCGTCGACCGGGTCGCCGAAGGCACCACCGAGTGCTCGGTCTCCGTCGACGACGTCGCCGGCGGCGCCCTGGCCGTCCGCCACCTCGTGGACGCCGGGCACCGCTCCATCGCCTACGTCAGCGGCCCGCCCGGCCTCAACCAGGTCCGCGACCGCCGCACCGGCGCCCTCAACGCGCTGTCCGAGGCGGGCCTGGGCCCCGAGAACCTGCGCGAGCTGCCCACCGAACGGCTCGACGTGGCCGCGGGCCGGGACGCCGGCGCCCGTCTCCTCGGCCTGGCCGACCGCCCGACCGCCGTGTTCTGCGCCAACGACCTGCTCGCCCTCGGCGTCCTGCAGGCCATGTACGCGGCGGGGATCACGGTCCCCGACGACCTCGCCATCGTCGGCTACGACGACATCGAGTTCGCCGCCGCCGCGGCCGTCCCCCTCACCTCGGTCCGGCAGCCCGCCGTCACGATGGGCGCCCTGGCCGCCGAACTGCTTCTGGAGGAGACGGAGGCGGAGACCACCGGCAAGCGGCACGACCACCGCCGGGTGGTGCTCCAGCCCGAACTGGTGGTGCGGCGCTCCAGCCTGGCGGCCCGCTGACCCGAGAGTCAGTAAGATTTCATGATCGAAGGGGTCGGACGGCGGACGAACATGTGCTGAACTGGGACGCGTCCACAGAATGTCCGTCCGTCCCGGGAGCCCTGTTGACCGCGACCTACCGCCAGCCCGGCCTCGTCCTCACCGACCGCCGCTTCACCGTCCCCCTCGACCACGACGACCCGGCCGGGGAGACGATCGAGCTCTACGCCCGCGAGGCCGTCGCGAGCGACAAGGCGGGACAGGACCTGCCGTGGCTGGTCTATCTCCAGGGCGGCCCGGGCTTCGGGGCGAACCGCTTCGTCGGCAAGGGGGCCTGGTTCGGCCGGGCCCTGAAGGAGTACCGCGTCCTCCTGCTCGACCAGCGCGGCACCGGCCACTCCACACCGGCCAACCGCCAGACGCTCCCGCTGCGCGGCGGCCCCGCCGAACAGGCCGACTACCTGGCCCGCTTCCGCGCCGATTCCATCGTCCGCGACTGCGAGGCGATCCGCGCCCAGGTGACCGGCGGCGCCCCCTGGACCGTCCTCGGGCAGAGCTTCGGCGGCTTCTGCACGACGACCTATCTGTCCTTCGCCCCCGAGGGTCTCGCCGCCGCCGTCATCACCGGCGGTCTGCCCTCTCTCGACGCCCACGCCGACGACGTGTACCGGGCCGCCTACCCGCGCGTGGAGCGCAAGGTCGCGGCGCACTACGCCCGCTATCCGCAGGACGTCGAGCGGGCCCGCCGTATCGGCGACCACCTCCTCACCCACGACGTGACCCTGCCGAACGGTTACCGGCTGACCGTCGAGGCCTTCCAGTCGCTCGGCATCCTCCTCGGCGGCAGCGAGGGCAGCCACCGGCTGCACTACCTCCTGGAGCACGCGTTCGTCCGCACGCCGCGGGGGCCCGAGCTCTCCGACGCCTTCCAGGAAGAGGTCCAGGGCCTCCTCTCCTACGCGCCCCACCCGCTCTACGCCCTCGTCCACGAGGCCACCTACGGCCAGGGCGAGCGGCCCACCGCCTGGTCGGCCGAACGGGTGCGCGCCGAGTTCCCGCAGTTCGACGCGGCCAAGTCCCTCGCCGGCGACGAGCCGTTGCTGTTCACCGGCGAGTCCATCCATCCCTGGCTGTTCGACTGCGACCCGGCCCTGCGCCCGCTGCGCGAGACGGCCGAACTCCTCGCCGCCCGCACCGACTGGCAGCCCCTGTACGACCCGGCCCGCCTGGCCGCCAACGAGGTCCCGGTCGCCGCCGCCGTCTACCACGACGACATGTACGTCGACACGGCCCACTCCCTCGAGACCGCCCGCGCGATCCGCGGTCTGCGCACCTGGGTGACGGACGAGTTCGAGCACGACGGAGTCCGCGCGGGCGGCCCCCGCGTCCTGGACCGGCTGCTCGCCCTCGCCCGCGAGGAGGCCTGACGCCGGACACCCGGACGGCCCGTGGGCGGCGGCATGCCGCACTCTCGATTCCGGCATAAGGCTCATTTCGGCCATGTGTCGACGCCGGAGTCGAGAGGACGTCAGTCGATGAGCACACCGTCACCCCACGGACGGTCCCGGATCGCCGCCCTCGCCGTGGCCCTGACCGCCGCGAGCGCGCTCACCCTGGCGGCCTGCAACGACGACTCCGGTGGCTCGTCGACGTCCTCCGCCAGGCCCACGGCCCCGGACACGGCCTCCTTCTCCGGCAACGTGGCCTCCGCGCTCGCGTCCGCCAAGGCCTCGGTGCGGGCCGAGGCCTCGAAGCGGGCCGCGTCCGCCTCGGCTGCCGCCTCCTCCTTCGAGGCCTCCGTCTCCGCGGAGGTGGAGCTGGCCAACAAGGCCGCGCGGACCGAGCTCGCCAAGGTCGACGGAGCGGGCAACGCGATGTCCGACGTCACCATGACCGGCAAGCCGCGCTCCGAGACCGGCGGTCTGCTCGCCGTCGTCGTCACCATCACCAACAAGACCGACAAGACGGCCTCGTACGCCGCCCAGGTCGACTTCCTGGACTCGTCCGGCAAGGTGGCCGAGACCCGGTACGTCGGCGCCGAGGACCTCGAGCCGGGGGAGAGGGCCCAGCCGGTCGCCGTCAGCCGCAAGCCCACCGAGCCGGTACTGATACCCAAGGTGGCGAAGGCACAACGGTATTGACTCAGGCGGCCGTGGCCAGCGTGCCAGGTGTGCGGTGCGGGCTCACGACCCGCCCGTCCGGCAGGAGTTCACCGGTGTCGTCGAAGACGATGGTGCCGTTGCACAGCAGGCTCCAGCCCTGTTCGGGATGGGCCGAGACGATCACCGCGGTGTGGTGACAGGGGCTGTCGGCGGTGGGACACGGGGGCTGATGGCTGCACATGACATCTCCTCGATGCGTTCGGCTCCTGCCTCGGTTCGGCCTATATCTCTGTGGTAGCCGAGCTTGTTTTCCGCTGGATGAGGAGACCCCCACATCGCCGGAATCTCATCGGTGAGTTCTCGTCAGGTCGGCCGGTCGGCGGGCCGTTAGGCTGGGCGGCGATGCAAGAACAATTGATCGACCTCAGCGGCGACTGCGCGCGGTGCTTCGGCCTGTGCTGTGTCGCCCTGCCCTTCACGGCCTCCGCGGACTTCGCCCGCGACAAGCCGGCCGGCACGCCCTGCCCGAACCTCCGGGACGACCACCGGTGCGGCATCCACGCGAAGCTGCGCGTCGAGGGCTACACCGGATGCACGGTCTACGACTGCTTCGGCGCCGGACAGAAGGTCTCGCAGGTCACCTTCGGCGGCCGGGACTGGCGTACCGGCCCGCGCGAGGACGCCCGCCGGATGTTCGACGTCTTCCCGGTCGTGCGCCAGCTCCACGAGTTGCTCTGGTACCTCACCGAGGCACTCACCCTGCCCGCCGCCCGCCCGGTCCACGCCGACCTGCGCCGCATGCTGGAGCGGACCGACGCGCTCACCCGGGGGACCGCCGAAGAACTCGCCGCGCTGGACGTCCCCGCGCACCGGCAGGAGGTCAACGTCCTTCTGCTCAGGACCAGTGAGCTGGTGCGGGCCGGATCCGGTGCCGCTGACAGAAAGAAGAACCGCCGGGGCGCGGATCTGATGGGCGCCCGTCTCAAGGGCGCCGACCTGCGCGGAGCCAGCCTTCGCGGGGCCTACCTCATAGCGGCCGACCTCACCGGAGCCGACCTGCGCGGCGCGGATCTGATCGGTGCCGATCTGCGCGACGCCGACCTGACGGACGCGGACCTGACGGGCGCCTTCTTCCTCACCCAGCCCCAGCTGAACGCGGCCCGGGGCAACGCCGGCACCCGGCTGCCGGACTCAGTCACCCGCCCTGGACACTGGACAGCGTGACTCCGAGGCGGCCGCGACCTCGTCGGAATCCGCCCCGGGGGCGGCCGTAGCGCCACTGCCCGCCCGCCGTTCCAGGCGCAGCCGCAGCCCCTCCGGCATCAGCGTCAGCCGCTCGGTCACGCTGAGCCGGTAGCCGGGGTCGGCCCGCAGCTCGTAGCGGCGCAGCAGCAGACCGAGCACCAGCGTGGCCTCGTGGAGCGCGAACTGCCGCCCGATGCAGGCCCGGGCCCCGGTGCCGAACGGCTTGAAGACATGTGGGGGACGCGAGCGTACGGCCTTGGGGTCGAAGCGGTCCGGATCGAACCGCTCGGCGTCTGCGCCCCACACGTCGGGGTCGCGCTGCAACATCGGCGTGAGCACCAGCGTCCACGCCCCGCGGCGCATCGGGTGCCGCCCGGCCAGCACGGTGTCCTGGAGGGCCTCCCGGGCGAACGCGGGTGCCGTGGGCCACAGCCGCAGCGACTCGTCCAGCACCCGGCGCACGTACCGCAGCTTCGCCACCTGGTCGTACCCCGGCACGGCGGCCGCGCCCCAGACGCGGTCCACCTCGGCACGCGCGCGTGCCGCGACCTCGGGGTGCCGGGAGAGGTAGTGCAGGGCGAAGGAGAGCGCACCCGACGTCGTCTCGTGACCTGCGACCAGGAAGGTGATGACCTGTCGGCGGACGTTCTCCGGCGACAGCCGCTCACCGGTCTCCGGGTGGGCCGTCTCCAGCATCCGGTCGAGAAGGTCGCCGTCCCCGCCCACCGCGCGCCGGGCCCTGACCAGGTCGTCGACCATGCGGTTGAGGTAGGCGATGTCGTCCGCGTTGCGCTGCGCGGCACGCCGCAGAAGAGCCGGGAAGGGCACGGAGTTGAGGCGCTGTGCGTAGGTCAGGGTGCCCACCATGGCCGTCACGAAGGGATGCGGCCGGTCCCGCTCGAAGGAGCCGAAGTCATGGCCGAACCCGGTCCGCGCGATGGTCTCCAGCGTCAGTTTGGTCATGTCGGCGGGGACGTCCACCGACCGGCCCGCCGCCTGCTCGCGGTCCCAGTGGTCCGTCAGCCGCCCGGCGACGGCCAGCATCATCGGGTGGTAGGCCTCCATCGCCTCGCGGCTGAAGCCCGGTGCCAGCACGTCGTGTGCCAGCTGCCAGTTCGGCTCGTGGTTGTACGCGGTGAACAGCCCGTCGCCGGCGACCGGCCGCAGATTGGCGACCCCCAGGCCGACATGCTTCGCGAACCGCGCCTCGTCCGCCAGATCCGCCACCAGCTCGGCACCCCAGACGAACACGAACTCCCTGTTGAACGCCTTGCGCCGGTAGATCGGCCCCAATTGGCGAGCGAAGCGCAGGGAGTCCTGGAGCGGGGTGGCCCGGTTGACGCCGAGGACGTCACCGAGCAGGGGGAGTCGGCGCGGCGGGTGCGGAATGCGGTGCAGCTCCGGCCAGCCCAGCTCGGCACTGCGGAAACCCCTCGGCTGCGCGGCCCTTGTCGTCGTCTCCGCCATGACGAGATCTCCCTTGATCCAGCGGCAGTTGAGCGCGTTGTACGTGGGTTCAACAACGCGGCTCAGTCTGATCCCGTTGTTGAACCGGCGTCAAGTAAGGTGCGGGCATGGCCGGGAAGCAGGGCGAGCGCACGCGCCGCAGGCTCAGCACCGAGGAGCGCCGGGAGCAGCTCCTGTCGGTGGGGGCGCGGCTGTTCTCGGAGAGCCCGTACGACGAGGTGTGGATCGAGCAGGTCGCGGAGATCGCCGGTGTCTCGCGCGGGCTGCTCTATCACTACTTCCCGACGAAGCGGGACTTCTTCGCGGCGGTCGTCGAGCGCGAGAGCGGGCGGATGCTGGCCATGACCGCGGCCGTGCCCGGCGTCCCGGTGCGCGAGCAGCTCACCGCGGGGCTGGACACCTATCTGGAGTACGTGTCGGCACACGCGCACGGCTACCGCGCCTTCCACCGTGCCGACGCCGCGGGGGACCAGTCCGTCCGCAAGGTCTACCAGCGGGCGCTGGCCGCACAGGAGCGGCAGATCCTGGCGGCGCTGGCCGCGGATCCGGAGTTCGGGGCCCAGGCCGAAGAGCGCCCCGACCTTCAGCTGGCCGTCCGCGGTTGGCTGGCCTTCACCACGGCCGTCTGTCTGGAGTGGCTGAGAGGCTCGGACCTCTCCCGGGAACAGGTGCGCGATCTGTGCGCGCGGGCCCTGCTCGGCGTTCTCAGGCCCTGACCGGAATGCGCACGTCCGTCACGCGTCCCACGGTTGGCTTCGCCGCCGATCTTCGATAGGTTAGGCAAGCCTTACCTTGGGAGGGAATGGATGGGTGACAGCCAAACCTGGACGGCCGCGCCTTCCGCGGCGGAACACGCCCGGTCGGTGCTCGCCGCCTCGTGGTCCTGCGCGGTGACCGCCGAGGGCGGCCGGGAGGAGTTCGTCGGCGCGCACACCGTCGCCGAGGACGGGCGGGTGACACTGGACGTGCCCGAGGACAGCACCTTGGTCGCGGCCGCGATCTGCGCGCCCCGCGGCGAGCCGTCCGCCGTCCTGGAGTTCGCCGACGTGGCACCCGTCCCCGTGCGCAGCCGTATCCGCGCCCGGCTGTGGATCGCCGGCTGGTTCGTCCCCGGGGACGGCCGGCTGGAGTTCAAGGCCACGCGCGTGGTGCTGCGCCGGCCGTCCGGCGCGGTGGTCGTCGACCTCGACGAGTTCGCCGCCGCCGAGCCCGACCCGCTCGCCACGGCCGAGGCCCGGCTGCTCACCCACCTCGCCGACTGCCACCCCGACGCGGTCGAGCGGCTCACCCGGCTCGTCGACGCCGACAGCCTGCACGGCGCGGTCCGAGTCCAGCCCCTCGCCGTGGACCGGCACGGACTGACGCTGCGCATCGAGCGCGCCCGCGCCCACGGCGACGTACGCCTGCCCTTCCACGCTCCCGCGGACGACGTGGCACGGCTGACGGAGCGCATGCACGTCCTGCTGAAGCAGGCGAGCGCCGCGTCCTGCCCGCGTGCCCTACAGCGGCAGCGCACAGACCGCGACGGGTGAGGCGAACGGCCGGCCGGCGGACCGCAGGTCACCGCTCGCTGTGTTCATGCGGAACACGCTGACGTTGCTGGACCTCTGGTTCGCCGTGAACAGCAGTGTCCCGTCCGGCGAAAAGGCGATCTGCCGCGGGAAGTCGCCGTTCACCGGAACCGTGTCGAGCAGCCGGAGCCGGGCGCCGTCCGCCTCCACCGCGTAGCGCGTGAGGCTGTTGTGGCCCCGGTTGGCGAGATAGGCGTACGAGCCGTTCGCGGTGACCAGCAGTTGTGCCGGGTAGTTCGTGCCCGAGCCCGTTCCCGTGGACTGCGCCGCCCCGACGGAGAGGCGGCCGGTCCTGCGGTCGTAGGCGCAGACCGCCACCGTGTTGTCGGCCTCGTTGGCCAGGTAGGCGTACCGGCCCCCGGGATGGAAGGTGAGATGGCGCGGTCCGGCACCGGCCCTGGTCTGCGCCCGCGAGACCTCCGTGAGAGTGCCGGTCCGTTCGTTCAGGCGATAGCTGTAGACGGTGTCCGTGCCCAGGTCGACAGCGAGCACATGGCCGCCGTCGGGACTGGTGAGGAACTGGTGGGCGTGCGGGCCCTCCTGGCCGGGCCCCGGCGCCGGACTGGAGTGCGTGACCGTATCTCTGCGCTCGCCGAGCGCTCCCGAGGAGTCGATCGGATGCACGGCCACACTGCCGGAGCCGTAGTTCGCGCTGAGCAGCCAGCGGCCGCCCGGATGCACCGAGAGATGACACGGCCCCGCCCCGCCGGTGCCGCGGCTCCCCAGGATCTTGCGGTCGGACAGGCGTACGGCGGTCACGGCACCGGCGTCCTGCTCGGCGACCGCGTACAGCGTGCGACCGTCGGGATGCAGCGCGAGATACGAGGGGTTGGTGACGCCGGTGATCGTGCCGGTGCCGGTGATACGCCCGCTGCCGGGGTCGTACCTGGCGACGCCGATGCCGTTGCCGCCGCCCTCGACGGAGGTGTAGGTGCCGAGGTAGAGGGGGCGGGGGCCGGCCGGAGCCGGCGCTGACGGTGTTTTCGCCGGGCTCGGTGAGACCGTCCCGGGGGAGCCGGGAGGCTGCGAGGGCACCGGCTCCGACGACGATCCGGATGACGTCGAGCAGCCGACGAGCCCCGAGGCGGCTCCCGCGAGAACGCCGACGAAGCCGCGCCTGCTGCAGCCGCCGTTCGCACTGCCCATCCCTGCGCACCCCGGGTGATCGATCGTCGCGGTCGTGACAGCCACCTTCACCCGGATCACGCGCCCCGTGCAACCCGAGCCCCCGCGGCCCGCTACCAGTCGCCGTCCTGGACCGGCTTGCCCGGTGCGTCCCCCAGCTGCTCGACCTGGTGCGATCCCGGCGGCTGCCAGGGCTCGTGATCGTCCCCGAGCCAGTCGCCGACCGGCTTCACGCCCTCGAGCGGATCCGTCGGGGCGAGGTCCTCCGCGTCCTGGTCGTAGTAGTCGAACCAGGGCAGCCCCGCGTTGGTGTACGCGGCGCGGTCCACGGGCGACGGCGGGGGAGCCTCCCCGGTGATGCGGCGCCACTCGGGCGGTGTCACCAGGTGCACGAACACCCGGCCGGCCGGTGTCTCCGCCCAGTCCGACAGCGGCCGGTCGTCGCGGTAGACCTCCTGGCGCATGGAACCGCCGACGCCGAGCCCCATCGCCGGAGCGCTGCGGGGTGCCCCCGCAGGAGCGGCGGGCGCGGCCATCGCCATGGGCACGGCAGCGCCGTAACCCATGGCGGGCCTGCTCACCGACCGCAGCCGCCGCTGCGCCTCCCGCCACTCGGTCAGCCGCTCCTCGGCCAGCGGGAAGGACTGCAGCTGGACGCCGCCCCAGACCTCCTCGCCCGTGACCTGCCCCTCGACGGTCGCGCCCAGCCCGAGCGGCACGGCGACGAACTGGCGGACCGTCCCCTTGCCGGAGTTGATGCCGTCCAGCCACGGCTGGCGGGGCAGCACCACGTAGTTCTGCGGGTCACGGGTGAGCCGGTCGCTCCAGGGCTTCCCGGAGACCGCGCACACCTTGCCCACCCCGACCTGGAGGGCGGCGGGCTCGGTGGTGCTCCCGAAGCTCAGCCACATCGCCTCGCGCAGATACACCGGCAGCATCACCCCGCCGCGGGCCCCCCACTGCTCCGGCACCGTGTCGGGATAGTCGCAGACGCGGCGCACCGGGAACTCGCCGAGCCCCGGCGGCAGCGGATGCGTGCCCGTCTCGGGCAGCCGCAGGGTGCGCACGAACCGCACCGCCGCACCGCCCGGCAGCCGCAGTGTGTTCCCGTCGATCCGCACGCTCGTGCCAGTCATCGGCCCGCCCCCTGTGTCTGCTCGATGTGCCTGCTTCACCTGGAACGACGGGAGAGCACCGGGCGGTTC
Source organism: Streptomyces canus (assembly GCF_030816965.1). NCBI lineage: Bacteria > Bacillati > Actinomycetota > Actinomycetes > Kitasatosporales > Streptomycetaceae > Streptomyces > Streptomyces canus. The sequence continues at coordinate 9,494,775 of NZ_JAUSYQ010000002.1, forward strand.
CCGCGCCACCGTTCCTGGAGCCGGGTCAGATGCGGCATCCGCTCGCGCTGCTCGCGAGCGGCCCGGTCCAGCTCCTCCAGCAGGCGGCGGGAGCGGTGCTCGGTGTCGAGCTCGTCGAGGATGCGGTTGACCTCGGTGAGGACGGCGCCGTGCAGCTGCCAGTGGCGGGAGTCGCGCTGGATCTCCTCCAGCAGCAGCTGGGCCAGTTTGTCGCGGGTCGCCGTGGCCTGGCGCAGCTCGGCGGTGAGCCGGGCCTCCGCGGACTCGGCGCTCACGCTGACATGGGTGGTGACCAGGACCGCGAAGCTGACCACGGCGTCGCCGATCTCGGACAGCAACTGCTCCACCGTACGACCGGTCTCGGGCCCGAACAGCGGCTCGGGAGCATGTGTCTCGTCGATCGCGTAAGGCTCGTCGGCGAAGGGGTCGCGTTGCTTCGCGAGGTCGGTGAGGGTGCGGGCGAGGACCCGCAGCACGACCGTGCAGATCTCCAGGGTGTCCAGGCCGGTACGCAGCACCACCCGGTGCAGCAGGCCCTCCTTCACCCTGGGGTTCAGTTTGAGACTGTCCTCTGCCTGCCGGAGGGCCGCGTCCACCTCGACGATGTCGTGGTCGAGCTCGCGCGCCTCGTGCAGCCGGGCCGTCGCCAGCTCCACGGGTGTACGGCCCGCGGCCTCCTCGCCCATCCGCAGCATCAGTTTCCGCTGTCGGCGGGCCAGCCCCTCGATCGACTCGCCCGCCTCGTCCACCCACACCGGGGGAGCGAGCAGCAGATTGCAGGCGAGGCCGACGACCGCGCCGATCAGCGTCTCCACCACGCGCGCCCAGGCGGTGTCCCCGACGGTCGTCACCCCGAGCACCAGCATCGCGCTGATCGCCACCTCGGGCACGAACTCCTCGACCCGCACCAGCCGTCCGACCACCAGCGACGCCACGATCAGCAGGGCCAGGCTCCACCAGGTCAGACCCACCAGCAGGCTGAAGGCGATGGCGACGAGGACCCCGGTCACCACGGAGTTCACCCGGCGGATGCCGGTGGTGAGCGTGGAGTAGAGGGTGACCTGCACGACCAGCAGCGCGGTCAGGGGAGCCGTGAGCGGCGCCGCTTCGGGGCTGAGCCGCAGCGCGATGACGTACGCGATCGTCGCCGCGCCCGCCGACCGCAGCGTCTGCACGACGACAGGGTCCCGGCGCCGCTTCACAAACCGCACCAGGGACGCCGTCCACTCACGTACATCTCGCATCCTCAGGGTGTTCCTCTTCCACATAGGCGTCCGGTGCACTCCTTGCGGACCGTAACTGTCCGCAAGCGTGCTCACATTGTGGGGTGCGGCCGGCTGACGGCAAGGGGCCAGGGCAGTGACGGCGGACACCCGGCACGACCTCGGGCGATCCCTGGGGAAAACCCCCGGTGTCGACGGTGGACCGCCGGATGGCCCGCGGCCGGTCGGGGGCGAAAGCGTGGAGCGATGACCTGGAAACGGACCTCGACCATCCTGACCCTGCTCATCACCCTGGGCACCGTCGTGCCGGCGGCGGCGACGACCCGGGCACCGGCCCCGTCCGTCGTCGAGGCCCTCGACCGTACCGCGCACCCCCTGCGGACCGTCGAACCCGGCGGAGACACCCGCGATCTGCGCCCCCTCGACCGGATGATCGCCGACGCCGAGGTCGTCGGCGTCGGCGAGGCCACGCACAGCTCGCACGACTTCTTCGCCCTCAAGGACCGCCTCTTCCGCCACCTCGTCGAGGAGAAGGGCTTTCGCACCTTCGCCCTGGAGGCCCCCTGGAGCACCGGCCTGCGGCTCGACGACTACGTGGTGCACGGCAAGGGAGACCCGCGGCGCATCATGCGCGAGGAGTTCCAGCGCGACTACCAGTGGTGGAACAACACCGACTATCTGCGGCTCGTCGAGTGGATGCGGACGTACAACATCCGCCACCCCGCCGACCCCGTCCGCCTCATCGGCGACGACACCGCCTGGACCGGACCCGAGGTGTACGACACGGTCGTGGCCCGCGTGGCCGCCGCCGACCCCGGCTCCGGCGAGCGCCTCAAGGGGCTGTACCGCGGGCTGCGGCCCACCGTGCCGACGGGACCGTACATCGAGAGCTACCTCGGCCAGCCGTACCCCGAACGCAGGGAGATGGCCGAACGCACCGGCGAGGCGCTGGAGCTGGTGAGGCGGGCGGGGGCCGACGACCGGACCGTCCAGGACGCCACGGCGATCGACCGCACCGCCCGCCAGTACGCCTTCGACTTCGAGGAGCCCGGACAGATCGCCGAGGCCATGCGCTACCGCGACCAGGCGATGGCCGCCAACGTGCTCTGGTGGCGACGGCACACCGGGACAAGGGTCCTGCTGTCCGCGCACGACGCCCATGTCGGCTACGAGAGCTACGACCCCGCCTACCCCAAGATGCAGGGCGCCTTCCTGCGCGACGGCCTGGGAGCGGCGTACGTCAACATCGGCCTGACCTTCGACCGGGGCTCGTTCAACGCCACCGATCAGGACGAGACCGCCGTCCGGCGCTGGACGGTGGGCCCGGCCGCCCCCGGCAGCAACGAGCGGACCCTTGACCGGGTGAGGCACCGCGACTACGCGGTCGACCTGCGGACCGTCGGCTCACCGGCGCGCGCGTGGCTCCGCCAGGCCCGCCCGACCTACCGGATCGGCACCGCCTACCCCGACGGCCCGCACGACGTTGCCCTGGCCCGCACCCACGACATCCTGATCCACCTTCACCGGGTGGAGGCGGCCCGGCTGCGGGACCGGTAACCGGCGATCTTCGCGAGGTTGCCGCAGCGGTCCATCGAGCACCAACGGCGGCGGCGGGCCTGCGAGTCGTCGAGGAACAGCAGGGAACAGCCCGGGTTCTCGCACTCCTTGACCCGCTCCAGGAGCGGGCCCCGCACCAGGAGTACGGCGTCCCGCGCCACCGTCGCCAGGGCCGCGCGGGCCGGACTGCGCGCCGTCCAGCGGGACGGGCCCAGTTGCGGCGCGAGATCCGGCTGGGCGGCGACCGCGTTGACCCGCTCCACGTCGGCCGGGTCGGGTACCCGGCCGGCCATCGCGGCGCGGACCAGGCCGTACAGGGCCTCGCGCAGGAGGCGTGCGTCCGTCAGGTCCCGAGCGGTGACCCGCACTGCACCCTCGTCGGTGGCCAGCTCCGCCTCCGTGAACCAGCGCGCGAGGGCCGCGGTGTCGGGAAGTCGCTCCAGCGGCGTGGCGTGCCGTTTGCCGAGGGTGGCCGCGAAGTCCAGACAGGGGCGGCCGCCGATGAACGGGAACGCGAGAGCCGGGTCGGCGGGGGCGGGGCTGCCGGTCATACGACGAGCGTACACCGGTTCATGGGGTGTTGGGTCGGAGGGCTCGCCCTCTTGACACCGGTTGAGGAGGTGTCGGATGGTGACACCACTTCAACCGGTGTCAGTTGCTCGGGTGGCCGGGCAGAGAGCAGGTGCGGTATGCGTGCGGTGCGGATCGACAGGTTCGGCGGACCGGAAGTACTGGTGCCGGTCGACGTCCCCGACCCGGTGCCGGGTCCCGGAGAGGTGCTGGTGCGGATCGCCGCGGCCGGGGTGAACCGGGTGGACGCCCTGCTCCGGGCCGGCCTCTACCACCGCGGCGGACGCCCGCCGCTCATCCCGGGTGCCGAGGCGGCGGGGGTCGTCGTGGAGGTGGGGGAGGGGGTGACCGACTTCGCGCCCGGACAGCGGGTCATGGCCCTGGACGGCGGCAAGTCATCAGGCTTCTACGCCCAGTTGGCGACGGTGCCCACCACCCACCTGGTGGTGCTCCCCGACGGCGTGGACCTGGCCCGGGCGGCCGCCCTGCCGATCGCCTGGCTCAGCGCCTGGTACTGCGTGCGGCACCTCGCCCGTGTCTCCAAGGACGACACCGTGGTGGTGAAGGCGGCCGCGAGCGGTGTCGGCACCGCGGCCGTGCAGATCGCCGCCGAGGCAGGGGCGCGGGTCATCGCCCTGGCCGGTTCGGCCGAGAAGGCCGCCTGGGCGGGGGAGTTCGGTGCCGACGTCACCGTCGACACCTCTGCCTTCCCCGGCGACGCCGAGGTCGAGGAGGTGCTCCGGCTCACCGACGGCCGTGGCGCCGACGTCGTCCTGGACACCGTCGGCGGCCGGGCCTTCGGGCGCAGTCTGCGTGAAGTGGGCCACGGCGGCCGGGTCGTGGCCCTCGCCAACGTCGCCCTGGAACCGAGCACCGTCGACACGCGCGACTTCTACCCCAAGAACGCCTCGATCCTCGGCTTCCAGCTCACCAACCTCCAGATCCACGGTTACGACCCGCGCCCCGACCTGCGGGAACTGGCCGACCGGGTCGCCGCCGGCGGCTATCGCGTGCCGATCGAGACCGTCGTACCCCTGGAAGCGGCGCGGGCCGCCCACGAGCGGCTGGAACGGCGTGACAACCGCGGCAAGATCGTGCTCTCGGTCGGACCGGAATTCGGCAAATGAGATGCGGGCGTCCTCCTCGCCAGGTGATCATCCGGTGAGTCGTGGGTGAGTCAGGGGCGAGGAGACGCCGGTGAATCCAGTGGGGTCGGCACGAGCACGGGCAGCGCTGAACCATGTGGCGGCCGTCTCGGAGGGGCCGGCCGTCGCCCCGGACGTGCGCATCACGCTGAACTTCCATCCGGACCGCGTGGCGCGCGGCCTGCCCCTCCTGGAGGCTCTGGCCCAGGACGGTGCCTACCACTCGCAGTTCGTCACCGGCACGAGCAACGGCGGGCTGACCGCGCACCCCGGCGGCGACCGCTGGCGCTGGGAGAGCCGGATCTTCGGCGGTGCCTACGACGACGCCGACGCCCATGACCGGCCCGTGTACGGCGCGCTGAACTTCCGTCGTCAAGTGGTGGGCGCGGCCCCGCGGTTCGGCTCCTCGCACTTCCGGCTGTCCGGCGAGCCGCTGGCCCGCGCCACCTTCTGCTACCCAGACAGCGCCGCCGAGCCGGTCCACTTCGGGATCGCCGCAGGCATGTCCCTGATCGCCCTCGCGGAGGCGGACGAGCAGGACGCCCTCGACGACTACATCGAGGCCCAGGTGCACGGCGGCGTCGACCTGGCCCGCGACGTGGAGGCCCTCGTCCTGGACGCGAGCTACCGGAACACTCCTGTCGAGGCGGCGGCACACCTGCTGCCCGTCCCCGTCGAGTGGCACCCCGGCTACCGCATCACCGTCGCCGAACTGCACCGCCACGCCCACTACCGCGGACAGGAGTACGCCGACCTGGGCGCGAGCATCGCCGAGGACGGCATGGTCGACCCGCGCATCATCGGCGACGCCGCCCGGACGGGCCGCTACGAACTCCAGCACCTGAAAATGGTCTGGCACACACTGGCTCGCTTCGGGGCGCCGGAGGCGACGGCTCGTGCGGAGGAGGCCGCGGGGGGCCGGACGCCGGTGGTGAGCAGTCCGGGCGTGTAGGCCCGCCAATGGCGCCCGGTGTGCGGGACGCGTTCCGTACCCTGTTCCCGGAACACATGCCCGACGCCGACCGGACGGCTGCCGAGCAGGGAGAAGGGGGCGGGACGTTGGTGGACTCCTGGGAATGGGCCCGACGGGTGCTGGAGGGCGCGGGTCTCGACCCCGGCCGCCTCGCCGGGCTGCGGCCGCTGAGCGGCGGCACGTACAACACCGTCGAGGAACTCCTGCTGACCGACGGCACCCGTTACGTCCTCAAGGTCCCGCCCGCGTCCACCGTTCCCGGCCTGCGCTACGAGCGTGAACTCCTGGTCTCCGAGGCCGAGTTCTACCGAGCCGCCGCCGTGGCCGAGGTCGCGGCGCCGCACGTCGTGGCCCTCGGCGAGGAGGCCGCCGTACCGCACCTGCTGATGACCGCGTGTCCCGGCGAGCCCTGGGACGGCTCGGTGGCCGAAGCCGAACGGGCTCCGCTGCGAAGGGAGTTGGGCCGCCAGGTGGCCCGGCTGCACACGGTGACCGGGCCGGGCTTCGGCTACCCCTCCGGTGCTCTCGGTCCGCTGGCCCCCGACTGGCGGACCGCCTTCACCGCCATGATCGAGGCCGTCCTGGACGACGCCCGGGACTACGGAGCGCGGCTGCCCCGCTCCGTCGACCAGGTGGCGAGCACACTGAGGGCCGGCTTCCCCGCCCTCGACGAGGTCACGGTCCCGGCCCTGGTCCACTTCGACCTGTGGGACGGCAACATCCTGCTGGACCGCCGGGCGGACGGGGAGCTTTGCATCGGCGGGCTCATCGACGGGGAGCGGATGCTCTGGGGCGACCCCCTCGCCGACTTCGTGTCCCTGGCGCTGCTCGGGGACATCAAGAAGGACGAGGCGTTCCTCGCGGGCTACCGGGAGGAGGGCGGCCGGGCGGAGTTCGACGTGCCGGCCCGGGTGCGCCTGGCCCTCTACCGCGCCTACCTCTACCTGATCATGCTCACCGAGACCGTCCCGCGGGCGGTCGACGACGAGAAGGAACGCTGGGTCCAGTCGGCGGTCGCACCGGAACTCGTCGCCGCCCTGGACGAGATCGAGGCCCTCGCCCGGGTCGCAGGAGCCTGAAGACCCTTGAACGGACGCACCGTACGCGATCTCAGACGCGCCAACCGCACTGCCGTACTGCAACGCCTCTACTTCGACGGCCCCCTCAGCCGCTTCGAACTCGGCCCGGTCACCGGGCTCAGCTCCGGCTCCGTCAGCAATGTCGTCGCCGACCTGGTGGCCGACGGCCTGCTGGAGGAGGCCGGCAGCGTCGACTCCGACGGCGGACGCCCCCGCACCCTGCTGCGGGTGGCCCCCGGCAGCGGCCACATGATCGGCGTCGACGTCGGCGAGACCCGGGTGCGCGTCGAGCTGTTCGACCTCACCCTCACCGAACTCGCCCGCGCCGAACGCCCGTTGACCCAGAAGAGCTACGACGTCGAGGCCATCGTCGGGCACATCCGCGACGGCATCGCCGAGGTGCTCGCCGGTACCGGGACCGAGCCCGAGGCGCTGCTCGGCGTCGGCATCGGTGTGCCCGGCATCGTCGCGCACACCCCCCGCAGCGGGGCCGTCGTGCACGGCCAGACCATCGGCTGGGACGCAGTCCCGCTGGAGGCACTGCTGCGCACCGGCTCCCTGCTGCCCGGCAGCGTCCGGTACTTCATCGACAACGGCGCCAAGACCCTCGGCCAGGCCGAGATGTGGTTCGGTGGCGGCCGCGGCGCTCGCAGCGCCGTCGTGGTCCTCTTCGGCTCCGGCGTCGGCGCCTGTCTGGTGACGCCCGAGGTGGAGCAGGGCCGGGCGGTCGAATGGGGGCATCTGACCGTACGCGTCAGGGGGCGCCGCTGCCGCTGCGGTGCTCTCGGCTGCCTGGAGGCCTACGCCGGCGCCGAGTCGCTGCTCGAGCGCTGGCGGGAAGCGGGCGGCCGCCCGCCCGAGGGCGCCGACGAGGAGACCGCGCTGGCCGCGATGCTCACCGCCGCCCATCCGGCCGAGGGCACCGAGGCCGACCCGGTGGCCCTCGCCGTCCTGGAGGAGACCGCCGAGTACCTGGGCGCGGGCCTGTCCGACCTGATCAACCTCTTCCAGCCCGAGCGGATCATCGTGGGCGGCTGGGCCGGGCTCCAGCTCGGCGCCCGGTTCCTGCCCGCCGTACGGCGCCACGCGACGGCGTACGCGCTGCGGTACCCGGCCGAGAAGGTCACCGTCGACCTCGGCCGTCTCGGGCCCGACGCGGTCACCGTCGGCGCGGCCATCCTTCCGCTCGCCGACTTCTTCGCCCGCGGCGGACGGCGACCCGAACCCACCCCCGAGGGACCGGCACCGGCCTGGCGGACGGCCCTGGAGGAGCGGGCCCCGCACTGACGTTTCGCCGACCTGCGCGGAGGTACTCGCGCTCCCGCGATGAACGCGAAGGGAGGACGCCGTGGACCACCGTCACGAAGCGCCCGGCGAGAACGGTGACCCCGTCCCGCGGGATCTGCCGGACCAGCAGGTGGGCGAGGGTGAGGACCCCTGGGAGGTCGCCGACGTCCCGGACAAGGAACCCGGCACCGACGAGCCCGAGGCCGTCCCCGACACCGACGAGGCGGGCACCGGCCGGCAGGGAGCGACGCGGTCGGACACCGTGCACCCGGAGCACCCGGGAGCCGAGGAGTCCACCGGTTGACGCCAGGGCCGCGAGGGCCGCTCAGCCGACCTTGCGGCCCTTCATCGGCTCCGTCCGCGCCCCCGCGCCCTGCTGCATCCCGTGCAGGAACTCCTCCAGTACCTCGGTCGCCGTGTGCTCCGGGTGCCAGCCGAGTTCCGTACGCGCACGGGTGCAGTCCATCAGCGGCAGTCGCAGGACCGCGTCGAACAGATGCGGGGACGCGGGCAGCAGATGCAGGCCCCACGCGGCCGCGATCGCCGAGCGGGCCGCGGTGCGCGGCAGCCGTACGGGACGGGCGTCGAGCATCCCGGCCAGCAACTCGGCGTCGACCGGCGGCTCGCCCGCCAGGTTGAAGGCGCCCCGCACGTCCGAGCGCACCGCCAGTGCGTAGGCCTGAGCGGCGTCGTCGGTGTGCAGTGCCTGCACGCGCAGACCGGGAATGTCGGGGAGGAAGGGCAGCAGATCGGGCCGCGCCAGCTGGCCCGGCAGGAAACGGCCGCCGAAGATGCGGCGCTGCTCGCTCGCCGACTCCCGCTTGAAGAGGAACGCCGGACGCATCCGTACGACCCGGACGGCGGGGTGGTCGCGCTCGAAGGTGTCCAGGGCGCGCTCCAGATACGCCTTCTCCCGGCAGTACGCGGCGTCCGGCCAGCCGTGCGTCGGCCACGACTCGTCCACCGCGTGCTCCTTCGGACCCGGGGAGTAGGCGCCCACGGACGACGCGTGCACCAGCGTCGGCACCTTGGCCGCCGCGACCGCCTCGAACACCTGGATCGAGCCGAGGACGTTGGTGCGCCAGGTCATCGCCGGGTCGTGCGTCGGCTGGAACGCCCACGCCAGATGGACCACCGCGTCGGCGCCCGCGAACTCCTCGGTCAGGTCGGTCTGTTCCGATGCCAGGTCGACCGCGGACCACTCGGTCCGCGCGGGCGACCAGTCCGGGATCCGCCGGGCCAGGCCCCGTACGGAGCCGACCTCCGGATCCTCGGAGAGTAGGCGCACCACGCTGGTTCCCACGTTGCCGGTGGCGCCCGTGACCACGATCCTGCTGCCGGTTGAAGTGCTCACGTTCGGCTCCTTCGGGCCGCTGGGGCGGGGAACTCCCCGAGTACCCGGCCCCCGGCGATGCACGCGGTGCACGGCACGGTCCGCGGCCACGAGATGATCACCCCATGAGTGAGATCATCCTGATGTCCGACGCGCGTGTCGCCGCCGTCCCGGTCGAGGAGAACGGCGAACCCCTCGTGGACGTCCGCCCCCACCTCCGCGTCGACGACCGCAAGCACGAGGACTCCCGGGGTGCCGAGGTCCATCTGCGCCAGGGTGTCCTCGACCGGTTGCTCCGGGCGCAGGCTCTGCTGCCCGACGGCCTGCGCCTGCTCTTCGTCGAGGGGTACCGGCCGCCCGCCCTCCAGCGGCACTACTTCGAGACGTACGCCGACGGACTGCGCGCCGCCCGTCCGGACTGGTCCGCCGACCGGATCCGCTCGGCGGCCAGCCGTTATGTCTCCCCGCCCGAGATAGCCCCGCACAGTGCCGGCGCGGCCGTCGATCTCACGCTCGCCGACGCCGGCGGCCGCGAACTCGACCTGGGCACCGCCATGAACGCCAATCCGGAGGAGAGTGACGGCGCCTGCTACACGGGCGCCGGCAACATCTCCGAGGAGGCCAAGGCCAACCGGGCCGTGCTGGGCGAGGCGCTGAGCGCGGCGGGCCTGGTCAACTATCCGACCGAGTGGTGGCACTGGTCCTACGGCGACCGCTACTGGGCTCTGGAGACCGGCGCGCCCGCCGCGCTGTACGGCGCGAAGGAACTCGACGCGACGTAGCGCCTGGCGGAGGCCCCGGGATCTCCTCAGGAGGGACTGAGGATCTCGACGCGTCGTCCCTGGGGCACCGATTCTCCCGAGGAGCCGGGGCCTCGGCGCGGATCGTGCCGAGGCGGTTCGGGGGTTTGGGTGTGGGCTGTGCTGAGGGGGCTCGGGGGTTTGGGTGTCGGCTGTGTGGAAGGGGGCCGGGGGTCCAGGTGCCGGGCGTGTGGAAGGGGCTCGGGGCCCAGGTGCCGGCCGTGCCGAGACGGCTCGGGGGTTTGGGTGTCGGCTGTGTTGAGGGGGCTCGGGGGTTTGGATGTCGGCAGTGTGGAAGGGGTCCGAGGGTCCAGGTGCCGGGCGTGTGGAAGGGGCTCGGGCGTCCAGGTGCCGGCCGTGCGGAACGGGCTCGGGGGTTTGGGTGTCGGCTGTGTTGAGGGGGCTCGGGGCCCAGGTGCCGGCCGTGTAGTGGGGGCTCGGAGGTTTGGGCGTCGGCCGTGCTGAGGGCGCCAGGGGGTTCAGGTCCGGGCGTGCTGAGGGCGCCGGGGGGCAGGTCCGGCCGTGCTGAGGGCGCCCGGGGCCCAGGTGCCGGCCGTGTCAAAGGGCCCCACTGATCACGACGCCGGCCGGCCCGAAGGCTCAGCCGAACGCGTTCACGCCCGTGAGCTCCGCCGACAGCGTCCACAGACGCTCCGCCTGCTCCGGGTCGGTCGCCCACGCCCTGACGCCGCTGCTCTCGTCGCCGTCGACGGCGGGCTCGGCGATGTCGCAGTCCTCCAGATAGACCCCGCCCATCCCGGCCAGCTGGGGCGAGGTCGCCGCCCACACCTGCGTGGCCGCGCCCTGCTCCGGGCTCTTGAAGCCCGAGGGGTTGAGCACGTTGCCCTGCTCGTCGATCCAGCCGCGCTCCACCATCTCCGCCTTGGGCAGGTGGCGCTGCAACGGGGTGAGGATGCCGCCCGGGTGGAGCGAGAAGGCCCGCACACCGCGGTCGGCGCCGCGCTTGTCGAGGTGGACGGCGAACAGGACGTTCGCCGTCTTGGCCTGGCCGTAGGCCTGCCACTTGTCGTAGCCGGTCCGCCAGTGGACGTCGTCCCAGCGCATCCCGGAGAAGTGGTGGGCGCGCGAGGACACCGAGACCACGCGGGCGCCGCCGGGCTCGATCGCCGGCCACAGCCGGTTGACCAGCGCGAAGTGACCGAGGTGGTTGGTCGCGAACTGCGCCTCCCAGCCCGGCCCGACCCGCGTCTCCGGGCAGGCCATGATCCCGGCGTTGTCGATGACGAAGTCGACCGTGCGGCCCGAATCGAGGAACCGCTCGGCGAAGGCGCGCACGCTCTCCAGGTCGCCGAGATCCAGTTCGTCCAGTTCGACACCGTCGAGGCCGGCCAGGGCCTTCCAGGCGGTGTCGGGACGCCGGGCCGGGACGACGACCCGGGCACCTGCCTTCGTCAGCGCCCGGGTGGTCTCCAGACCGAGCCCCGAGTAGCCGCCGGTGACGATGGCGAGCTTGCCGGACAGGTCGATGCCCGCGAGAACGTCATCGGCGGTGCTGTGGGCGCCGAACCCCGAACCGATCTTGTGCTGTGCAGTGCTCATGACGGGAACGCTACGAATTGGAGTGCTCTCGAAGTCAAGCCCACGCCGTCCGGGGCACCGGGCCCGGACAAGAGGAAGCCCCGACCGGACGGGGGAATCACGGTCGGGGCGGTCCAGTGGTGGGCACGGACGGCGGTCGCCTCTCGGCGAAAGGCTCCACAGGGCTTCAGCCGAACGATCGTCCCTGTGGGCAAAAGGTGAGGCCCGGGGACACTGTCCCGTCCGTACCCACGGTCTGTTCAACCGGCAACCACCCTGTGGTGTTCCGCCGTTGAGGGCATTCCCGGGTGAGCTGTGTCACCCGTGCCGACCGGTCGGAACGGTCTCGCTCCACAGGTTCTCGGCCTGCAGCAGCAGACTCCCCAGCACCGTCGTGCCGTCGCCCCCCTGCCCGGCGTGCTCCCGCAGACCGTCCTGCAACTGTCCGCGCAGCTCGCGCATCGCCGACTCGGCATGGTCGTCCGGACGGGCCGCGCCGTCGGCCGTCAGCAGCCGGTCGCTCTCCGCGTGACAGGCGTCGCCGATCAGCTGCAAAAGGTCGGCGTAGGCGTCCAGCACCGGCCTGGCGGGTGGCGCGGGGGCGCGGCTATCGTCGGCGGCCACGGCCAGGGTCCGGGTGAGCGCGCGGATGTGCCCGGTGACACGGCTCCAGCGCTCGTCGTCCTGCTCCGGCGGGATCGACGCGGGAAGCCGCCGTACGGCACGTCGCGGGGCGGCGGTCAGACGCAGGCTCTCCCGGCTCCAGCCACGGGCGGACCGCAGCGCGTCCAGGCGGCGCTCCAGCCGGGCCGAGCCATGCGACCAGCCCTGCGCGTCCCACTCGCCGTCCCGCAGGTCACCGGCCACGATGTGCAGTACGTCGCCCGCCTCCCGGGCCAGCGCCGCGAGGTTCTCCCGTACGTCCCGCAGATGGATCGGCGGAATCACGAAGGCGTTCACGGCGATACCGATGACCGCACCGAGGGCGGCCTGCCCCACCCGGTGGCCGACGGCGGAGACGTCGGCGGCGCCGGTGGCGAGGGTGAACAGCGCGGTGGTGGCGCCGTAGATCCCCTGGTCGCCGAAGCGCGGCCAGTTCGCCAGCAGCATCAGCAGCGGTACGGACAGCGCCACGGCACCCAGCGTGTTCCCGGTGACGGCCAGGGCAAGGGACGCCAGCAGCGCCCCGGCACAGATCGCCGTGAACTGCCGAGCGGCCTGAACCAGCGAGCTGTACACGGTGGCCTGCACCAGCACCACCGCCACCCAGGGCGCCATCAGGGCCATCGGGTCGCCCATCCACACGCCCGCCACGAGCCAGGCGAGGATCGCGGCGGCCGAGGCCTTGAGCGACTGCACGAGCAGATCGCGCTCCCGCCCCGGCCCACGGCAGGCGGCACGGGCCGCCCGGCCGACGGCACGTGCCTCCTCCCGCAGCGCGTGCGTCGGGCGGGGCTGTCGACGTAGAGCTTCCGTCACACCAGTCATCCGCTGTGGGTTCCGTGCTGTCCGGCAGGTCATGCCAGAGGACTGTCCGCAAGGGATGCCAGCAGATGGGCCGGATCGTCGTAGATCGCCTGCGCGCCCGCCTCCACCAGGTCGGCGCGAGGGATGCCGCCGCACAGGACGCCGACGCAGCGCACACCCGCCCGGGAGCCGGCCCGCATGTCCCAGACGGTGTCGCCGACGAAGACCGCGCGCTCGGCGGGCACCCCGGCCAGCTCCAGCGCGTGTTCGACGGGCTCGGGGGCGGGCTTGCCCTCCGCCACGTCGTCGGCGCTCGCGGTGGCCATGATCGCGTCGTCCGCGGAGATCGCCCGGCGCAGCGCGGACAGTTCCGCCCCGCCCGCCGAGGTGGCGAGCACCACCCGCCAGCCGTCCTGGTCGAGACGGCGCAGCAGCCGCCCGGCGTCCTGGAGCGCCGGCAGCCGGTCGAAGTACTGCCCGTACAGGGCCTTGTGGGCGGCGCTGAGCTCCTCGTCCTGGTCCTTGTCGCGGTCGTCGCCCAGGAGATGGGCGACGAGGTCGTCGGAGCCGAGTCCGATGGCCCGGTGCACGGCATGCATCGGCACCCGGTGGCCCGCCTGCCGCAGCGCCTCCCACCACGTCGTCACATGCAGGTGGTTGGTGTCCACCAGAGTGCCGTCGACGTCGAACACTGCCGCGCGTTGCATGAACCGCCCCTTTCCTGTCGTGCCCTCCCTAGTACCACGTCAGACGTTCGCCACTCGGGACGGCACCCGGCCCTCCCGGGACCAGGCCAGCAGCTCCTCCAGACTCCAGGTGGTCACGATCCGCTCGGCCGGCACCCCGCACTCCTCCGCCCGCGCGCACCCGAGGATCTGCCAGTCGAGCTGGCCGGGCGCGTGCGCGTCGGTGTCCACCGAGAACAGCACGCCCGCGTCGACCGCCCGGCGCAGCAGCCGGCGCGGTGGATCGAGGCGCTCCGGACGGCTGTTGATCTCCACCGCCGTGCCGGACTCGGCGCACGCGGCGAACACCTCGTCCGCGTCGAACTCCGACTCGGGCCGCCCCCGCCCGGTCACCAGCCGCCCCGTGCAGTGCCCGAGGACGTTCGCGTGCGGGTCGTGCACGGCGGCCACCATGCGCCGGGTCATCGAGCGGGCGTCCATGCGCAGCTTGGAGTGCACGGACACGACCACGACGTCCAGGCGGTCCAGGAGTTCGGGTTCCTGGTCCAGCGAGCCGTCGTCGAGGATGTCGCACTCGATGCCGGTGAGCAGCCGGAACGGCGCCCAGGTCTCGTTCAGCGCCGCCACCACGTCCAGCTGCTCCCGCAGCCGCTCCGGGGACAGCCCCCGGGCCACCGTCAGCCGCGGCGAGTGGTCGGTCAGCACCGCCCACTCGTGGCCGAGCTCCGCGGCCGTGCGGCCCATCTCCTCGATCGGGCTGCCGCCGTCCGACCAGTCGGAGTGCAGATGGCAGTCGCCCCGCAGCAGCGCCCGCAGCCGGTCGCCGCCCCCGGCGCGCGGCGCGGTGGACTCACCCTCCAGCTTCTCCAGGTAGCCGGGCACCCCTCCGGCCAGCGCCTCACGCACCACCTGCGCCGTCTTCGGGCCGACGCCCTTGAGGGACTCCAGCGACCCGGCCTGCGCGCGCTCGCGCACCTCGTCCGCGGGCAGCTCGGCCAGCACCCGGCCCGCCGTACGGAAGGCACGCACGCGGTACGTCGGTGCCAGGGACCGCTCCAGCAGGAAGGCGATCCGGTCCAGGGCTTCGACGGGATCCATCACCACCTCCTCCTCCAGAGTTCCCCACGCCCACGGGGCCCGCACGACGGGCGAGCGGTTTGTCGGGTACGCCGCCGGGTACTGCGATGCCTCGTCGGATGTCACTCGGACCTCGGACTCCGGACGTCCGGCAACCGCCTCGTCACCCCTGACGACGCCCCCCTTCCCGAGGAGGCCCAGATGTCCGCCCCCACCGCACCCCGCAGCAAGGTGGCCGTGATCACCGGAGCCGACTCCGGCATCGGCAGGGCCACCGCCGTCCGGCTGGCCCGGGCGGGGATGGACATCGGCATCACATGGCACACCGATCTCAAAGGTGCCGAGGAGACCGCCGAGGAGGTCCGCGCCCACGGGCAGCGGGCCGTCGTGGCCCAGATGGACCTCACGCGGCTGCCCGTCGCCGCCGGCACGGTCGACGAACTGTGCGACCGGCTCGGCCGCCTCGACGTGCTGGTCAACAACGCGGGCACGGGCACCATGACGCCCTTCCTCGACCTGGAGCTCGACACCGTCCGCGAGGTCCTCGACGTCGACCTCGTCGGTCCCTTCCTGTGCGGCCAGCGGGCCGCCCGGCACATGATCCGGCAGGGCTCGGGCGGCCGGATCGTCAACGTGACCTCCGTCCACGAGCACCAGCCGCGGGTCGGCGCCGCCCCCTACTGCGCGGCCAAGGGCGGCCTCGGGCTGCTCACCCAGGTCATGGCCCTGGAACTCGCCGAGCACGGCATCACCGTCAACGCGGTCGCGCCCGGGGAGATCGCCACCCCGATGACCGGCCAGGACGACACAGACGTTCGGACCGAGGACCGCCCCGGCGTCCCGCTCGGCCGTCCGGGGGACGCCCGTGAGGTGGCCGCCGTGATCGCCTTCCTCGCCGGCCCCGAGGCCACGTATGTCACCGGCGCGTCCTGGAGTGTCGACGGCGGCATGCTCCGGATGGGCCCGCAGGCCGGCTCGCACCTCGAGGACGACGAGTGGCGGCGCCCTTGAGACTGCGGACCAGTACGTCCGACCGCCCCGGCTTCACCCGTGTCCGCTGTGGCCGGGGCTTCCGCTACCGGGACTCCGACGGCCGGTCGATCACCGACCCGGACGTGCTCGCCCGCATCCGTGCCCTGACCATCCCGCCCGCCTGGCGCGAGGTGTGGATCTGTCCCTGGCCCAACGGCCATCTCCAGGCCGTGGGCCCCGACGACGCCGGTCGCCGCCAGTACCTGTACCAAGAGCGGTTCCGCGCCCAGCAGGAGCAGGCCAAGCACGAGCACGTGCGGGAGGTGGCCCGGGCCCTGCCCGCGCTGCGCGAGCGGGTCGCCGAGGACCTCGCGGGCCGGGGCCTGACCCGCACCCGGGTCACGGCCTGCGCGGTGCGCCTGCTCGACCTCGGGTTCTTCCGGAGCGGCAGCGACCGGCACACCCGCCGGATGGAGACCTACGGCCTGACGACCACGCTCCGTGAGCACGTCACCTGCGGCCGCGAGGAGCTCACCTTCGCCTACCCGGCCAAGGGCGGCGTCGAGCTCGTCCGCGCGCTCGTCGACGAGGACGCCCTGGCCGTCGTAGGGGCGCTCAAGCGCCGCAGGCGCGGCGGGGACCGGCTGTTCGCCTACTGGGAGCGGGCGGCCTGGCGCGACCTGCACGGCGGCGATCTGAACGAGGCGCTGCGCCGGCTGTCCGGCACCGACTCCCCCTACTCTCGGCTTCGCTCGAGCCGGGGGGACCCCCATCGCCAAGGACTTCCGCACCTGGCACGCCATGGTGCTCGCCGCCGTCGCCCTCGCCGTCACCGCCGAGGACGCCCGGGTCACCCCGACGGCCCGCCGCCGGCAGATGGCCCGGGCCGTGCGCGAGGTCAGCCACTACCTGGGCAACACACCCGCGGTGTGCCGGGCCTCGTACATCGACCCTCGGGTCTTCGAGCTGTTCGAGCAGGGGGAGAGCATCGCCCCAGCGCTCACCCGGCTGGGCGAACACGGGGACTTCGGGCGGCCGGCCACCCAGGGAGCGGTCGAGGCGGCGGTCCTCGCCCTGCTCGGCGGCTGACGTGCGCCACTCGCTCCCGGGCCTTGCGTTCTACGCTCTATTCATGACCGAAATCGCGAGCCCTCACATCGCCAACCCGCGGATCATCGTGCTCGGGGTCCAGCCGACCACGCCTCCCTTCCGGATCGTGGAGATCGACGGGGAAGTGGTCGGCGAGGCGAGGGCCGTCACCGACGTCCTGGAGGCGGCCGCCGCCTTCGGCATCACGGTCCACGACCTGGACGACCCGGACGTGGTCCGCTGGGTGGGCGGAGACAAGTTCACCTGGACCCGGCACTGATCCCGGCTCAGCCGACGGTCCACTTCTGGTTGGCGCCGCCTGTGCAGGTCCACAGCTGCAGCCGGGTGCCGTTGGCCGAGCTGTTGCCCGTCACGTCGAGGCACTTGTCGGCCTGCGGGTTGACGATGTCGCGTGCGCCCGTGACGGTCCACCGCTGGGCACCGGAGCCGTTGCAGTCGTAGAGCTGGACCGCCGTCCCGTCCGCGGTGCCGCCGCCCGTCACGTCCAGGCACTTCCCGAGCGCGCGGATCGTGCCGTCCGAGCCGACCGTCCACTGCTGGGCGGCGGTGCCGTTGCAGTCGTAGAGCTGGACGGCCGTCCCGTTCGCGGGGTTCGCCCCGGCGACGTCCACGCACTTGCCGGCCAGGCCCCGGATCGCCGCCCCCGTCGCCGTGTCGCCGGTGGTCACCGACACGTGGTCCACCACGAGCTGCTGCGGAAAGACCGTGGAGCCGTCCGGGTCGCCGGGCCAGTAGCCGCCGACCGCGAGGTTCAGGATCAGGAAGAACGGCTTGTTGAACACCCAGGTGCGGCCGCCCAGGTCGGCGGGCGTGCGGCGCTGGTAGACGTTCCCGTCCACGGACCAGGTGATCGAGTCGGGTGCCCAGTCGACGGCGAAGGTGTGGAAGGCGTCCGCGAAGGCCTGGCCGTTCGGCAGGGAGTAGCCGGCGCCTATGCCGCCCGAGCCGGAGTAGCCGGGACCGTGGATCGTGCCGTGGACGGTCGAGGGTTCGAAGCCGACGTTCTCCATGACGTCGATCTCGCCCGAGTCCGGCCAGTTGACCGGGGTCCCGAGCATCCAGAACGCCGGCCACATGCCCTGCCCGCGCGGGATCTTCATCCGCGCCTCGACGTGCCCGTACTGCGCCGTGAACTTCCCGGAGGTGTTCAGCCGGGCCGAGGTGTACTGGCAGGTGCCGTACCAGCACGGGTAGTTCGCCGGGTTCTCGCGCCGGGCCGTGATCACGAGATGGCCCTGGCCGTCGAGAGCGGCGTTCTTGTTGCCCGACGTGTAGTACTGCCGCTCATGGTTGTTGACGTTGTCGCCGGTCTCGATCTGCCACTTCGAGGAGTCGACGGCGGCTCCGGCGGGCCCGTCGAAGGTGTCGGAGAAGGTCACCGCGGCGGCGGAGACGGCTGGTGGGTCCGCCTGGGCGGTACCCGACGGGATCAGGACGGCGGACAGGGCGGCGAGGAGACATCTGCGCAGCAGGCGTGAGGCGGCCACGGCTCTTCCTTCGAGGTGGGGGGGTGAAGGTGTCGCCTCTTGATTTAAGGAGTGAGTTAAGGGGCCGTCAATACTTTGGTACGGACCAGGAGTTGAGCCAGGAGGGATTCCTCAGGCCTTCTTCGCCGGCTTGACGGTCGGCCTCTTGTGCACCGCCCGGCTCAGCCGCCGCCCCAGCAGCAGATAGCCGATCAGAGCGCCGGCCGTGTTGAGGATGACGTCGTCGATGTCGAACGCCCGCCCCTCCACCAGCGCTCCCTGCGCGAACTCGACGAGCAGCATCACCACGGCCGTCAGCAGCAGGATCCGCAGCAGCCCACGGGTCTTGGGAGCCACGATCGGCACCAGGATCCCGAACGGCACGCCCAGCAGGATGTTCCCGCCGATCTGCTTGACGGCATCCCGCATCTCGGGCTGGTCCATATACGCCTTGAGGGAGGCGCCGGGATGCAGGTTGGTGTGGGTCAGGTCCACCGACGCGGGCGAGGGCTCCAGGGTCAGCCGGGCCAGGACGACGGCGAACGCCACCATGAACGCGAAGGCGAACACCATCGCCACGAAACGGACGACGAGGGAGAGCGGATCGCGCCGCGGGCGGGCGGGCTTCGCCGCGCGCTCGGTCTTGGCGGTGCCGGTGTCCGACCCCGCTCGCGAACGTGAGGGCGCCCAGGCCATGAAGTCCTCCACTCTCAACTTCCCCGTGTCGTGAGGCGATTACCCCTGAACGGCCCGAGAATGCCGCCGCGCCCCGACGGGTTCCCGGTTTCCCTTCGTACGGTCGGGGCACTCCGGGCTGAGTACCGCGCGCGTCGCCACCGCACGCCCTCGGGCCGGTGTTTGGATGGCGCGCGACGGACCTTTCCCAGGCCGCGGTTGCGAGGAGGTGGCGCATGAACGGGCGTACGACACTCCTCACCACGGCCGAACTCCTCGGCTGGTGGGCCGCGCTCGCCGTCCTCTGGCTCGTGTTCATCAGCACCGTGGACACCCTGGAACTCGTGGTCGGCGCGGGCGCAGCCTGTCTCGGCGCACTCGCCGCCCGGGCCGCCCGACGGGCGGTGACGGGCCGGTGAACGGCTGGATCCTCACGGCGGCCGTCACCCTCGGCGGGGGAGTGGGCGCCACCGTGTGGGGCGTCGCGACCGGGCCGCTCAGGCGCCGGGTCGTGGCACAGAACCTGTGCACCGCGTTCGCCTGCCCCGCCCTCCTGCTGCTCTCCCAGGGCTACGACCGTCCCTCCTACGTCGATCTCGCTCTGGTCCTGGCCCTGCTGGGCCCGGTCGGCACGCTCGTCTTCGCCAGGCTGCTCGCCGACGAACTGGCCGAGGACCCGCCGAGCGCCTGGGGCCTGACCTACGCGGCCGCCGCGCTCGGCGCGGTGGTCGTACCCACGCTGTGCGTGGCCGTCGGGCCGAGCCGGGCCATGGCCAAGCTCCTGGTCGTCGGCGTCCTGCTGATCGGCGGAAACGTCGTCGCCTCACATGCCCTGTCCGGCGGGTTCCCGGAGGTCCGACGTGGCTGACGCGGTGATCGTCGTCGCACTGCTGCTGGTCGCCGTCTCCGCGACGGCGGCGGTGGCCGTCCGCGACCCCGTGCGCCAGGCCCTCGTGCTGTCCGTGCTCGGCGTGGTCCTCGCGGTCCTGTTCACCGTGCTCCAGGCACCCGACGTGGCCCTGTCACAGCTGGCGGTCGGCTCCGCCCTCACCCCGCTGCTGCTCCTGCTCGCGGTCCACACGGTGAAGCGGCGCGGGCGGAAGGAAGGACGCCACCGGTGAGCCGACGCGTCCGACTGTGGCTCCTTGCGGTGGGCGGCGCGGGCCTGGCGACCCTCTTCGTGGCCGCCGCCCTCGACCTGCCCGCCTTCGGCGGTGACCGCCACCCCTACGGCGACCGTGCCGTCCACGCCTCCCTGGCCCGGCACACCGCCAACGTCATCGCCTCCGTCAACTTCGACCAGCGCGCCTTCGACACTCTCGGCGAGATGACCATCCTCTTCGCGGCCGTCATCGGCTGCGTGATCCTGCTGCGGCAGACCCGCGACGAACACCGCGACCGCCCCGCTGCCCCCGAGAAGGTGGCCCGCCCGGTCCGCCGCCACGCCCTCCTCGTCCTCCCCGTCGCCCTGCTCACCGGCCTCTACGTGATCGCACACGGCCAGCTCAGCCCCGGCGGCGGCTTCCAGGGCGGGGTCGTCGCCGCGACCTCCCTGCACCTGCTCTACCTGGGTGCCGACTACCGGGCCCTGGAACGTGTCCGGCCGGTCGGCCTGTACGAGACCGGCGACGCGATCGCGACCTCCGCCTACGTCGTCACCGGGCTCGCCGGACTCATCGGCGGTACGGCCTTCCTCGCCAACACCGTGCTGCCGTACGGCACCTTCAACACGTTGTCCTCCGGCGGCACCGTCCCCCTGCTGAACGCGGCCGTCGGCATGGAGGTCGCCTGCGCGGTCGTCGTCCTGCTCGCCCGCTTCCTGGACCAGGCCGTCGAGATCGAGGAGGGGAACGGGAAGTGATGGATGTCTTTCCCTATCTGGTGGCCGGATGGGTCTTCCTGGCCGGCTGCTACGGCCTCGCCACCAGCCGCAACCTGATCCACGCCGTCGGCTGCCTGTCCGTGTGCCAGGCCGGCACCTACGTCCTGCTGCTGACGGTCGGCTACCGCGACGGCGCCACCGCCCCCGTCTTCTCCGACCTGAAACCCGGCTCCCGCCCGGTCGTCGACCCGGTCGTGCAGGCCCTGACGCTGACCGATGTCGTCGTGGGCGCCACGGTCACCGCCCTGCTGCTCGCCCTCGTCGTGCAGATCTCCAAACGGCACGGCACCGTCGACCCCGACGAACTCTCCGAGCTGCGCGGCTGATGGACGATTCGCTGCCCCTGCTGGTGGCCGTACCGCTGCTCGGCGCCGCCCTGCTGGTCGCCGGCGGCCGCCTGGTGCCCCGGCCCGTCGCCGAGACCGTCGGCTGCGCGGTCTCCGCGGGCACGGCTGCCCTCGCCCTCGTCCTCCTGCTGAACTGCTCCCCGCCCTTCCTGGAGTGGGCCGGCGGTTGGACACCCGTGGACGGACAGAGCGTCGGCATCGTCCTGACCGGGGACGGCCCCGGCCTCGGCATGGCCGCGCTCGCCTCCCTGCTCACCCTGGCGGCACTGGCGTACTCCTGGCACTACTTCGACGAACCGCCGCGCGGCCATGCCGGTTCCTTCCCCGCGCTCCTGCTGCTCTTCCAGGGCGGCATGTGCGGGTTCGCGATCGCGGGTGACCTGTTCAACGCGTTCGTGTGGTTCGAGCTGATGAGTGTCGTGGCGTACGCCCTCACCGGGCACCGGGTCGAGGAGGCCAGGGCCGTGCAGGGCGCGCTGACCTTCGCGGTCGTCACCTCGCTCGGCGCCTACGCCATGCTCATGGGCATCGGGCTGCTGTACGCGCGCACCGGCGAACTCGGCATGCACCGGATCGGGCGCGGGCTGGACGCGCACGGACGCCCCGACGCCCTGGTCCTCGCCGCGTTCGTCCTGGTCATGACCGGACTGCTGGTCAAGGCGGCCGCCGTCCCCTTCCACTTCTGGCTGCCCGACGCGCACGCCGTAGCCCCCACCCCGGTGTGCATGCTGCTGTCGGGTGTCATGGTCGAACTCGGCGCCTTCGGCGTCTGGCGCGTCTACGGCACGGTCTTCTCCGGACCCGGCGGCGTCCCGGCCCCCGAGTTCGAGCGGGCCCTCGTGGCGCTGGGCGCGCTGACGGCCGTGATCGGCGCCGTGATGTGCTGGTACCAGCGGCACATCAAACGGCTCCTGGCGTACTCGACGGTCGCCCACACCGGGCTCTTCCTCATCGGCATCGGCGTTCTCAAGCCCGAGGCCGACGACGGGATCGCCCTGTACGTCCTCGGCCACGCCGGAGTGAAGGCGGCGCTGTTCGCGTGCACCGGCATCCTCCTCGACCGGTACGGCAGCGTCGACGAGCACGCCCTGCACGGCAGGGCCCGCGAACTGAAGGGCGTCGCCGTGCTGTTCGTCCTGGGAGCCCTCGGCCTGGCGGGCCTGCCGCCGTTCGGCACGGCACTCGGCAAGTCGGTGACGGAGGAGGCCGTGGGAGGCCCGCTCACGGTGCTGTACGTGGCGGCGAGCGCGGTGACCGCCGCGGCCGTGCTGCGGGTCGCCGCCCGGGTGTTCGGCGGCCTGGGCCCCAGGCCCGAGGTCGGTTCGGGGTACGAGACCACCGGCTCCGGTGAGCGGCCCGAGACCCGTCACCGGCTCAGCCGGGTCCCGGACACCATGACGGCGGTGCCTGCCGTACTGCTCGCCGGAGCCGTGACCGTCGGCGTGGCCCCCGGTTTCGCGAAGGTGGTCGCGCACTCCGTGAACGAGACCGGGTCCGCGGGGGTGTTCACCTCCGTCCACTGGACCCCGGACGGGGTCCTGCTGGGCCTGGTCTCGACCGTGCTGGCCGGTGTCCTCGCCTTCCTCGCCGTCATGCGCCCGAAGCCGTTCGCCGCACCGGAGCGGGCGCTGCCGCTACGGCGTCTGCAGTCCGGGCACGTCGGCGACTATGTGGCATGGGTGCTGGTGGGCACCACCGTGCTCGGCGCCCTCACCCTGCCGGGCATGCTCGGCGGCTGATCAGCTGCCGTAGGTGACCTCGACCTTCTTGAAGCCGAGCGAGTTCAGCAGTCCCTTGAGCATGTTGGTGGTGTTGGTCTCGGCCCGTTTGGTCAGCTCGCTCTCCTTCGCCGCCTCGGTGATGTGCTTCACCGCGAGCTTCTGCACAGCCTGTTCGCTGTTCGGGTTGTCGGAGAAGAAGTCACCGAGCCGGTCGAGCAGACCGCGTTGCTTGGAGACCGCGTAGGAGCGGTCGGCGTCCAGCGTGGCCTTGCCGAGCTGCGCGTGCGGCAGGTGGAGGGTGGCGGCCGTGCGGTCCTCGTTGACCGTCACGTCGTTCTTGGCGACCTTGCCGAGGTCGACGTAGGCGTCGACGGCGCCCGCCCCGACATACAGGGTGCGGGAGCCGCGGATCGCGTCGGGCAGGTACTTGGTGTCCTTCTCCAGGTCCACGACGACCTGGAAATTGCCGGAGGCGGCGTCGTAACGGCTGATGTCCTGGATGGACTCCAGAAGTGCGGGACCCGAACGGTCGTGGGTCTCCGTGCCGAACAGGTCCTTGAGGCCAGGAAGCACACTGAACCGGATCCCGGCGAAGAACACCACGAGCACCACCACGACGGCGGTGAGTATCTTCGCCCAGCCGGGCATGCGCCTGGACACGCGCCTGATGGGAGTCGTCATGCGACGGCCCTCCTTCCTACTGCACGGATGCCCAGGGATGACCCCCAAAAGCCCTGCCGGACCGTCTTGTTGGCCGATTGGGACACTGACGGGACACGGCGGGGCGCACTAGCGTGGGGAACTCTGCGTACCGGCCTGTCTGGAGACCCGGATGAGCACAGACAGCACGTCCCGCACCCTTCGTCCCATGCACCGCATCCCCCTGCCCGAGAACGGCCCGCCCCGGCTCACCACCCTGGCCACCGGCACCCCGGTGTGGCTCGTGACCCGCTACGCCGACGTGCGTCAGGTGCTCATGGACCCCCGCTTCAACAGGAAGTCCCTCAGGGACGCGGACGCCCCGCCGCTTCTCGTCGTACCGAACCTGCTGGACTCCCCGGACGGCCTCCTCAACCAGGACGGCCCGCCCCACCAACTGCTGCGGGGCACGGTCCAGCGGGCCTTCACCCCACGCGCGATCGCCCGCTGGCGGCCCTGGACCGCCTCCGTGGTGGAGACCCTCCTCGACGACCTCGCGGGGCAGCCGCAACCCGCCGACATCGTCGAGGGGTTCACCCGCCGGCTGCCGGTGTCGGTGATCTCCCGGCTGATGGGCCTGGAACACGCCGACTGGGAGCGCATCCGGGACTGGGCCGACCACGCCCTGTCCGGAGGTGCGCACAGTGCCGAGGAAGTCGGCGCGGCCATGCGGGAGTTCGGTCAGTTCTGCGCGGAGCTGGTCGCCGAGCGGCGCAAGGAGCCGGGCGACGATCTGGTGAGCGCCCTGGTCGTCGCCGGGGACGGCCTCGGGATCGAGGAGCCCCGACTGGTCGTCCTGGTCCTGGGCCTGGTCGTCGCCGGACACGAGACGACGATGACCGCCCTCGGCAACATCGTCGTCCACCTCCTCACCGACGGCCGGCAGGCCTGGCCGGGCCTCGCCGAGAGCCAGGAAGCGGCCGAGGCCGCGGTCGAACAACTCCTGCGCACGATCCCGTTGAGCGAGGGCAGGGTGCTGCCCGGGCTGATCCGCCGGGCCGTGGAGGAGGTCGAGGTCGGCGGGGTGACGATTCCCGCCGGTGCGGTGGTCGCCGTCCAGACCAACGCGGCGAACAGGGACCCCGACGTCTTCCCGCAGACCGACGAGACCGATCTGTTCGCCCCTCTCACGACCCCGAGCGTGGTCTTCGGTGCCGGTCCCCACCACTGCCTGGGCGCATGGCTGGCCCGCCTGGAGCTGGGGCTGGCCCTGCATCGGCTGGCGGTCCGGTTCCCGGGACTGCGGGCCGAGTTCACGCCGGAGACGATCGAGTGGCGGGAGGGACAGATGACACGGGGGCCGCTGCGGTTGCCGGTGTCCTGGTGAGTACTCCTAGTGAGGCTTGAGCTCCCGGTCGCCCGCGGGCCTGGACCACCACACCCCTTCACCGCGCGTGAGACCGGGCAGTCGGAGTTCGATCTCGCGCACCCTCCGGGCCGGGAGCTCCCCGGTGATCAGCCATGCGGTGGAGCCGCCGGTCGTGCCCGTGAACTCGGCCCCCGCCGAGGCGAGTTGCGCGGTCACCGGGGCCAGCGCGTCGAGGGGGACCTCCGCCTCGAACGCGTGGTACGGCTCGAACAGTCGCGTCCCGGCCTGCTCCAGAGCCCGGCGCAGCACGATCGGCGTGAGCCCCCGGAAGTCGGCGGCCGTACTGAGCGGCCCGACAAAACCGGAACGGACGAGGACGACCCGGTAGTCCGTCACGGTCGCCCCCGTCAGCCCGGTCCGCATGCTCGCGTGGACCGTCTCCTCGATGGCCTGGTGGAACGCCCGGGGGAGTGCGCCGAGTTCCGTCTCGTACGCGAACCCCCCGCCGGAGCCCCGCTCGCCCGGCTCGACCCGCAGTCCGATCGTCGCCCAGTAGCGGGTCCCGAGATGCCATGGATTCTCTTCGCCCGCTACCCCGGTGCCGCGCGGTCGCTCCAGATACCGGACCCGGGCCGGCTCGAAGTCCGCCTCGACGCCGAAGTCCTGGGCGAGGGTCGCCGCGAGCACCTCCATCTGGACCTCGCCGTACAGGAGCAGTGTGGTGGCGCCCCCGGTCGTGGGACGGGCGTGGATCAGCGGGTCCTGGTCGGTGAGGGTCAGCAGCGCCGAGCGCAGCCGAGCCGCCTGTTCGGGGTGACGGGCGGTGACCAGAGTTTCCAGGGTCGGGGGCGCGAACTGCGGTGCGCGCTCGGTGAGTTCGCCGAGCCGGTCGCCCACGCGAAGGCCCGAGGAGAAGGTCAGCGCCGCGATGTTCCCCGCGGTCAGCGGCCCGGCGAGACGGGTGACCCGCCCGGACACCCGGCTGGTCGTCCCGTCGGCCTCGCGCCTGAGGAGGGTGAGGCGCTGCCGTTCGGTCACCTCACCGCCGTAGAGCCGCAGATACGCGGTGCGCTCGCCGCCGGGTCCGGGCCGCACTGCGAACACCGTCCCGCGCGGATCACCCGCGCATGTCGCGGGAGGGCGGGGGATCAGTCGGATCATCCCCTCGACCAGTTCGGGGATGCCCTGGCCGCCGAGGGCGGAGCCGAAGAACACCGGGTGGAAGGAGCCGTCGGCGGTGCGGGCGGCAAGGGCTTTGTCGAGGTCTTCCGGGGTGGGCGCGGGGCCGTCCACGACCGCGGTGAGGATGTCCGGGTCCACATCGGCGAGAGCCTCGGCCAGTCGCCGGTCGTCTTTCACGAGGACCTTCACGTGGGCGTCGGACGTGCCGATGCCCGCCACCTGCGTCAGCGGGGCGACGTGCGGCGTCAGCCGGCGCCGGATGTCGGCGAGCAGGCCCTCGGCGCGGGCGCCCGCCCGGTCGATCTTGTTGACGAAGACCAGGGTGGGCAGCCGCAGTCTGCGCAGGGTCCGCATCAGTACCCGGGTCTGCGCCTGCACGCCCTCCACGGCGGACAGCAGCAGCACCGCGCCGTCGAGTACCTCCAGGGCGCGCTCGACCTCGGCGATGAAGTCGGAGTGGCCCGGGGTGTCGATGAGGTTGATCCGGGTGTCGCCGACGGTGAAGGAGGCGACCGCTGAGCGGATGGTGATGCCGCGCTGCCGCTCGATCGTGCCGTCGTCCGTGCGGGTGTCACCGGTGTCGACGCTGCCGAGCCGGTCGATCGCGCCGTGGTCGAACAGCAGGCGCTCGGTGAGGCTGGTCTTACCGGCGTCGACGTGGGCCAGAATGCCGATGTTCAGGGTGTGCATACGGGGTCGAGTCCTCGGAAGCCGTGGGCCGAAGGGGGCACTGGGTGACTTCGAGGAGTCGGCGCATGCGGGGCATCCTGACGTGAGAGGGCTCGGACATCGCCATGATGTCGCCCCGCCGCAGGGGGACCGCAACCGAATATCGGCTGCCGGGCGGCCGGTGGGCGAGCCCAGTAGCATGAGCGCGGCAGCCCGAGATGATCATCCTAGGAGCAGGTCCGTGCGAGACATCGCCGTGTTCAGCGGTAGCGCCCACCCCGAGCTGGCGGCCGAGGTCTGCGCGCATCTCGGTGTGCCGCTCAGCCCTACCCGGGTCAGCCGGTTCGCCAACGACTGCCTGGAGGTGCAGCTCCAGGCGAACTGCCGGGAGCGGGATGTCTTCCTCATCCAGCCGCTGGTCAGGCCGGTCCAGGAGCATCTGGTGGAGCTGCTGCTGATGTGCGACGCGGCACGCGGTGCCTCGGCGCGCCGGATCACCGTCGTCATGCCGCACTACTCCTACGCCCGCTCCGACAAGAAGGACGAGCCCCGCATCTCCCTCGGCGGGCGGCTCGTCGCCGACCTGATGGTGTCGGCAGGAGCGAGCCGTGTCCTCGCCATGACCCTGCACTCCCCGCAGGTGCACGGCTTCTTCTCGGTGCCCGTCGACCACCTGCACGCCCTGCGCGAGCTGGCCGCGCACTTCCGGCGGTACGACCTCTCCCGCACCACCGTCGTCTCCCCGGACCTCGGCAACGCCAAGGAGGCGGCCGCCTTCGCCCGGTTGATCGGCGCCCAGGTGGCCGCGGGCGCCAAGCAGCGGTTCGCCGACGACCGGGTCAGCATCAGCGACGTCATCGGCGAGGTCGCCGGACGGGACGTCATCGTGCTGGACGACGAGATCGCCAAGGGCAGCACGGTCCTGGAACTGCTCGACAGACTGAGGGAGTTGGGTCCGCGCTCCATCCGGGTCGCGTGCACGCACGGCCTGTTCGCGGACGGTGCCCTCAAGAGGATCGGCGAGCAGCCCGACGTACTGGAGATCGTGTGCACCAACACCGTGCCGGTCCCCGACGAGGAGCGCACCGACAAGCTGCGGATCCTGTCCATCGCCCCCGCGCTCGCCGAGGCCGTACGGCGCATTCACAACGGTGAGTCCGTCAGCGCCCTGTTCGACGCGCCCCGGAGCGAATAGCGCACGGTCATAACGTCTCGGACGTGGCCTCGGGCTGGCCCAGGGCCGCGTCCAGCGACGGCAGCGGGGGCAGCAGCCGGGCCAGGCCGGTCACCCGGATGACCCGCAGGGTGAGCGGATGTGTGCAGACCAGGAGCAGCCTGCCGTTGTTGTCGAGCACCCGCGAACGGGCCCGGTACAGCAGCCGAAGGCCGGAGCAGTCGAAGAACTCCACGGCACTGAGGTCGATGACCAGCCGTGCGCCGGGACGCCCCGTGACGCGGTCCAGGTGGGGGAGGAGCTCCACGGCCGCGGCGATGTCGATCTCCCCGCGGAACTCCAGCACCGTGTGACCGCGGTCCTGGTGGACGCGCAGATGCCGGGACAGCGGTGCGGATTCCTGCTGCACGACGACATCGCCTCCAACCGGCTCCACAGGCGGCATGGGGTGCGTGCACATCCGTTCCCCGCCCTGCAAGTTACCCTCGATGGAGTGAATTTGAGCATGTTCGATTGACATATGTCTGCGAATTGCGGCCGTCAGTTCGCAACGGGTTCACGCGGGGCTCGCGCCCGGCTCACGACAGGGCGTGCCAGGCTCTGGTCAGCGCTTGACGGAACTGCTCGGTCTGGTGCGCGGTGAGGTCCCGCACCATCCGCTCCTCCAGCTCCCGTACGGGGCCCTCGTGCTGTGCGAGCAGCGCGCGCCCCTCCTCGGTCAGCAGGATCAGCAGTTCGCGGCGGTTCTTCGGGTTGCGCTCCCGGCGCACCAGTCCGCGGGTCTCGAGGGAACGCACGAGATCGGCGATCGACTGGGCGGTGACGAACGAGTCCCGGGCCAGTTGAGCCGCCGACAGTCCGTCGTGCCGTTCGAGGACCGTGAGGGCCGTGTACTGCAGAGCGGTGATCCCGGACGGCCTGACCAGCTCGTCCAGATGGGAACGGACGACGAGTTCCACCTGTTTCACCATGTAGAGGAGCGACGGGGGCGCCTTGGTCACCTGTGTGTCGAGCATGGGTTCAGGCTAGACCATTGACAGGAAACCTGTCTGTAATGAGACTGCGAACCAACAGGAATCCTGTTTGTTGAAATCTTGGCGACGAAGCTGAGGAGCCGCGATGTCCCCCATCGAGATCGAACCCGGACGGCTGTTTGTGGGCGGCCAGTGGCGTGAGGCCGCCGACGGCGCACGCACCGAGGTGGTCGACCCGTCCCGGGGCGCGGTCGTCACCACCGTCGCCGAGGCCGGAGCCGCCGACGTGGACGCGGCCGTCCGCTCCGCCCGGGAGGCCTTCGACGGCGGCGCCTGGTCCGGACTCAGCGGTCGTGAGCGGGGCCGGATCCTGCACCGGGTCGCCGAGCTGATCCGCGAGAACGCCGACGAACTCGCCCAGCTGGAGAGCCTGGACGTCGGCAAGCCGATCTCGCTGTGCCACGCCGTGGACGTGACCAACGCGGCCAACGACTACGAACACTTCGCGGCCCTCGCTCACTCCCTGGACGGCGCCGTCCGGAACACGCCCATGAACGCCCTCGCGTACACCAAGCGCGAGCCGCTCGGCGTGGTCGCCGCGATCACCCCGTTCAACTTCCCGCTGATCCTCGCCGGTTCCAAGATCGGCCCCGCGCTCGCCGCCGGCAACACGGTCGTGCACAAGCCGGCCGACGAGACCCCGCTCAGCGCCCTCTACATGGCCGGACTGTTCCAGCGGGCCGGCGTCCCGGACGGCGTCGTCAACGTGGTCACCGGCACCGGGCCGGTGGCCGGCGAGGCCCTGCTGCGCCACCGCGGGGTCGACAAGGTCGCCTTCACCGGCTCCACCGCGATCGGCCGGCACGTGGCGGCCACCGCGGGCGAGGCGCTCAAGCCCGTCACCATAGAGCTCGGCGGCAACGCGGCCAACATCGTCTTCGAGGACGCCGACCTGGAGAAGGCGGTCGGCGCGATCATCAAGGCGTTCGTCTTCAACACCGGCCAGTTCTGCATGGGCGGCCCGCGCCTGCTCGTGGCCCGCTCGGTCCACAGCACCCTGCTGGGCATCCTCGCCGACGCCGTGCCCGGCGTGCCGGTCGGCGACCCGCGCGACCCCGGGACCGTCGTCGGTCCTATGGCGGGGGAGAAGCACCTGAAGAAGGTCGAGGAGTACGTCGACCTGGCCCGCAAGGAGGGCGGCCGGATCGTCTGCGGCGGTGAGCGCCTCGACCTCGACGGCGGCTTCTACTACAAGCCCACCGTGATCGCCGACCTCTCCAACGACTCCCGGGTCGTGCAGGAGGAGATCTTCGGACCGGTGCTGACCGTGCAGCCCTTCGACACCGAGGACGAGGCCGTCGCCCTCGCCAACTCCACGCCGTACGGCCTGGCCTCGGGCGTCCAGACCACGAACCTCGCCCGCGCGCACCGGGTCGCCGACCGACTCCAGGCGGGCATCGTCTGGGTCAACGACTGGGCGATGCTCGACCCCGCGGTGCCGTTCGGCGGGGTCAAGGACTCCGGCTACGGCCGCGAGTACGGCCCCGAGGCGCTCGACGCCTACACCAGGGTCAAGTCCGTCGTCGTCTCGCTCGACTGAGCGCGCGCCCGAACACGCCCCAAGACAAAGGGAGTTCGCACGATGCCCACCACCACCCGCGCCGCCGTCGTCGAGTCCGGCGGAGCACCCTTCACCCTCTCCGACATCGAACTCGACGAGCCCGGACCGCACGAGGCGCTCGTCCGCATGGTCGCCACCGGTCTGTGCCACACCGACCTCGGGGTGGCGAGCGGCGGACTGCCCTTCCCGCTGCCCGGCGTCCTCGGACACGAGGGCGCGGGAGTCGTCGAGGCCGTCGGATCGGCCGTCACCGGCGTCGCCCCCGGCGACCACGTCGTACTGTCCTTCACCTCCTGCGGCGACTGCCGCAACTGCGACGGCGGCCACCCCGCCTACTGTGCCGCCTGGCTGCCGCTGAACCTCCTCGGCGGCCGCCGGGCCGACGGCACCAGCACCATCAGCCGCGACGGCGAGCCGCTCGGCGGGCACTTCTTCGGCCAGTCCTCGTTCGCCGAGCGTGCCCTGGTCGACGAGCGCAGCCTCGTCAAGGTCGACCAGGACGTGCCGCTGGAGTCCATCGCCCCGCTCGGCTGCGGAGTGCAGACCGGCGTCGGCGCCGTGTGGAACGTCCTGAAGCCGGTCACCGGTTCCACGATCGTCGTGCTCGGCGCCGGAGCGGTCGGCCTCTCCGCCGTCATGGCCGCCGCCCTCACCCCCGCCACGACGATCGTCGCTGTCGACCGGGTCGGCGAACGCCTCGCCTTGGCACGGGAGTTGGGCGCCACCCACACCGTCAACGCGGCCGAGGAGGACCTCGGCGAGACGCTCGCAGCCATCACCGGTGGTCAGGGCGCGGACGGCATCGTGGAGACCACGGGCAACGTCAACGTCCTGCGCCAGGGCGTCGACGCGCTCGGCGCGCGCGGCACGGTGGTCGTCGTGGGCGCACCGCCGTTCGGCACCGAGGTCTCCCTCGACGTCAACGGGCTCCTCGGCGGCAAGCGCGTCGTCGGCCTCACCCTCGGCGACGCCGAGACACAGAGCTTCATCCCCGCCCTGGTCCGTCTGGTGAAGGAGGGACGCCTCCCGCTGCACCGCCTGATCAGCACCTATCCGTTCGCGGACATCGACCAGGCGGTGCGGGACATGGGCGCGGGCAAGGCGATCAAGCCCGTGCTGACGTTCTGACGGGTCAACCGACCACCAGAACCAGCTTCCCCGTCGTACGGCCGGTGTCGCCCAGCGCATGCGCCTCGGCGGCATCGGCCAGCGGGAAGGTCCCCGCGATCGTGGCCCGCAGCTCGCCCTTCTCCACCAGCTCCACGATCGCGTTCATCCCGGCGCGGTCGGCGTCCACGAGCATCCGCACGGCCCTGACGCCCAGCCGCTCGGCCTCCTCGCCGAACTCGTCCGAGCCGACCGGCAGGATCGACACCACGATCCCGCCCGGCCGCAGCGAGCGCACGGAGGTCTCGCCGCCCAGCGTGTCCAGCACCACGTCGACGTCCCTCACCGCCTCGGTGAAGTCCGTGTCCCGGTAGTCGATCACCTCGTCCGCGCCGAGCTCGCGCAGGAAGTCGTGCTTGCCCGCGCTCGCGGTACCGATCACGTACGCGCCCCGCGCCTTGGCGATCTGCACGGCCACATGACCCACCCCACCGGCCGCCGCGTGGACCAGCACCCTCTGCCCCGGCCGGAGTTCCGCGTTCTCGACCAGCGCCTGCCACGCGGTCAGCGACACCAGCGGCAGCGCGCCGGCCTGCGTGTGGTCGATCGACGACGGCTTGTGCGTGAGGGCCCGCACCGGCGCGACGACGTACTCGGCGTGCGAACCATGACCCCACGGGTACGGCAGCATGCCGAACACCTCGTCACCGGGCGTGAAGGTGGCGACCCCGATGCCGACCGCCTGATCGGGTAAGCCGCACGCCGTGCGTTGCGAGAACCAAGCGCGTACACCGTGCTGATCGAGAGCCAAGACAGCACATGCACCTCCAAGCTTTGCCGTATCAAACCGGGCTGGTTTCAACCCGGCTGGTGTTGATCGTGGAAGACCTGTCGGGTCGCTGACCCGCAGGCAGCGTGAGCCAGGAATCCCCCTGCTTCAGCTGGGGGAGGATTCAAAGTGCTCATGGTCGTCCGGTGCTGGCCCTGGACGGCGTCTACCCCTTCGAGCTGGGCATCCCCAGCCGGATCCTCGGCGCCGCCGACGGCCGGTACGACGTGCTGACCTGTTCGGTCGACGGTCGATCGGTGCGCAGCAACGCCGACTTCACCATCGGCGTCGAGCACGGGCCGGGGATCCTGGCCACCGCCGACACCGTGGTGATCACCCCCGTCTCGCCGGAGCGGATGCCCGCCGAGCTCCCGGAGGAGGTGCGCGAGGCCCTCGCGTACGTCCGGCCCGACGCCCGGATCGTCTCCATCTGCACCGGCGCCTTCGTCCTCGCCGCGGCCGGTCTCCTGGACGGCCGCCGGGCGACCACCCACTGGCAGCTCGCCGGCCGCTTCCGGAGCATGTTCCCGCACATCGACCTCGACCCCGACGTGCTCTTCGTCGACGACGGCCGCATCCTCACCTCGGCCGGAGCCGCCTCCGGCGTGGACGTCTGCCTGCACCTCGTCCGCAAGGACCACGGCAGCGAACTCGCCAACGCCGTCGCGCGCCGCTGTGTGGTCCCGCCGTTCCGGGACGGCGGCCAGGCCCAGTACATCGAGCAGCCGGTCCCGGAACAGGGCGCCGCGAGTACCGCCGGGACCCGCGCCTGGGCGCTGGAGCGCCTCGACGAGTCCCTGACCCTGGCCGACCTCGCCGCCCACGCCCGGATGAGCCTGCGCACCTTCGCCCGCCGCTTCAACGACGAGGTGGGCATGAGCCCCGGCCGCTGGCTCATCCAGCAGCGCGTCGCCTGGGCCCGGCACCTCCTGGAGTCCAGCGACCTGGCTGTCGACCAGATCGCCGGCCGCGTCGGGTTCGCCACGGGCGCGTCCCTGCGACAGCACCTGCACGCGGCGATCGGGGTGTCACCGCAGGTGTACCGTCGCACGTTCCAGACGGCGGCGCGCTGAACGTTCCGGTGCCCCGCGGCGTCGAAGGATCATGAGAGCAGGCGGAGCAACGGGGGCCGGGATGCGCAAAGGGCTGACGGCGGTGCTGGGTGCGGTGCTGGTCATGGTGGTCGTGGGGTGTGACTCCGGGGACGACGTGGTCGTCGACGGTACGGTGCCGAGCGCGCCCTATGACGGACCACTGAATGTCCCCACGAAGGAACTGGACGAGCACACCCCGCAGGCGCTGCGGCTTGCCTCCGGGGCCGCGGGCCGAGCCCTGGAGTGCGCCGGGGAGATCTACAACGGCAACGGCCCCGACGGCTGGAGCAGGGACGACGGCGGGGACAGCCCGGAGGAAGGACTGAAGCTGTACTTCGGCCTGTTCGACCCGGGCGACCCCCGATCCGGCTACCGCGTCGAGCGCCGGGAGACGGACCGCGTGCTGTACTCCTACGACGTCGACGGGCGGACCAAAGTGGCGGTCGTGGTCGCCAAGGACCAGCAGGACAGGCCCGGTTGGGGCCCGGAGACCAGCGCGTCCTGCGATCCTTCCGAACTCCCGGCCGACTGGACCGACTCCCACGGCTACGAGATCTGGACCGGCCGCGTGGGCGAGCGGGTGCCCACCACCGAGGTGAGCAGCGGTCCCGGAGACGACCACTGCGGCTGGGGTGAGGTGCACTTCCTGGACCTCGGGGAACGGATGTACGCCCGCGACCCCGAGGGCCTGCTCGACTCCGGCACGCTCACCACGGCCTACGACGGCTCGGCCGGCATGCCGGCCGGCGCCCACGACACCGGATACCGGTACGAGGACCGGCAGTTGTGGCTGACCGACGACCGACGCACGGCGTACGTCCGCACAGCTGACGGCGTGGAGGCCTGGCCCCAGCTCAAGGAACACCTGGCCTGCATGTGATCCGGCCTCACCGGCTCGCGTGCAGCGCGACCAGCAACTGCCAGACCTGGTCGGCGATGTCGGCCGCGGTGGCGTCGAGCAGGCCGTGCAGCCAGTCGGCCAGTACGCCGGCGAAGGTGGCGGCGACCGCGGAGGCGACCAGGGGAGCGTCCGCCGCGCCCGCGAGCTCGCGCTCCCGAAGGCTGTAGGCCCTCAGGTCCCGGTGCAGGACCCTGCCGAGGGGGCCGCCGCCGCCCGGTGCGAGCAGGGACCGGTACAGGGCGGTGTGCGGGGTGAGCGAGCCGAAGAACTCCGCGAGCGCGGGCGGCGCGTGCACCGGATCCGGCCGCCCGCGCCAGGCGTGCAGCGCCTCCACGG
This sequence comes from Streptomyces canus, assembly GCF_030816965.1. NCBI lineage: Bacteria > Bacillati > Actinomycetota > Actinomycetes > Kitasatosporales > Streptomycetaceae > Streptomyces > Streptomyces canus. Next base: position 9,529,579 of record NZ_JAUSYQ010000002.1, read on the forward strand.
CGTCCCGTACGACGTCCGCGCAGGCGTCGACGGCGAGCGCCTCCAGGCCGTCGTAGTGCACGTAGAAGGTCGCCCGCCCGACCCCGGCCCGCCGCACCAGCGCAGCCACGCCGACCTCCTCCAGCGGCCGTTCGGCGCACTCCGCGAGCAGCGCCTCCCGCAGCCGCGCCCGGGTGCGGGCCGCCCGCGGGTCCTCGGGTGCGGCGCGGGTCACTGCGCTACGAGCACGGCGGCCAGGGCGAGTGCGCCGGGCAGCGCCTGAGCGGCGAGGATCCGGACGTTGGCGGTGACGGCGCCGTACACACCCGCGACGATCACGCACACCAGGAAGAAGACCTGCGCCCGGAACCCGGTCGGATCCCCCGCCACGAGCCCCCACACGAGTCCCGCCGCGAGGAACCCGTTGTACAGCCCCTGGTTGCCGGCCAGGGCGGCGGTGGCCCGGGCCATCTCCCGGTCGAAGCCGTGAAAGGACATCCCCGGTTTCTTCTGCCACAGGAACATCTCCATCACCAGGATGTAGACGTGCAGCGCCGTCACCAGGGCGACCAGCACATTGGCCAGGATCTCCATCAGCTTCCCCTACTTCTTGGACGTGTGTCCACTATAACTGGACAGCTGTCCTGGAAGTCCTCTGTCAGTGCCGACCGCTAGCGTGCGCGCCATGACCGATCACAACCTGACCGTCCGCCGCGCCCGTCCCGACGACATCCCGGGCCTGGTCGCCTCCAGCGCGGGTCTGTTCGCCGAGGACGCCGGAACCAGGGATGCGAGCGTCAACATCGACTGGCCGCGCGAGCACGGGGCCGCGTCGTACACGCAGGCCCTCGCGGACCCGGCGCGGCTCGTCCTGGTGGTGGTTCACGACGGTGAGGTGGTCGGACACCTGACGGGATCCCTGACCGAACCTTCGCCCGTGCGGCCCGTCAAGTCGGCGACTCTGAACAGCCTGTACGTCCGCCCGGCCCATCGGCGTTCGCGGGTGGGCGGGCGGTTGGTGGAGGAGTTCCTGGCCTGGGCCGGGGCCGAGGGGGCCGCGCAGGCGGAGGTCAGCGCCTACTCGGCCAACCCGGACGCGATCCGCTTCTACGAGCGCCAGGGGTTCGGGGCCCAGGCCGTCACGTTGCGGTACGACCTCGGCGGAAACGCGAAGGTGGAATCCGGTGGGAACGGCCAGACTGATGCCCTCAGCCGATGATCCAGCAGGAGGACGCCCGCCGATGGCCGCACAGCCCGCACGCTCCGCCGAGCAGCGTAAGCAGGACACCCTGAACCGACTGGAACACGACGAGGACGTCTGGGTCGCCACCGCTCCGGACGACAGCTCGGGGGTGCCGTATCTCGTCCCGCTCTCGTTCCTCTGGGACGGCTCCACCATCCTCCTGGCCACCCCGGCCAACAGCCCCACCGGCCGTAACCTGAAGGCGACCGGCAGGGTGCGCCTCGGCCTCGGGCCCACCCGGGACGTCGTGATGATCGAGGGCACCGTCGACACCGTCACCCAGGCCGAACTGACCGGCGAGGAGGGGGACCGGTTCGCCGCACGAACCGGCTTCGACCCCCGCCGACTCACCACGCCCTACCTGTACTTCAGGGTCCACCCGCAGCGGGTGCAGGCCTGGCGGGAGGCCGATGAGCTCATGGGGCGTGAGCTGATGTCGGAGGGACAGTGGCTGGTCGCCGACTGAATCGGCCGTGCCGGGATATCCGCAAGGTACAAGGCCGCGGGGCGCCAACACCCCGTGGCCGAACCCTTCGGAGGAGACATGGCACTGGTGAAAGCGGGGGTCGTCGTGCTCGACTGTGCCGAGCCCGAGAAGCTCGCCGTGTTCTACAAGGAGCTGCTGGGCGCCGAGGAGACGGACGCGACCGCCAACCGCGTGGAGATCAGGGGCGCGGACGGCTTCCGGCTCGGGTTCCGCCGCGACGTGAACGCGACACCGCCGAGCTGGCCCCGTCCCGAGAACTCCCTCCAGGCCCACATCGACTTCGTCGTGGACGACCTGGACGCGACGGAGCGCAAGGTGGTGGAGCTCGGCGGGCGCCCACTGGAGACGAAGGACCCCTCGGGGCCGTACGAGGAACGCGGCTACGCCGACCCCGCCGGCCACTCCTTCACCCTGCGCATGGTCACACCGACCGCGCCCAAACAGGGCTGAGTCAGTCCCGGCCGCCCTTCTCGGAGGCCGGCCAGGTGCCGGTGGACCGCTCGATGGCCTTTGCGCCCGTGCGGTCCACTGCACTGCGCACCGCGGCGAAGATGGCGCCCTGGATGGCGGCCGCCAGGAGGATCTCCCCCCAGCCGCGGTCCCGGTCCAGGGCGTCGGGCGCGTCCTCCTCGTGACGGATCGCCATCCAGGTCTTGCGGAACGCGAGTCCCGCGAGCCAACCGCTCGACCAGCCGAGGACGAATCCGAGGGGCTGGTAGGCGAGGGGCAGCTTCTTCTTCTTGGCCATGGGGTCTCCTAGGTCGAGTGAGTCGTTGATCGGGGGGGCGATCAGGGCCGTCCCTGTGCCGGAACCAGCTCCTGCGGGGGAGGCGGCCCCGGCGGGGACCCGTCGCCGAACGGACGGCCGCCGAGCTCCTCACGGTGATGCGGTGTCAGCCAGCCCGCCAGGTCCGGCCCGAGCGGCACGATGCCGGTCGGGTTGATGCCGGTGTGCACCTGGTAGTAGTGCCGTTTGATGTGGTCGAAGTCGACGGTGTCGCCGAAGCCCGGCGTCTGGTAGAGGTCGCGGACGTACGCCCACAGCACCTTGTTCTCCGTCAACTTCCAGCGGTTGCACTTGAAGTGACCGTGGTAGACGGCGTCGAAACGCACCAGCGTGGTGAACAGCCGGATGTCCGCCTCCGTGATGGTGTCCCCGACGAGATACCGCTGCCGGGCCAGGCGCAGGGTCAGCAGGTCGAGCCGGCGGAACACGCCCGCGCACGCCTCCTCGTACTCCTCCTGGCCGGTGGCGAAACCCGCCCGGTACACACCGTTGTTGACGTCCTCGTACACCTCCGCCATCACCGTGTCGATCTCGTCGCGCAACGCCCGCGGATACAGATCGGGCGCGCCCTGACGGTGCAGGGCCGTCCACTCGGTGGCCAGGTCCAGGGTGAGCTGCTGGTAGTCGTTGGTGACGAGCTTCCCGCTGGGCACGTCCACGAGCGCGGGCACGCTCACCCCGCCCGGATAGTCGCTCTCCCGCCGGTCGTAGGCCTCGCTGAGGTAGCCGATGCCGAGCACCGGGTCGCGATCGTCCGGGTCCAGGGTGAAACGCCAGCTGCGGTCGTCCTGGATCGGATCGGCGATCGCCATCGACAGCGCGTCCTCCAGTCCGAGCAGCCGTCGCGAGATCACCGCCCGGCTCGCCCAGGGACAGGCACGGCTGACCACCAGCCGGTAGCGGCCGGCCTCCACCGGCCAGCCGTCCCGGCCGTCGGCTGTGACCCGGTCCGCGAAATGGCTCTTGGACCGCTTGAACGCCTTCTGGCCGTACGAGCTGTTGCCGTCGTCGGGGCTGCCCATGCTTCCTCCCGTAGTACGCCTTTCCTGTGGACGCGTTCCCCGTTTTCGGCAGTCGGCACGGTGTGAGTGCCGGGGAGCCGGGCAGTCGGCGAAGGTGAGCGGGACATCGACGAACAACACAGCGGACCGGAAAACACGCGTCACCGTGCTGGTGGCGCTCGCGGCGAACCTGGTGATCGCGGTCGCCAAGGCCGTCGGCGGCCTCCTCGCGGGCTCTCCCGCGCTGCTGTCGGAGGCGGCGCACTCCGTCGCGGACAGCCTCAACGAGGTCTTCCTGCTGGCCGCGCTGCGCCGCAGCCGTCGTCCCGCCGACCGGCGACATCCCTTCGGTTACGGCAAGGAGCGGTTCTTCTGGTCGCTGATCGCCGCCGTCGGGATCTTCGTGATGGGCGGCTGCTTCTCCGTCTTCCAGGGCATCGAGGCGCTTCGCAACGGCGCCGAGGAAAAGCTCAGCGGCTATGTGGCCGGCCTGATCGTGCTGGGCGTGGCCTTCATCGCCGAGGGGATCTCGCTCGTGCGGGCACTGCACCAGGTGCACCGGCAGGGCGGGGCCGCCCAGGGCATGCGCGACCCCGCCCTGCGTACGGTCGTCGCCGAGGACGGCACGGCGGTGCTCGGCGTGACCCTCGCCATGGCCGGAATGGTGCTGCACATGGTCACCGGGCAGGTCGTGTGGGAGGCGTCCGCCTCACTGGCCATCGGTGTGCTGCTCGTCTACGTGGCCTACCGGCTCGGACGCGAGGCCAAGGGACAGCTGATCGGTGAGGCCGCCGACCCGGAGGCCAGCGCCCGGATCAGGGCCCTGCTGGACGCACAGCCCGAGATCGACAGCGTGGAGGCGCTGTTCACCATGAAGATGGGGCTGGACTCGGTCCTGGTGGCCGCCCGTGTGGACCTGGTGCCGGGCCTGGACAGCGAACGGGTCGAGGAGGTCGCCGTACGCATCAAGCGGTCCGTCGCCCGGACCGTGTCCGAGGCGGACCAGATCTTCCTCGACGTGACCGACCGGCCGGCCGAGGAGGCACGAGAAAGCCCCGCCGCGACGGGGGAACGCGGCGGGGCCTGACGCACGGGTGCCCGGCCGAAACCGGTTCATGCGTCTTCGACGGAAGATTTTCCTGAAGGTCGCTCAGTTCTCTTCGGCGGGCTCCAGAACGAAGACCGGGATCACCCGGTCCGTCTTCTTCTGGTAGTCGGCGTACGGCGGGTACGCGGCGACGGCCCGCTCCCACCACTCGTCCTTCTCCGCGCCGGTGACCTCGCGGGCCGTGAAGTCCCGCTTGACCGGGCCGTCCTGGAGCTCGACATGCGGGTGGGCCTTGACGTTGTGGTACCAGACCGGGTGCTTGGGCGCGCCGCCCAGCGAGGCGACCACCGCGTAACGCCCGTCGTGCTCGACACGCATCAGGGGGGTCTTGCGGATGCTGCCGCTCTTCACGCCCCGGGTGGTCAGCACGATGACCGGCATCCCCGTGTCCATGAGCGTGTTCCCCTTGGTGCCGCCGGAGCTCTCGTACAGCTCCACCTGCTCACGCACCCACTGGGTCGGGCTGGGCTCGTACTCGCCCTCAAGAGGCATGGTTTCCGTCTCCTCGTCGTCTGGTACGGGGTTCTCGCAGTCAACTGAAACACCGTCCTGAACGGGAATCATCCCCACGCACGTGGTGGTACACCCGGGGCCACCCGACGGCGTCGATCTCCGGCCAGATTGCCTCCGCCACCGATCTGGCCGAACTTCTCGTCGCCCTATAGATGCCCCGAGCATCTAATGAAGATCTGCACGACGCACCCTTCGTCTGCGAGGTCTTCCATGACGGAAACGGAACCTGTCGCCTTCCCCCAGGACCGGACCTGCCCCTACCACCCACCCGCCGGCTACGAACCCCTGCGTGCCGCCCGCCCGCTGTCCCGGATCACCCTGTTCGACGGCCGTCCGGCCTGGCTGGTCACCGGACACGACACCGCCCGCGCCCTGCTCGCCGACCCCCGGCTGTCCACCGACCGCACCCGCGACGGTTTCCCCGCGCCCACGGCACGCTTCGCGGCGATCAAGAACCGGAGGACGGCGCTGCTGGGCGTCGACGACCCGGAGCACCGTGTCCAGCGACGCATGATGGTCCCCAGTTTCACGCTCCGGCGGGCCACCGAACTGCGTCCCCGCATCCAGCGGATCGTCGACGAACGCATCGACGCGATGATCGCCCACGGACCTCCCGCCGAGCTGGTGAGCGCCTTCGCGCTGCCCGTCCCGTCGACCGTGATCTGCGCCCTGCTCGGCGTGCCCTACACCGACCACGACTTCTTCGAAGGGCAGTCCCGGCGGCTGCTGCGCGGGCCCGCGGCTGAGGACGTCATGGACGCCCGCGATCAACTGGAGCAGTACTTCGACGAGTTGATCGACCGCAAACAGAAACAGCCGGAACCGGGCGACGGCGTACTGGACGAACTCGTCCACCGGCAGCTGCGGGACGGGGAGCTGACCCGCGAGGAACTGATCGCGCTGGCGATCATCCTGCTGGTCGCCGGTCACGAGACGACCGCCAACATGATCTCGCTCGGCACCTACACCCTCCTCCAACACCCCGACCGGCTGGCCGAGTTGCGCACCGACCCCGCGCTGATCCCGAACGCGGTCGAGGAACTGATGCGCATGCTGTCGATCGCCGACGGACTGCTGCGGATGGCCCTGGAGGACATCGAGGTGGCCGGGGCGACGATCCGGGCGGGGGAGGGAGTCGTCTTCTCGACCTCGGTCGTCAACCGCGACGAGGACGTCTACACCGACCCGGACACCCTGGACTGGCACCGCCCCGCCCGCCACCACATCGCGTTCGGCTTCGGCATCCACCAGTGCCTCGGCCAGAACCTCGCCCGCGCCGAGCTGGAGATCGCCCTGCGCACCCTCTTCGACCGGCTGCCCACTCTCCGCCTCGCCGCCCCCGCCGACGAGATCCCCTTCAAACCCGGCGACACGATCCAGGGGATGCTGGAACTCCCCGTGACCTGGTAAGAGGCTCCGACGATGCACATGGACATCGACATCGACAAGGACGCCTGCATCGGGGCGGGCCAGTGCGCCCTGGCCGCACCGGGCGTCTTCACCCAGGACGACGACGGCTTCAGCACGCTCCTGCCCGGCCGGGAGGCGGGCGGCGGCGACCCCATGGTCCGGGAGGCCGCCCGGGCATGCCCCGTCGCCGCCATCACCGTGTCGGAGACGGTGAACTGAACCGGCCAGGCGGGTCGAGCACCGTTCCTGTGGACTGAGCGGGAGTGAGTCCGTTCAGCCGCGCGCCCCGAACGGTCTTGGGCGAGCTGGTCCCCGGCGTACTCGACCCCGGGGCGGCGACACGCATCCTGTGCGTGGTCCGGGCCCGGGAGGCCAGTTCCCTGTGCGACCTGGCCAAACAGGTACGGCCAGGGGCGGCGGGGAGGCCCTGGACCATCCTCTGGTGGAGCAGGGGCCCCGTACGCTGACGCCGTACCCGGTGTCCCAGGTCGCACGACCACGTTAGCCCGATCGGCCCAGGACTCCGCAAGCCCGCCAGCAGGCGATCACCCGATCGAGCTAACTCGACCTCGTACGTACTCCTTGGCGAGCAGTTACCAACCCCCAGCTCGACCCGCCGCAGCCGGGCCGGCTCGGCGACGACGTCGTACGAAGCGATCCGCCCGCCCTCGACCGTGACGGTGAGCGCGAACAGCAGCCGCCCGCGCGGGGCGACGACGAGGCCGACGTCTCCGCCGACCAGGGCGACGGCCGCGAACCGGGACCGCTCGGCCGGGCCCAGCCGGTCGAGCACCACCAGCAGGGCGAGCCCCACCGAATCGGCGAGCACGGCCTCGTCCTCGGGGGAAGCGGGAGAGGCGGGGGACTCGGGCGAGCCGGGTGAGCCGGAACCGGCCCGTTCCGGTACCTCCTGGCCGTACGGTTCCTCGCGCCGCGTCGCCCGCGAGCGCAGCATGTCCAGGCAGATCCGGGAGACCACGGTCGTCAGCCAGCCGGAGAGGTTGTCGATGCCGTCGCCGCCGGCCCTTTCCAGCCGCAGCCACGCCTCCTGCACGGCGTCCTCCGCCTCGTCGAGGGAGCCCAGCATGCGGTGTGCCAGCGCCCGCAGCCGCCCGCGATCGGCCTGGAACCGCCGTGCCGGCCCGTCGTGCCCGTCCATCGGTCACCTTTCTCCGTCGTGCCCCGTCACCCCACTGACGTTCCCCAGAGCACCGAGGTGACCGATATGACCCTCCTGCACATCGACTCCAGCGCCGACACGGCCGAGGACTCCGTCAGCAGGTACCTGACCGGCCTGTTCGCGACGACGTGGCGGGCCCGCAACAGCGCGGCCCCCTACCGCCACCGGGACCTGTGCGCCGATCCGGTCCCCGCGCTCGGCCCGGCGTACGCCGCCCTCGGCCGCCGAGTGGAACGTGAGGGTTTCGTCCCGCCCGACAAGGTGCCCGCGCTCGTCGAGAACGCCGCCGAGGAACGGGAATGGGCCCACACCCTGCCCCTGATCGACGAACTGCTCGCCGCGGACACGGTGTTGCTCGGCGTCCCGATGTACAACTTCTCGATCCCCGCGTCCCTGAAGGCCTGGATCGACCGCGTGACCTTCCCCGGCGCGTACGCCGATCCCGACACCGGCGAGAGCCAGCTGCGGGACACCCGTGTGGTCGTGGCCATGGCACGCGGCGGCGGATACGGCCCCGGCACACCGCGGGAGCCGTACGACTTCCAGACGCCTTACCTCAAGGCCTACTTCGGCGAGCTCGGCGTACGGCACCTGCATGTCGTGGCAGCCGAACTCACCCTGGCAGGTCTGCTGCCGCACCTGGCGGGTCTGAAGGATCTCGCGACGGACTCCCTCAACCGGGCCCGCGCGCAGGTGACAGCACTCGCCGCCGCCTGACCTCAGCGCGGCTCCAGCAGCGTCCGGGCCGCCTCCCGGGCCTGCGCCGCGGGCCGCGTGCTCCGCGTGATGCCCGCGGTCACCATGGCCCCCTCGGCGAGCAGGAAGAGCGGCCCGGCCAGCGCCGCGGGTCGCCCCGCGGCGGCCACGAGTGAGGCGAGGTAGTCCCCGAACGCCTTCTTGTGAGCCCGGACCTGGGCCGCCACCCGGTCGGAGGTCGCGCCCAGTTCGCCGTACGAGTTGATCCACGCGCACCCGCGGAAGCCCTCCTCGCCGAACCACTCCTCCAGCCAGTCGAAGACCGCGAGGATTCGTTCCTCAGGGGCCGGCCGGAGTTCCACGAACTCGGCCAGCCGCCCCCGCCACCGTCCGTCCCGTCGCTCCAGATAGGCCTCCACCAGCTGCTCCTTCGCCGGGAACAGCTGGTAGAGCCGCTTGAGGGAGACACCGGACGCGCCCCGTATGTCGTCCATGCCGACGGACTGGATGCCGCGCCCGTAGAACAGCTCCTCGGCGGCGTCCAGCACGCGCTCGCGGGCCACTGCGCTGTCCATGGACGGCCACTCCTTGACGTGAGAACGATCGTTCTCCTACGGTAGCAGGCAGCCGGGAGAACGCACGTTCTCTCCTTTCCCGACCGCTTCGCCCATGGAGGACGACATGACCGACCGCCCACCGCTGCCGCCCTTCACCCGCGAGAGCGCCGCCCAGAAGGTGCAGGCCGCCGAGGACGCGTGGAACACCCGCGATCCGCAGCGGGTGGCACTCGCCTACTCCGAGGACTCCGTGTGGCGCAACCGCGGGACGTTCGTCACCGGGCGCGCCGAGATCGTCGAGTTCCTCACCGCGAAGTGGGCACGCGAGCGGGAGTACGCGCTGCGCAAGGACCTGTGGGCCCACGACGGCAACCGCATCGCGGTCCGCTTCCAGTACGAGTGCCAGGACACCGAGGGGCAGTGGTGGCGGTCGTACGGCAACGAGCTGTGGGAGTTCGACGAGCACGGGCTGATGACCCGGCGCGAGGCGAGCATCAACGACGTGCCGATCGAGGAGAAGGAGCGCCGGATCCACGGACCGCGCCCCGAGACCGAGCGGGGGCTGTCCTTCCCGCTTCAGTAGGGTTCCGGCGTGACCGAACAGGACGAGATACCGCGCTTCTTGTACGTCGTCGTGTGCGCCGCCGGTATCGCGGCGGACGTCGGCAAACTGATCACCGCCGCGCAGGAGCGGGAGTGGCAGGTCGGCGTCATCGCCACGCCCACCGCCATGGACGGCTTCTTCGACACGGCGGCCGTCGAGGCGGCCACCGGCCACCCGATCCGCTCCGCGTGGCGTCGGCCGGGGGACCCGCGGCCCTTCCCGGACCCGGACGCGGTCGTGGTGGCCCCGGCCACCTTCAACACGATCAACAAGTGGGCGGCCGGTATCGCCGACACCCTCGCGGTGGGCACGCTGTGCGAGGTGGCCGGCCGGGGCGTCCCGATCGGCGTCCTGACCTGTGTCTCCGACGACCTCGCCGGTCACCCCGCCTACCAGGACAGCCTGATCCGGCTGCGGGGGATGGGCGTGCGCTTCGGACACCCCTACCAGGGCGCCGAGGGCGAGGAGTTCGGATGGGAACGGGCGCTGGATCTGGTCGAGCCGGGAAGATGCTGAAGCGCGAAGTCGTACGCTCCACTTCGGACCTCTCTCGACGTCAGGAGCAGCAACGATGCAGTACGTGAAGCTCGGTTCGACGGGCCTGGACGTCTCGCGGATCTGTCTGGGCTGCATGTCCTACGGCCTGCCGGACCGCGGCGTGCACGAGTGGACCCTCGACGAGGAGGCGTCCCGGCCCCTGATACGGCAGGCACTGGACGCCGGGATCACCTTCTTCGACACCGCGAACGTCTACTCCGACGGCACCAGCGAGGAGATCGTCGGCAAGGCTCTCGCCGACTTCGCGAACCGCGACGAGATCGTGCTCGCGACCAAGGTGCACGGCCGGATGCGCTCCGGGCAGAACGCCTCCGGGCTCTCCCGCAAGGCGATCATGACGGAGATCGACCACAGCCTGCGGCGCCTCGGCACCGACTACGTCGACCTGTACCAGATCCACCGCTTCGACCCCCACACCCCGGTCGAGGAGACCATGGAGGCGCTGCACGACCTGGTGAAGGCGGGCAAGGTGCGCTACCTCGGGGCCAGTTCGATGTACGCCTGGCAGTTCTCCAAGATGCAGTACACGGCCGAGCGGCACGGCTGGACCAAGTTCGTGTCCATGCAGAACCACTACAACCTCCTCTACCGCGAGGAGGAGCGCGAGATGCTCCCGCTCTGCGCCGACCAGGGCGTCAGCGCCCTGCCGTGGAGCCCGCTGGCCCGTGGCCGCCTGACCCGGGACTGGGGCACGGTCACCGACCGCAGCTCCACCGACAACTTCGGCAGCCGCCTCTACCAGGAGGGCGACCGCACCATCGTCGAGGCCGTCACCCGCATCGCCGGCGACCGGGGCGTCCCACGCGCCCAGGTGGCCCTGGCCTGGCTCCTGGCCCAGGACACGGTGGCTGCCCCGATCGTGGGAGCGGGCAAGCAGCACCACATCGAGGACGCCGTGGCAGCGGTCGAACTGGAGCTCAGCGAGAAGGAGATCGAGGAGCTGGAGGAGCCGTACACGACCCGTCCGATCGTCGGCCACAGCTGACTAGTGCGGTCCGTGCGGTGCGAACTCCGTGCCGCACGGCCCCGCCCCCTCGCTCTCCGGCAACGGCACCCGCGCACCGCTCATCGACAACGTCCGGTAGTAGTGCCCGATCCGCTCGGTGGAAGCCCCCACGTAGTGCCCGATGAACGACCGACGGAACCGGTCGGCCGTGCGGTTCGGCTGCGAGCCGTGCACCAGGCTCCCGTTGAAGAACAGAACATCCCCCGGCGCCATGTCGACGGGAACCGCGGCGAGCCCCGGCGGCGGTGCCACGTACTCCCGCGCGAACGACACCTCGGAGTCCGCGAGTTCCGGGCAGAACAGGTCCATCCGGTGCGTACCCGGGACGACCTCCAGCCCTCCGTTGTCCCGGTCGATCACATCGCAGGCCACCCAGGCCGCGACGCAGGTGCCCGGTTCGACCCGCAGATAGAAGTTGTCCTGGTGCAGTGCCTGCCCCCGCGCCCCCGGCGGCTTGAAGTAGAACATGCTCTGCGCGGCCAGCACCTCCTCCCCGAGCAGCGTCTCCAGCACCTCCCGCAGCCGGGCGTCCAGCAGGAAGCGCAGCGCGAGGCCGTCGATCTCGTGCGGCTGCATCACCCGCGGATACCTCCGCAGCGGATCCGTCGACTCGCCCGGCGCACTCGGCTCGAAATGCCCTGGCACCGGCCCGCCGGCGTGCAGTGCCGTGAACGCGCCGCACAGCCGGTCGATCTCGTCGCGTGCGAACAGCCCGCGAACGACCATGAAGCCGTCCTCCTGGAACTGCCGGACCCCTGTCTCGATGCCTGTGACTGTCATGCGTCCCCTCCCTGGTGCGATGTGTTCCACTCGTCACGCTAGGCCGCAGCCCGCCCGAGGAGGATGCCCGTGACCGCCGACGGATTGCCCGAGACTGCCGCCCACGGCGACCCCGGTCCGCCACCGGGCCTCGTGGTCGTCGGCCGCTACGACGAACTCCCGGGCTACGCCGTCCAGCGACCGCGGGGCGCCGACAGCTGGCTGCTCACCTGGACGGTGGGCGGGCGGGGCACCCTGCGCCAGGGACGGACCGAGACCGGCGCGGGTCCCGGGGACCTGGTGGTGCTCGCCCCCGGCATCCCGCACCGCTACGGCGTCCAACAGGGCGCCGACCACTGGGAGTTCTGGTGGGCCCACTGCGGAGCCAGACCGTCCTGGACCGCCTGGCTGGGGCCGCACGGCAGGGGCGACGGCCTGTACATCGTCACCCCGGACCCCGCGGGCGACGGCCCGCGCGCCCGCATCGAGGCGGCCTTCCACCGGATGCTCGCCGACGCCCGCTGGACCGGCACCGGCACCCCGCCCGAGACCGCCGCGCCCGCGTCCGCATCGGCCGACGACCGGGTCGCCGTCGCCGTGGCCCACGGCACCACCGCCCGCGAACTCGCCCTGTGCGCGCTGGAGGAGGTCGTCCTGCTCAGCGCCGGCACCGCGCGCGGGACCCGGGCCGGGACCGGCGTCGATCCCCGGGTGCGGCGCGCCCAGGAGCTGATCGCGGCCGATCCCGGCGCCCCGCACACCGTGCGGTCGCTCGCCGCCGAAGTGTCGCTGTCGCCCTCCCGGTTCGCCCACCTCTTCTCCCGGCAGCTGGGCCGGTCACCGATGCGGGAGTTGCGCGAGGCGCGCCTCCACCATGCCGCCCGACTGCTGGAGAGCACCGATCTGTACGTGGAACGCGTCGCCGCCGCTTCCGGTTTCGCCAGCCCCTTCCACTTCAACCGGGTCTTCCGTGCCCGCTACGGGACTCCGCCCGGGACCTACCGGACCACCGGGCCAATGGTTGGGACGTGACCTCGCGGGGTAATCCGGACGCGGTGTGTAGTGGCGGTTCAATGGTTGGTGCGGATGAGGTGGCGCACCAAATGAATCCCGTTTCCAATTACCGTGGCCAAAAAGTGCGGCAATCCCCAGGCGCCGGGCTTGACGAATGGTCAAACCTCCACAGGCTCAACGCTATGCACAAAACCGCGAGATCTCTTGTTACGCCTCGCTGACCTGTGCAAAGGTGTGCGTTGTCGGCGCACGGACAATACATTTTCCCCCTGTGCGTTCTCGACCCCTCCGTACGCCCTTCACGCTTCAAAAGAGCTGTCCCAGGCGGACGTACCCATTGGTATGGACTTTATGCAACGCAGCATGCCCTCGGGAGGAAATGCCGCCGTGAACGACGCAGGCCTGTCGAATTACCCGTCTCCGGTTCGCCCGTACGACGTCACGGACGAGCAGCTGAGCGCCGAGCTCAAGAAGTGGAGCGGCACGACGCCGGCCCTGCAGCCCGTCGGTGAACTCCTCGACCGGCACTGGGAAGCCGCCTTCGCGTACGCGCGGCTGTGCACCGACGGTCCCCGTCCCGCGGGCATGCTCACCACGGCCGCGTTCACGCGCCTGTTCGGCGAATCTCTGCGCCACACGGGTCCGACCGCCGCCTGGCGGCCCCATCTGCTGGTCACCGTCCGCCGGATCGCGGCCGAATGGGACTCCGACGGCCGACGGGAGATGCTCCACCCCGCGCTGAGAACCGAGGCGGGCGGCGACAGAGCCGCGGCCCGCCTGCTGCCTCCCGCCGAGCGGCGTCTGCTGTCCGGTGCCTTCCAGCGGCTGCAGCAGTCGGCCCGCTGTCTGCTGTGGCACACCGAGGTCGAGGCCGAGCCGCTCGGCGTCCCCGCAGCCCTCCTCGGCCTGGACGAGGAGGACGCCGGCGTCGAACTCCGCCGGGCCCGCGAGCGGCTGCGCGAGGAGTGCCTCCAGGTACACCGCGAACTCGCCCCCGAGCAGGAGTGCCGGCACTATCTGCGGCTGCTCGACGTGACGTACCGGCGCGGCGGTGCCGAGCTCGACCCCGATCTGCGCGAGCACCTGCAGCGGTGCCGGCACTGCATGCACACCGCCGACCAGCTGCACCAGTTCAACGGGCAGCTCGGCCTCGCCCTCGCCGAGGCCGTGCTCGGCTGGGGCGCCGCCGCCTACGTGGAATCACGGATGAGCGTCGACGACCCGGAAGCCGCACAGGAAGCGCAACGGCACGCGCCGAGCGGACCGTTCGCGGGTGAGGCCTTCGGCGTTCCGATGCCGCCCGCCGCCCCGGCCCAGGGCCCCGCCCCCACGGGTCCGCCGCCCACCGCCCCCGGCCCCCGCGCCCGTGCGCGCTCCGCCTCCCGTCACTCCGCCCGCAAGTCCTCCCGCCGCAACCTCACCGCGGCCGTCCTGACGGTGAGCGGGCTCGTCGTCCTCCCCCTGGTCATGTGGTCCTCGTTCCACTCGGACGGCAGCGGCCCGGCCGACGCCGCCCCCTCCGAGGCGCCCGGCTCCGACGCGGCCTCCTCGACCACCGACCCGTCCCGGGCCGGCGCGAGCGAGGCGCGCCAAGGCGACCTGCGCGGACGCCTGCACAACGTCGAGTCCGGGCTGTGCGTCGGCGTCGTCGGCAAGAACATCGCCCAGGGCGTCGAGACCGAGCTCGCCGAGTGCTCCGCGGCCGAGGGCCAGCAGTGGACGTACGAAACGGACGGACTGCTGCGCAGCGCCGCCGACCCCGACCTGTGCCTGGACTCCCACCTCGGCTTCTCGGTGCGCCTCGCGGCCTGCACGGGTGCCACCTCGCCCGACGCCAAGAACGTCCGCTATGACTTCACCCTCCAGGGCACGCTCGTACCGCGCTGGGACCAGGACCTGGCGCTGACCCCGGCCGCCACCGACGGGTCCGGCGCGCTGGTCCTGAAGAACCGGGACGACGGCCCCGCCCAGCGCTGGGTCTTCGACACCTCGAAGACCGACCCTCAGATGGAAGCGGTCAACTGGGACGCGGACAGCAGCCCTACGCCGACCCCGAAGTCCGCCCCCGCGCCCTCCAGGACGCCCACACCGACCCCGACGGCGTCCGCCGCACCGACGGCCACGCCGACACCGTCGAGCAGCCCGTACCCGGGCGCCAACTGCTCCACCAACCCGTACTACTGCTACGGGGGCGGCCAGCCCGGCGGCTATGGCGGCGGCTACGGATACGGCGGCGGCTATGGCTATGGCTACGGCGGTGGCTACGGGTACGGGGGCGGTGGCTACGGAGGCGGGCGCTGACCCCGCTCAGGCTCCGACGAACTGCAGCGAGCCCCACAGGGCCACCACCGCGGCGGCGAGCGCGGTCGGCACGGTCAGCAGCCCGAGCCGGGTGAACTCCCCGAGCTCCACCGCGTGGTCGTCCCGGTGCAGGATGCGCCGCCACAGCAGCGTGGCAAGGGACCCGGCGTAGGTGAGGTTCGGGCCGATGTTCACCCCGAGCAGCACCGCGAGGACCGCGCCGGGACCGGCCGCGGCGGTGAGCGGCAGCAGGACCAGGACCGCGGGCAGGTTGTTGATCAGGTTCGCCAGTACGGCGGCCAGCGCGGCGATCCCGAGCAGCGCGACGATTCCCGTCCCGTGGGGCAGGACGTGGTGCAGGGCGTCGGCGAGCCCGTTGTCGACGACCGCGCGCACGACGACGCCGAGCGCGAGCACGAACGCCAGGAAGGCCGGTGCCGCCGCCCGCACCACCGTGACCGGGGTGGCCTTCCTCCGGACGAGAGCGCGGCCCGCCAGTACGAGCGCGCCCGCGCAGGCGACCCAGGCGGGATCGACGCCGAACGCGGAGGCCACCACGAACCCGGCCAGCGTGCAGCCGACCGTGACCAGCGCGAACAGCGGGAGCGCGGGCTCCTCGGAGGGCTCGGGGGAGTGGTCGACGACGGTGAGGTCGGTTGCGAAGAAGCGCCGGAAGACCGCGTACTCGACGGCGATCGCCGCCAGCCAGGGCAGCGCCATCAGCAGCGCGAACCGGGTGAAGCTCACCCCGCTCGCCTCGAACGCCAGCAGGTTGGTGAGGTTCGACACCGGCAGCAGCAGCGAGGCCGTGTTCGACAGATGTGCGCACGCGTAGACGTGCGGCTTCGCGCGGGCCCCCATCCGGGAGGCGGTGACCAGCACCACCGGCGTCAGCAGCACCACGGTGGCGTCCAGGCTGAGCACCGCAGTGATCGCCGACGCCAGCCCGAACACACCGGTCAGCAGCCGCCCGGGCGAGCCCGCCGCCCGCCGGGCCAACCAGGCCCCGCAGGCCTGGAACAGCCCCTCCACGTCACAGAAGTGGGCGAGCACCAGAACCGCTGCCAGGAACCCGACCACCGGCCCCAGCCGCTCCGCCTCCGCCCAGGCGTGCTCCGGGGAGATCGCCCCGGTCACTACCGCGAGCCCCGCCGCCGGGACCGCGACCACGGCTTCCGGCCGGCCGAAGGGGCGCAGGACCGCCCACACGAGTACGGCGACGAGCAGTGCGACGGACAGGGCTTCGGCGAGCGGGGTGTTCAGGGCGAATCCTTCGGGACGCGAGCAGATCGTGCCCGGTCATGAAATCAGGCCGGGGTAAGAACCCGGTCAGCGCCCCGAACGCGACCCGCGCCCGCTCAGGCCCCGGTACCGGGACTGAAGGGGATCAGCCGCACCGACGACTCGTTGCCGGACACCGGGACCTCCCCGGACGTCCACGCCACCTTCAGCGGGTCCTCCTCGTCCGGCGGGGTCACCACCAGGGCGGCAGGGGTGGCCGTTCCCGCCCCGCTGACCTCGGGGTTCGCGAAGGACAATCCGGCCCAGGCGCTCTGGCCCGGCGCCAGCTTCACGGTCTCGGGCTCGGCGGAGGAACGCTTCGGGTCCGGTCCCAGCTGCTTGCCCGACGCGTCGACGAAGGCGGTGCCCGGATAGCCGTACAGGGTGCAGGTGCGGCTCGACTCGTTCGTCAGGACGACCGGGAAGTTCTCCTGCCCGGCGCCCGGGTTGTTGCGGCCGACGGAGGCGCTCAGTTCGGAGGTGTGGCAGCGGGTTCCGCCGGCCGGGGACTGCGGTGCGGACGGGGTGAGGGAGTTGCTCACCGCGTCGGTCGGCACGCCGCTCGGCGCGCTGCTGGTGCCGTCGGACGGTGTCGTGGTGCCGGTCGCGGGCGCCGCCGTGCCGGACTCCGTGCGCGGGGCGCTCGCCGTGTCGTCGCCGCTGCCGCAGCCCGCCAGCAGACCGACCATCGCGACCGGACTCGCGAGCAGAGCCGCCCGCCGCCCACCCAGGAACCTGTTCGTCATGTCTCCACACTCCCGGAGATTTCACGCACGCGCGCGTACGGCGCCTTGTGCCCCCTCATGAAGGTCCGATGCGCAGCGACCCGGAAAAGTTCGCTCACTCCTCGCCGAGGAGACTGATCTCCGCCCAGATCGTCTTGCCCTCGGCCGTGTGGCGGCTGCCCCAGCGCTGGGTGAGCTGCGCGACCAGGAGCAGCCCCCGGCCGCCCTCGTCCCAGGTCTTGGCGCGCCGCAGGTGCGGGGCGGTGTGGTTGGTGTCGGAGACCTCGCAGATCAGCGTGGTCGCGTCATGGATGAGCCGCAGCCGGATGGGACGGGCGCCGTACCGGATCGCGTTCGTCACCAGCTCGCTCACCACCAGCTCCGCCGTGAACGACGCCTCGCTCAGGTTCCAGCGATCCAGCTGCTGGACGACCTGCTTGCGGACGGGCGCCACCAGCGCCGGGTCGGCCGGGATGTCCCAGGTCGCCACCTGGGAGGCGGGCAGGCCCAGGGTGCGGGCCAGCAGCAGGGCCACGTCGTCCGAGGAGCCGCCGGGCGGGAGCAGCGCGCCCAGCAGCCGGTCGCAGGTCTCGTCCAGGGAGTCGGAGGGAACGGCCAGGGCCTCGCACAGCAGGGCGTGACCGGCGTCCACGTCCCGCTCCCGGGACTCGATCAGGCCGTCCGTGAACAGGGAGAGCACGCTGCCCTCGGGCAGTGCCAGCTCGGCGGACTCGAACGGCAGCCCGCCCAGGCCCAGCGGCGGCCCCGCGGGCAGGTCCACCTCGCGTGCCGCCCCTCCCGGCGTCAGCATCACGGGCGCCGGATGCCCGGCCCGGGCCAGCGTGCAGCGCCGCGACACCGGGTCGTAGACCGCGTAGAGACAGGTGGCCCCGACCTCGCCGGGGCTGCCCTCGTTGCCGGCCTCCGCGGACAGCCGTACGACGAGGTCGTCGAGGTGGGTGAGCAGTTCGTCCGGGGCCAGGTCGATGTCGGCGAGGGTGCGGACGGCGGTGCGCAGCCGGCCCATCGTCGCCGAGGCCTGGATGCCGTGCCCGACCACGTCCCCGACGACCATCGCGACCCGCATCCCCGACAGCGGGATCACGTCGAACCAGTCGCCGCCCACCCCGGCCCGCGCCGCCGGAAGATAACGCGACGCCGCCTCCACGGCGGCCGTGCGCGGCAGCGAGCGGGGCAGCAGACTGCGCTGCAGGGCGAGGGCGGTCTCACGCTCGCGGGAGAACCGACGGGCGTTGTCGATGCAGACCGCGGCCCGCGCGGTGATCTCCTCGGCCAGCAGCACGTCGTCCGGGGTGAAGGGGTCGGGCCGCCGGTAGCGAGTGAGGACCGCGACCCCGAGGGTGTGGCCGCGGGCCTGGATCGGTACGGACATCGTGGAGTGGACGCCGAACTCCTTGACCCGCTCGCCGCGGGTTCTGTTCCAGTTGAGCCACTGGTCCAGGCGCCCGGACGCCACCGTGGCGACGATGGTGCGGCCCGCCACCAGAGAGTCGGCCTGTGGCGAGGTGGCGGGATACACCTCGGTGTGCCCGGGCTTCACCACGGCCATCGGATTGCCGGGGTCCACGGAATGGTGGGCGGCGCGCCGCAGTTCGACCGGCGCCGCGAGCTCGGTCGGGGCCTCGCCGCTCTCCTGCCGGTCCAGCAGGTCGACGCTCACGAAGTCGGCGAGCGCCGGAATGCAGACGTCCGCCAGTTCCTGGGCCGTACGGGTGACGTCGAGGGTGGTGCCGATCTGCACGCTCGCCTCGTTGACCAGCCGGAGCCGCTCCCGGGCGAGGTGGTGCTCGGTGAAGTCGTGGCCGGTCAGACAGGCTCCCCGCACCCGTCCCGAGCCGTCGGTGAGCGGCGCGATCCGGGTCAGCGTCCCGGCCGCGCGGTGGAGGCCGCTGGGACGGACGTACCCCTCGATGTCGCGTGCCCGCCCGGTGGCGAGCACATCGGCGAGGAGTTCCTCGACCTCCGCGTTCTCCCGGCGGACGCCGATGTCCGTGATCCTCAGGCCCCTGACCTCGTGGTCGGGCAGGTCGATCAGCTCGGCCATCCGGTCGTTGATCCACCGCACGCGCAGCCGCTCGTCGCAGACCAGCATGGGACAGGGAGACTGGTCCAGCGCGGCCGTGGTCACCACGTCGTCCGGCGGGTCGAGCTCCGCGTGGTCGGGCCGGACGACGACCCGCCAGTCGGCCCGGTCCCCTCGCTGCGGCCTGCGGAGGGCGAGCAGGTGGACGGAGACCGTGCGACCGTCCCGGTGCCGCAGAGCGAGATCGCCGCTCCAGCGCGGGCCGACGAGGGCGGCCAGGGCATCCGGCTCGGCCAGCAGGGCCGCGGCGGGGCGGCCCAGCACCTCGTGGGCCTCGTACCCCAGCAGCCGCCGGGCACCGACGCCCCATCTGGCCACGGCGCCCCGGTCGTCGATGACGGCCCGTGCGGTCGAGGCATCGTCGAACGGATCCACCGGCCTCATCGTCGATCGTCGCCACTCCATCGCGCCTACGCACAGTGAAAGGTGCGTAAATCGAGTCCCAGCCTAGTGCGTCCCGCCCGCCGGTGAACGCCGATCCCACCTGTACGGGGCGGCGGCACGCGGAGGCGAATGGGCCGTGCGAGGGGACGGCCGGGGCAGAAGGCGCTTTCCGCACTCTTGACGGAGCTGAGTGGCACGTCGTCAGATTCTGTGTGTTCACGATCAGTTGTGAGTACTTCTGGGCCCTGATGAGGGAGAGCCGCCATGACCGTCACTCGCAGATCGGTTCTGCTCGCTTCCACGGCCGCACCGGCCGCGGGAGTGCTTCTGGCCACGCCGGTGGCCCAGGCCGCCGAGTCCGCCGGGAGCGCGTCCGGCCGCCGTACCGTCGCGCTGCGCGACGGCTGGCGCTTCGCGCTCGTCAACCCGGGCGGGATCACCGATCCGACGGGGGAGTACACGGACGCCGCGGCCCCTGGGTACGACGACTCGGGGTGGCGCGAGATCGCGGTGCCGCACGACTGGAGCATCGAGCTCGCCCCGACCACCGAGAACGGCACCACCAGCGGCACCGGCTTCTTCCCCGGCGGCCTGGGCTGGTACCGCCTCGCCTTCACCCTGCCGCCCGCCTTCGCCGGCCAGCGGATCTCGGTGGAGTTCGACGGTGTCTACATGGACTCGTACGTCTACTGCAACGGCACCGAGGCCGGCCGTCACCCCTACGGCTACACCGGCTTCGCCTTCGACCTCACCGACCTGCTCCACACCGACGGCACCACCGAGAACGTGATCGCGGTCAAGGTGCAGAACCGGCTCCCCAGCAGCCGCTGGTACTCGGGCAGCGGCATCTACCGCGAGGCGCGCCTGGTCGTCACCGATCCGGTGCACGTGGAGCGCTGGGGCACCCAGGTCACCACGCCGGAGATCACCGCCGAGCGGGCCCGCGTCAGGGTGCGGACCTCGGTGGTCGACGAGTCCGGCACGGCGGGGCCGGTCGAGATCCGCTCGCGGATCAAGGACCCCCGGGGCCGGACCGTGGCCCGCACGGCCACCACGATCACGGTCGGGACGAGGGCGACGGAGACCCATGAACTCACCGTCCCCGAACCCCGGTTGTGGGACATCTCGGAGCCCCACCGCTACACCCTGGAGACCGAACTCCGCCGCGACGGCGAGCTGGTCGACACGTACCGCACCCCGTTCGGCCTGCGCACCTTCCGCTTCGACCCGGACGAGGGTTTCCATCTCAACGGCACCCATCACAAGATCAAGGGCGTCGACCTCCATCACGACCTGGGTGCCCTCGGCGCGGCCGTCAGCATCGACGCGATCCGCAGACAGATGACCATCATGAAGTCGATGGGCGTCAACGCCTTCCGCACCTCCCACAACCCGCCCTCCCCGGAGATGATCCAGGTCTGTGAGGAACTGGGCATCGTGATGCTGGTGGAGGCGTTCGACTGCTGGCGCACCGGCAAGACGCGCTACGACTACGGCCGGTTCTTCGACGAGTGGTGCGAGAGGGACGCGACCGAGATGGTCCTCGCGGCCCGCAACTCGCCCGCGGTGCTGCTGTGGTCGATCGGCAACGAGATCCCCGACTCGACGTCCGGTGCCGGACTCGCCATGGCCGACCGGATCATCGCCGCGATCAAGGCCGTCGACGACACCCGCCCGCTGATCATCGGCTCCGACAAGTACCGGCGCCTGCCCGCCAAGGGCTCGGCGGCCGACCTGATGCTGGCCAAGCTGGACGGGCTCGGTCTCAACTACAACACGGCCAAGTCGGTGGACCAGCTGCACGCCGCCTACCCGCACCTCTTCCTCTTCGAGTCGGAGTCGTCCTCCGAGACCTCGACCCGCGGCACCTACCAGGAGCCCGAGCACCTCAACACCGGCGAGAACCACACGCCGGGCAGGAGGGAGACCTCGTCGTACGACAACAACCTCGCCTCCTGGACCATGAGCGGTGAGTACGGGCACAAGAAGGACCGGGACCGGAAGTGGTTCGCCGGGCAGTTCCTCTGGTCGGGCATCGACTACATCGGGGAGCCCACGCCGTACGACGTCTTCCCGGTGAAGGCGTCCTTCTTCGGCGCGGTCGACACCGCCGGCTTCCCCAAGGACATGTACCACCTCTTCCGCAGCCAGTGGGTGGACGAACCGATGGTCCATCTCCTTCCGATGACCTGGAACCACGCGGAGGGCGACATGGTCGAGGTGTGGGCGTACGCCAACGTCTCCACCGTCGAGCTGTTCCTCAACGGCACGTCCCTCGGCACCCGGACCTTCGACACCAAGAAGACCACGGACGGCCGGGTGTACCTGGAGACCACGGAAGCCACCGGCGACGACACGACCTTCACCGACGGCCCCTACCCCGGCAGCTACACCAGCCCGAACGGCAGCGCGGGCAAGCTCCATCTGACCTGGAAGGTGCCCTATGCGCCGGGCGAGTTGAAGGCCGTGGCCCGCAGGAACGGCAAGGTGGTCGCCACCGACGTGCTGCGCACGGCCGGCAAGCCCCATGCCGTACGCCTCACCGCCGACCGCACGTCGCTCGCCGCGGACGGCCGTTCGCTGGCCTTCGTCACGGCGGACGTCGTCGACTCCCGGGGTGTGGTGGTGCCCGACGCCGAGCACCTGATCTCCTTCGCGGTCACGGGCGGCTCCCTCGCCGGTCTCGACAACGGCCGCGAGGAGAGCGCCGAGCGCTACCAGGCCACCACCCGGACCGCCTTTCACGGAAAGGCCCTCGCGATCGTGCGCTCCGGCACCGAGCCGGGGGTCCTGAAGGTCACGGCGAGCGCGCAGGGCCTTCGGGCGGGCAGCGCGAAGGTGCGTACCACCCCGTCCCGGTCGGTCGCCCGCACCGAGCCGGCCGCCTTCACCCCCGACCATCCGGCGCCCCCGAACTACCCGCAGGTGGACGCGAGTTACTCCGGACGCCCGGACACCCTCCCGGCCGCCATGCTCGACGGGGACCCGGCCACCGGTTGGTCCAACGCCTTCAGCAAGGCCGCCACCGCCCTGCTGCCCGCCTTCAGCGGGGCGAGGGCAAAGGACTGGGTCTGCGTGGACTTCGGACGGACCAGGACCTTCGACCGGGCGGAGGTCTCCTTCACGCTGAGCGCGACCCACAGCCTGCCTGCCGCCGTGCAGGCCGCGGTGTGGGACGGGAAGCGGTATGTGCCGGCCGAGGGCGTCTCGGTCGCCTGGGCCACCGCCTCCGACGAGCCCACGGTGGTCACCTTCGACGCCGCCCGCGGCTCCCGGCTCCGGCTCACGCTGACCAGCGCCTATCCGGGCGAGACCAGGGGAGCGGTACGCGTCAGCAAGCTGGAGGTGCCGGGGAGCTGACCCCCACCGGCAGCGGTCCGGACGGGAAACCAGTCCCGTCCGGACCGTTGACTAGGTGTCATGGCTGCAACAAACATGGCCTGCGACCGTCAGTTGGGAGCGCTCCCATCGTGAGCGCCGCCCGTACCTCCCCCGAGGAGACCGGACGTGAACAGACGCAAGACCGCCCTGTTGTCCCTGACCGCCCTGCTGGGAGCGGCACTTGTGGCCTCGCCCGGGTCCCCGGCCGCCGCCGACGAGGTCGAGCAGCTCAAGAACGGCACCTTCGACACCACCACCGCGCCCTGGTGGACGAGCAGCAACGTCACCGCGGGCCTGTCCGGCGGACAGCTGTGCGCGGACGTGCCGGGTGGCACCGCCAACCGCTGGGACGCCGCCGTCGGCCAGAACGACGTCTCCCTCGTGAAGGGGCAGTCGTACAAGTTCTCCTTCACCGCGAACGGTTCGCCCGAAGGGCACGTCCTGCGGGCGATCGTAGGACTGCAAGTGGCGCCCTACGACACCTACTTCGAGGTGAGCCCTCAGCTGAGCGTCTCCGGAAACTCCTACTCCTACACGTTCACCTCGCCCGTCGACACCGCCCAGGGCCAGGTCGGCTTCCAACTCGGCGGCAGCGCCGACCCGTTCCGCTTCTGCATGGACGATGTGTCCCTGCTGGGCGGGGTCCCGCCCGAGGTGTACGAGCCCGACACCGGACCGCGCGTGCGCGTGAACCAGGTCGCCTATCTGCCCGCCGGGCCGAAGAACGCCACCCTGGTCACCGACGCCACGGCGAAGCTGCCCTGGCAGTTGAAGAGCGCCTCCGGCACTGTCGTCGCCCACGGCTGGACCGTGCCGCGCGGCACCGACGTCTCCTCCGGGCAGAACGTCCACTCCATCGACTTCGGCGCCTACAAGAAGCGCGGCGCGGGTCTCACCCTGGTCGCGGACGGCGAGGCCAGCCGGCCCTTCGACATCGGCACGGGTGCCTACGAACAGCTCCGGCTCGACGCGGCGAAGTACTACTACACCCAGCGCAGCGGCATCGCGATCCGCGACGACCTGCGCCCGGGCTACGGACGCGCCGCCGGGCACGTGAACACGGCCCCCAACCAGGGCGACAAGGACGTGCCCTGCCAGCCGGGGGTGTGCGACTACACCCTCGACGTCACCGGCGGCTGGTACGACGCCGGCGACCACGGCAAGTACGTGGTGAACGGCGGCATCTCCACCTGGGAGGTGCTGAGCACGTACGAGCGCGAGCTGCTGGCCCGCACCGGAGAGCCCGCGAAGCTCGGCGACGGCACCCTCGCCATCCCCGAGAGCGGCAACAAGGTGCCCGACATCCTCGACGAGGCCCGCTGGGAGCTGGACTTCCTGCTCAGGATGCAGGTACCGGACGGGCAGCCGCTGGCCGGGATGGCCCACCACAAGGTCCACGACGAGCAGTGGACCGGCCTGCCGCTCATGCCGAGCGACGACCCGCAAAAGCGTGAACTGCACCCGGCGTCCACCGCCGCGACCCTGAACCTGGCCGCGACCGCCGCGCAGGCCGCCCGCCTGTACAAGCCGTACGACAAGGCGTTCGCGGCGAAGGCCCTGGCGGCCGCCCGCAAGGCCTGGACCGCGGCACTCGCCCACCCTGACCTGTACGCCTCGGAGAGCGACGGCACCGGAGGCGGCACCTACGCCGACAACAACGTCACCGACGAGTTCTACTGGGCCGCGGCCGAGCTGTATCTCACCACGGGGGAGAAGGCGTTCCAGGACCACGTGCTCGCCTCGCCGGTCCACACCGCCGACATCTTCACCCCCGTCGGCTACGACTGGGCGCGCACGGCCGCGGCGGCCCGCCTGGACCTGGCGACCGTGCCGAGCAGGCTGCCCGGCCGGGACACGGTGCGGCAGTCGGTCGTCAAGGGCGCCGACCGCTACCTGGCCACCCTGAAGGCCCACCCGTACGGCATGCCGTACGCCCCGGAAGGCAACCTCTACGACTGGGGCTCCAACCACCAGATCCTGCACAACGGGATCGTCATCGCCACCGCCTACGACATCACGGGCGCCACGAAGTACCGTGACGGCGCTCTCCAGGGCATCGACTACATCTTCGGGCGAAACGCGCTGAACATCTCCTACGTCACCGGCTACGGCGAGGTCAACTCCCACAACCAACACGCCCGTTGGTACGCCCACCAGCTCGACCCGAGCATGCCGAACCCGCCGAAGGGCACTCTCGCCGGCGGGCCGAACTCGGGCATCCAGGACCCCTACGCACAGAGCAAACTCCAGGGTTGTGTCGGCCAGTTCTGCTATATCGACGACATCCAGTCCTGGTCGACCAACGAGCACACCATCAACTGGAACTCCGCTCTGACCCGGATGGCGTCCTTCGTGGCGGATCAAGGCTGACGTTCGCGTGCTCCACCAGCTCACCGGGCCGCTCGTGCGCGGTGAGCGTGTGGAGCCGGGCCTGATCGAGCGGCTGGTGCACCTCGACGTACTCACCGTGCGGCAGCCGCTTGATCACACCGGTCTCCCGGCCGTGCAGCACCAGCTCCCGGTCCCGCAGCTGGAGACCCAGGCAGATCCGCCGGGTGGCGACGAAGACGAGCGCCGGGACCACGAGCACGCCGATCCGCACGGCCCACGTCACCGTGTTGATCGACAGATGGAGCCGGGTCGCCACGATGTCGTTGCCGCCGCCCGCCAGCAGGATCAGGTACAGGCTGATCCAGGACGCGCCGATCGCCGTACGGACCGGCCTGTTGCGCGGGCGGTCAAGGAGGTGGTGTTCCCGCGTGTCCTTGGTGAACCGGGCCTCCAGGAACGGGTAGACGCC
This sequence comes from Streptomyces canus, assembly GCF_030816965.1. Taxonomy (NCBI): domain Bacteria; kingdom Bacillati; phylum Actinomycetota; class Actinomycetes; order Kitasatosporales; family Streptomycetaceae; genus Streptomyces; species Streptomyces canus. Next base: position 9,555,457 of record NZ_JAUSYQ010000002.1, read on the forward strand.
GATGAAGACCAGCAGCAGCGGGAAGATCACGACCGGTATCAGGACTCCGAGGATCAGCGTGTGGCCCCACAGGGTCACCTCCCACCCCGGCATCACCCGCACCAGCCCCTCCGCGAACCCCAGGTACCAGTCGGGCTGGGCGCCCGTGGAGACCTGGTCGGCGCGGTAAGGGCCGTACGACCAGACAGGGTTGATGGACGCCACGGCCGCGATCAGCGTGAGCGCCCCGAACACGAGGAAGAAGAACCCGCCCGCCTTCGCCAGGTACACCGGGAAGAACGGTGTCCCCACCACGTTGCGTTCGGTCTTTCCGGGGCCCGCGAACTGGGTGTGCTTGTGGTAGACGACCAGGATCAGGTGGGCCACCACGAGCGCCGCCATGATGCCGGGGATCACCAGGATGTGCAGCGAGTAGAAGCGGGCCACGATGTCATGGCCCGGGAACTCGCCGCCGAACAGGAACAGCGAGAGATACGTCCCGACGACCGGCACCGACAGGGTGGCGCCGTAGACGAACCTCATGCCCGTGCCCGACAGCAGGTCGTCCGGCAGCGAGTAGCCGAAGAGGCCCTCGAACAGGCCCAGGAACAGCAGTGCCCAGCCGAACAGCCAGTTGACCTCGCGCGGCTTGCGGAACGAGCCCGTGAAGAAGTGCCGCATCATGTGCGTGAGCATCGCGGCGACGAAGATCAGGGCCGACCAGTGGTGCAGCTGCCGGATCAGCAGCCCGCCGCGCACGTCGAAGCTGATGTCCAGCGTCGAGGCGTACGCCTCCGACATCCGCACGCCGTTCAGCGGCGTGTAACTGCCGTGGTACGTCACCTCGTTCATCGACGGATGGAAGAACAGGGTCAGCCACACCCCGGTCAGGATCAGCACGACGAAGCTGTACAGACAGATCTCGCCGAGCAGGAAGGACCAGTGGTCCGGGAAGACCTTGCGCAGGTACTTCGCGCCGAGCGTGCGGGTGCCGAGCCGTCCGTCGAGCCAGCCGGACAGCCGCTCGCCCTTCTCCGGCTCCGCCGGGCGTTCCACAGCAGTCACGCCTCCTCCTTCTGCACATGCGTGAGCTTGTCGGGATTGGTCACGACGAAGAGGTTCGAGTCCCGGTCGCCCTCCGGTGTGAGGTCCAGGACGATCACCGCGTACGGCGAGTCGTGCTCGAACAGCACGGCCGCGTCGTCGCCGTTGCCGCGCCGGTGGCGGACCTCCAGGCCCAGGGCCTGCGCCCCGCCCTGCCTCGCGTACCCGTTGAGCAGCCGGGCCGCCTTCTCCCGGCCGTGCACCGGGCGCAGGGCCTGCTTGCGCATGCCGCCGCCGTCCGTCCACACCGTCACGTCCGGCGCGAGGATCTCCATCAGCTCCGCGATGTCCCCGCCGACGGCGGCCCGCACGAACCGCTCGGTCGCCTCCCGGCGGACCTGGGGACGGGCCTCGTACAGCGGGCGGCGGGCGTGCACAGGGGCCCGCGCGCGGTGCGCCAACTGCCGTACGGCGGCCGGGGTGCGGTCGATGATCTCCGCGATCTCGGCGTGGGGGTAGCCGAACACCTCGTGCAGCACGAACACCGCGCGCTCCAGCGGGGACAGCGACTCCAGGACCACCAGCATCGCCAGCGACACGGACTCGGTGCGCAGCGCGGGGTCGTCGGCGCTCGCCTCGTCGGTCAGCAGGGGCTCGGGCAGCCACGGGCCGACATACGTCTCGCGGCGGCGGTTGACCACGGCCCGCCGCTGGAGCGCGTGGTTGACGGTGATCCGGACCAGATAGGCACGTGGGTTGTCGATCCCTCCGGCGCCCCGGCGTGACCACGACAGCCAGGTGTCCTGGAGCACGTCCTCGGTGTCGGTGACGCTGCCCAGCATGTTGTAGACGACGCCGAACAGCAGTTCCCGGTGCTCGACGAAGACACCGGTCGTCTCTTGGGCGTCGGGAACGGGAATCTCGGACATCTCGTGTGGCCTCCCAGTGGCGCGCTCACCACTGCGAGGCCTTCAGCGCGCCGGAATGTGACATCCGACGGCCGGAATGTGACCCACGCCTCACCGAGGCCGGGGCGGGGCGGCTAGGACGCGTCGTGGAAGACGATCCCGAGCGCGTGCCGCCGGCCGGAGCGCACGACGCTCACCCCGTGCCGCATCGCCCCGGCCGACCAGCCGCGCCTGCTGCGCACGGGCCGGTCCCGGGTCGTGAAGACCACACCGTGGCCCCGGGGGAGGACGGTCGCCGTGCCCCGGGACTGGGCCCGGGGGCGCTGCTCGACCATCAGGAACTCGCCGCCGGTGTAGTCGGTGCCGTACTCGTCGAGGCCGACCACCACCTGCAGCGGAAAGACCAGGTCGCCGAAGACGTCCCGGTGCAGCGCGTTCCAGTCGCCCTGCGTGTAGCGCAGCAGGATCTGCGCCGCACGGTCCTGCCCGGCCGCGTGGCAGCGCTCCAGCCACTCCTCCAGGCAGTCCGGCCACGGTGCCGGGCGTCCGAGACGGGCCGCCCAGTCACGGGCGACGGGCAGCAGGCGGGGATAGAGCGCGGCGCGCAGGGCGGACACCGGGGCGGGCAGGTCGTGGGTGAAGTAGCGGTACTCACCCGATCCGAAGCGGTGGCGTGCCATGTCCACGGTGGTCCGGAAGAGTTCCGGCTTCTCGTACAGCGCTGTCAGGTCACGGCACTCGGCGGGCGTCAGCAGCGGTGCCGTCGGGGCGCAGCCGTGCGCGTCCAACTCGGCGGCGAGGGCGGCCCAGTCGGTCTCGGCGACCCGGGCGGCGGCCACGTCGGGGGTGACGGTCATGTCGTTTCCTCCTCGCCTTCGAGTGTGGGACGCCCGTCGTCCCGTGTCCGGCGGGAATCGGACACGGTGCTCGCACCTCTTCGGTACCGCTCGACTGGTGACTTGACCTGCGGATATTTACGGTTGAGTACCCGCGCGGTACCGTGAAGGCATGCCAGCTCTCAACGTGGAGTTCAGCGATCGCGAGCTAGAGGACCTGCGCCAGATCGCCAAGGAGCGCGGTACGTCGATGAAGGCCCTCGTGCGGGAGGCCGCCGCGGCCGACATCGCCCGGCACCGGGCCCTGCAGGAAGGTGCGGAAGCGTTCCGGCGGTTCTTCTCCGCCCACGCCGACGAGTTCGCCGCCGCCTTCCCGGAGGACGAACCGTCCGCCAGGGGCGCGGGACGGGTCGCCTGACCGATGGCTTCCGTCGTCCACATCGACGTGCCCTGGCTGCTTCAGCGGCACGAAGAGGTCCTGCCCGACCAGCCCACGATCAACGACTTCTCGGCCCTCGTCGCCGCCGTCGCCCGGCATCGCGTCGACCCGCCCCGTCTGGGCGTCGACTCCGACCCCGCCTGGCGCGCCGCCGCCCTTCTGCACACCCTGGCCCTGCTCAAGCCCTTACCGTCGGCCAACGCCCGCTTCGCCTGCGCCACGGCTGTGGCCTACATGTTCGTCAGCGGCGTCGGCATCGACCCGCCCTACGGCGCCCTCGTCGACCTCGCCCGCGATCTGATCTCCGGCAAGACCGACGTCTACGGGGCGGCGGACCGGCTGCGCTCCTGGCAGATCTGAGGCCGGCGGCCGATCCTGAGCCGGATCGGGGTGCCGGGCAGGACACCGGCCGTCCCGCCCCCGGGGCCGCCGACCGAGGGCGGGAGGAGGGGGTCGGCGGCCGGGGTTTCGCGCGGGAGAGCCGCCGTCCTGCGCGGGGCCTCCTGGAAGGGCCGCCTCCAGTGGACCACCGGTGGCCACCCGGGGGGAGCGTGCGTGGCGCTCCGGCGCGTGCGCGTGTTTCACACGGGGCGCATGAAATGTCGAAAGCCGGTGCGAGCGCACGCAGTTGCGGCTCCCTCCGGCTATCTCGCAATTGGCGCGGATGTTGCTCAGGTGCCCTTGTTGGCCGTGAGTGACTTGTGCAAGGGTGAACCACCCATGTGGGGGGCAAGGGCCGGGTCGCATTCGTCCCGTGGGGAACCGGGGTGGAGGGGCGTCGGCGAATTCGTGCTTCCCACGCCCGCGCCCAAAAGGGATGCCCCGTTCGGCACTTCTTTTCGGCAACGAGAACTTCTGTGAGTCCCATGTCTGTGGGAAGGAAACCGCTCAGTGCCAACCCCCCACCCACCGCTCCCTCCTTACCCGCCGCCCGGCGGTGCCTCCGGAGAATCCGACGAGGATTTCGCCGCCCGGCTCAGGGGCCGTCCCGACGGCGAGGCCGCCCAGGCCGTCGCGCTCCTCATGGCGCGCCACTGGAAACCGGCGCACGAGTACGCGGTCATCTGCCTCGCCTCGCCGTCCGAGACCGCCTCCATGGTGGCCGCGGCCGCCTTCCACCAGGTCCTGGACCGGCTGGCGCTCGGCGAACCGGCCCTCGCGCTGCGCCCCAGAACCCTCGTGGCCGTGCGGGACACGGTCAGGGAGTGGACGGCCGAGGACCGGATCACCGATGTTCTGCCGGACCTGGTGAAACCGAACGGCGGCCGCGGTATGCGGGCCGCGAAGTCCATGACCCCCGAAAATCGCAAGCTCGCCGAGCGGTCATTCCAGTCCCTTCCCGGACTCGCCCGCTGCCTGCTGTGGCACACCGAGGTGGAGGCGGAGTCGATTGTCGTGCCCGCCGCACTCCTCGGCATGGCCACCGACACCGCGTCGGCGGCGCTCGAACAGGCGCGTGAAAAATTCCGCGAAGGATGTGTACATGCCCATCGGGAACTCGCGCCGACCAAGGATTGCCGCTTCTACAACCGGCTCCTCGACGTTCCGATTCGTCGCGGCGGAGCCCTGCTGCCGGATGTCCAGCAGCATCTCGCGGAGTGCCGCTACTGCCGTTCCGCCGCGGAACAACTGAGCCATTTCGAGGGCGGCTTGGGTGTGCTGATCGCCGAGGCGGTGCTCGGTTGGGGTGCCCGTCGCTATCTCGAACTGCGCGCCGGGCGTACGCCCCAGACGGAGAGCCGCAGCCGGGGCACCGGCCGGCACAGCGCGGAACGCCGCCGCATCCTCGCGCGCATCCCCACTCCCGGCCGCCGCGCTCCCGGCGAGGGCGGGGGCCTGCGGTCCTCACGGACGCTGCTCACCGGAGTGGGCCTCACCTCCGCCGGCCTCCTCGCGGCCATGCTCGCCGCCGGGCTGTGGTCGCACGACGGCGGCGCCGACCCGGCCGCCTCCACCAGCGCCGCAGGCGGCAACACGGCCCCGGGCGCCGACACGCCGACGCCCGGCACCGCCCAGCTGCCCACCGCACCGGCGGTGACCCGGCTGCGCAACGCCGCCGCCGGCCTCTGCCTGGATGTCCGGGGCACGGTGAAGGAGGGCGCCGGCACCGAACTGGCGGCCTGCTCGACCGAGCGGACCCAGCAGTGGTCGTACGAGAAGGACGGTCTGCTGCGCAGCGAGGCGGATCCGGAGCTGTGTCTGGACTCGCGCGGGGACGCGGGCGTGGTCATCCTCGGCACCTGCGCGGGGGAGAAGACGAAGCGGGCCGACGACGTGCGCTACGACCTCACGGTGCAGGGGGAGTTACTGCCCCGCTGGGACGAGCGGCTATCCCTCGCCTCCACCACCGAGGACCCGGGTGCCGACGTCGTCGTCAAGGTCCGCGACCACTCGGACCAGCAGCGCTGGCTGACCGGCCCGGTCTCCAGCGCCGGGCCCGGCTCACTGTCGGTCACCGGGAGCGAGGCCCCGCAGGCCCGGCCTGCGGAGCTCACGGACCGGATCTAGGACCAGGGAGGCCTCCGCTCACGGAGGCCTCCCCTCAGGCGGGGCCCTCCAGGAGGTCGTCGGGGCCGACCGTCGCCGGTGTCGCGTGTCCGCAGAGCGCGAGCGTGAGGTCCAGCTCCGCGAGCAGACAGCGGATCACGTGCTCGACGCCCGCCTGTCCGTCCAGGCCGAGGCCGTAGACGTACGGCCGCCCGAGGAGCACCGCCCGGGCGCCGAGCGCGAGGGCCTTGAAGACGTCGTCCCCGGTGCGGATGCCGCTGTCGAAGAGGACCGTGAGCCGGTCACCGACCGCCTCCACCACCCGCGGCAGTGCGTCGGCCGCCGCGACCGACCCGGCCACCTGGCGGCCGCCGTGGTTGGACACCACGACCCCGTCCATCCCGGCGTCGGCGGCGAGGCGGGCGTCGTCCGGGTGCAGTACGCCCTTGAGGACGATGGGCCCGTCCCAGCTCTCCCGCAGGAACGCGAGGTCGGGCCAGGTCTTGCCGGGGTCCGCGAACATGCCGACGAAGTGCAGCACGGCCGCGTTGGGGTCCTCGTGCACCGGCTTGGCCAGACCCGCCTGGAAGGCCGGGTCGGAGAAGTAGTTGGCGGTGCCCACGCCGTGCAGGAACGGCAGATACGCCTGGTCGAGATCGCGGGGCCGCCAGGACAGCAGCGGAGTGTCCAGGGTGACGACCAGGGCCGTGAAGCCGGCAGCCTTGGCCCGGTTCAGGAAGCTCAGCGCCACCCGCGGGTCCTTCGGCCAGTACAGCTGGAACCAGCGCTCGGCGTCCCCCATCGCCTCGGCGACCTGCTCCATCGGCGTGCTGGAGGCGGACGACAGGATGTACGGCACGCCCTGTGCGGCCGCCGCCCGGGCCGCCGCCGACTCCGCGTCCGGGTGCATGATCGACAGGACGCCGACCGGCGCCAGCGCCAGCGGGGCGGGCAGGGCACGCCCCAACACCTCGACGGACAGGTCGCGTTCGTGGACGTCCCGCAGCATGCGCGGGACGATCCGGCGCCGCTCCAGCGCCGCCCGGTTCGCTCGCGCCGTACTGCCGTCGCCCGCACTGCCCGTGACATAGCCCACCGGCCCGGGACCGAGGCGCTGCTCGGTGAGCTCCTCCAGCCGGGTCAGGTCGGTGGGCAGCCGTGGCACCGCACCCGACATCCCGCCCAGGTAGATCTCGTACTGGAAGTCCGCCCAGTGCTTGGCCATCCGTCCGAACCGCCTCTCGTCGTCGGGTGCGCCGACGATATCCGCGGGCGGACACTGGTCAGGAGGGGAGGGCCGGGGTCGAAACGGACTCGGCGAGAATCCGGGCCAGTTCGCGCGGCTGGGAGAACATCGGCCAGTGGCCGGTGTGCATCTCGACGAGCTCCCAGTGCTCGCTCTTGAGCAGCTCGGCCACGACGGGCATCGGCTCCTCGTCGTCGAGGAGGCACTTGACGTAGGTCGCCCGAAGCTCGCCCAGGGGACGCGTGAGGACGGCGGGCTCGGTGAGCGTCGCGCCCGGGTGCGGGGACGAGCGGTCGATGATCCGGGCGATCTGTTCGTCCGTCAGGCCCTGGTCGGCGTAGTGCTCCGGGCCCGCGGGCAGCCAGACGCCGTCGCTCTCGTCGATCGCCTTGCGGACGTGGTCGCTCGGCCATCCGGACAGGAACGACTCCCCGTCGACGGGCACGCTGGAGTCCACGAACACCACCCGCGCGAGCCGGTCACCGATCCGCTCGGCGGCCTGTCCCACGGGTATGCCGGAGTAGCTGTGCCCGACCAGCACCACCTCGCGCAGGTCCAGCCGCTCCACCTCGTCGACGATGTCCCGCACATGTGTCTGCTGTCCCGCGGGCACGTCCCGCTTCTCGGCGAGGCCCGACAACGTCAGCGGACGGGGTTCGTGCCCGGCCGCGCGCAGCTCGGCCGCGACCTCGTCCCACGCCGAGGCGCCGAGCCTCGCGCCCGCCACCAGTACGAAGTTGGTCATGCCCGCAATGTAGCCGAGGGCACCGGCACCGCCCCCGCCCGGTGATCGGCGGCACCGGCACCTCGACCGTGCGGACCGGCCGCCCGCCCGCGGGCCCGTACACGGCCCGCGGTTCGGGGAGGACCCGCAGCAGCGTCAGGATTGGTCATGCCCCGCCAGTTCCAGCCGTGCGCGAACCAGTGACGGCCGCCGCGCGGTTGCCGTCCCGCTGGGGTGTGCCGACGGTACGGCCCGCCTAAGCACCCCAGCCGGTGGACGTTTCATCCGTCTTCCTGGTCTCCGGTGGAGGTACCGGCCACCTCCTCGGTGTCCGGCCCCCGGTCCCGCACCCGCTGGACGTGTTCCAGGGAGTCCCGCAGCTCGGCGAGCCAGTCGTCGGTGTGCCGCTGGACCAGCCGGACGCACCAGGCCAGGGCATCGCTGCGGCTGCGGGCGACCCCGCCGGCGATCAGGGTGTCCAGGACCTGGCGCTCGGGCTGGCGCAGCCGGGTCATGACGGGCGCGGCCACGTGTGTGAACAGGACGCGCTCGCCGTCGCACTCCACTCCCCAGGACACCTTCCGGCGGAACTTGTGCTCGGCCTCGCGGGCGACCTCGATGCGTTCGTCCCGGGTGCGCTCCCGGAACTCCTGGATCCTGCCCTGTACGGCCGCCTCCCGCTCGGCGGCCGAGACGTCCTCGGCGAGCCGGGGGCCGGGGATACGGCCGATCACGGTGATCTCCTCGCGGTCGACGACCACCTCGGCCAGGGCCTCGAAGAGGTCGTCGGGCAACCGGCCGGTGAACCAGCCGCGCAGCTTCTCTCGTTGCTCGTCAGTAATCATGTAATCACGATTACTCCAGAGCTCCGGGAATGCAAGCGGCTGGGACGGGCTGCGCTGACGGCGGAAGCGGAATGTTTCAGGCCTATTGCCCAGGCGGGGTGTTCAGGCCATCCGGCCGGATCGGACGATCAAGAACCGCCCGGTTGAAGGGCTCAGCTGTTCGGATGACGTGACTTCACGCCACTGATTCAACACGCAAGGTTACTGAAAGCTGTGGGGTCGATGTGAAGTTCGGGCCAGGACTCGGCAGACTCGCGCTCGCCGCTCCGGCACCGACCGAGTCGGAGGGCACACCCTCGAATCCAGCGGAAGGATGCACACAATGCGGAACACCGCGCGCTGGGCAGCGACCCTCGGCCTCACGGCCACCGCCGTCTGCGGGCCCCTGACCGGGGCCGCCCTCGCCGAACCGGCCGCCGCCTCGGGCCTCTACGCTCCCTCGGCCCTCGTGCTCACCCTCGGCCACGGCGACAGTGCCGCCACCGTCACCCCGGAACGGGCCGTGACGCTGACCTGCGCCCCGACCCCGTCGGGCACCCATCCGGCAGCGCCCCTGGCCTGCGCCGAACTGCGGGCCGCGGGAGGGGACTTCGACGCTCTCGGGGCCAGATCCGACGCCCTGTGCACCAAGGAGTACGACCCCGTGGTGGTCACGGTCGACGGCGTATGGCGGGGCAAGCGGGTCTCCTACGAACGCACCTTCGCCAACGAGTGCGTGAAGAGCTCCTACGAGACGAGCGTCTTCGCGTTCTGAGAGACCGGGGTCGCGTGGTGCCCGTGACTGCCCGAGGGGCCCGCAGTTGGGGAGTGCCGCCCCTCTCACGGAACCCCGTGATCCCGCACCGAGGGCCGGCGGACGGAGTGGGGCCGTCCGCCGGCCCCTCGGGTCACGCCTTCTCCGGGAACTCCGGGAACCTGGGGAACTCGAGGAGCGGTGGGAAGCGGCGCCACAGGCCGGAGGCACGCAGCAGCCGGTGCAGGTGCGGCCCGTCGGTGACCAATCGCAGCCGCCCGCCCCGCGCCCGCGCCCGGGACTCGGCGCGGCACAGCACCCGCAGGCCCGAGCAGTCGAAGAACTCCACCTGCCGCAGGTCGACCAGCACATCGGGCCGATCGGTCGCGGTCGCCGCGTCCAGATGCTCCGCGAGGAGGCCCGCCGTCGCGAGGTCGATCTCGCCGACGGCCTCCACCACCGTGAACCCGCCGTTCACCCGGGTGCGGGCATACGGGTTCGCCGCGGGCGTTTCGGGAGCGCGGTCGTCGGACTCCGGCGTCATGGCCGCTCCACCTCGGCGAGGGACGCATTCGATCTCGGTAGTTACCCCGCAGCGGCGTGGAGCATCCACCCAGCGGGGTCCGCAAGATCTGCTTCACTCGACCTGGTGAACTTCTGTCAATTGCGTTGACTTCTCGTCTAAGAGCGGGTCCGCTCCCGGTGGCTGGTGTCGCACCACGGATAGCGGCGACTGCGCCGACAGGTGCACAGGGCCACCCGGAAGCGGTCGGAGATGACGGTGCTGCCGTCCTCCAGCTCCACTTCCACGGGGCCCTCCACGAGCAGCGGGCCCCGGTGCTGGACCCGGATGCGGCGCGGTCGGTCGGAGTCAGAGGGGGAGTTCGGCACGGACGACCACCAGCTCTTCCTTTTCGTCGTGGGCGGCGTCGGCGGGCAGCAGGCCGCGCTCGCGCAGCCAGGCCTCCCGGGTGCGCAGCACCGGTCCGAACGCGATGCGGCGACGGCGGGTCACGGCGGCCTTGAGGCCCGCCGCGCGCAGATGCCCCACCGTCCGTCCGGAGTCGCTCAGTTCGGAGTGCACGATCAGCAGCACCCCTCCGGGGCGCAGGAGGGCGGGCGCCTCACGGCAGACGCGGTCCAGCACGAAGCGCCCGTCGTGGCCCGCGTCCCAGGCCCGCGCCCTTCCGTGCGGCGGCCGGAGGTTCGTCGGTGCCGGCACGTACGGCGGATTGGTCAGGATGAGGTCGAACGACTGGTCCCGCACGGGGTGGAAGAGGTTCCCGCGCCGGACGCGGACCCGCGCACCCGTCAGCCAGGCGTTCGCCCGGGCCGTGCACACCGCCCGCCACGACACGTCGACCGCGGTCACCCGGCTGCCCCGGCGCGCCGCCTGAAGAGCGAGGGCACCGGTCCCGGTGCCCACGTCCAGAACGTCCGCGCCCGGCGGCAGCGGTTCTTCGGACAGGGCCCCGGCCAGCAGTGCGGTGTCCTCCTGGGGGGTGTAGACGCCAGGAAGAGTCAGAGGGGGAATCAGTGATCTCACGCTGCCCAAGTACCCCGACATTCAGGAAATATGGTGGATTTCGGAAAGTGTGGGTGTGCGCAGCGACGAGCGTCCGTCCGTCCAGTCGCGCAGAAGGCGCTCGGCGAGACGGTCCTCGACAAGTCCGGTGACGTCGATACCGAAGGCGACATCGGGGGCGAGGTGCGGTTCCTCGGCCAGCAGACCGCCGATGACCTCGTGGCGTACGACCTGTTCGTGGACGGCGTCGGCCTCGACATGCTCGTCGTAGAAGTGCTCGGCGGCCGGTCCCGCGCCGGTGCGGCGCATCGCCTCGGCGAGTCGCCGGGAGCCGGGCGAGGAGGTGATCTCGACCGCTGCGAAGTGGCCCACGAGAGCTCCGCGCAGGCTGCGGTGCAGGCCCAGCAGGGACATGAGGTTCACCGTCGCGAGCATCTCCGCGCAGGCCGCCTCCAGGTAGTACCCATACGTCGTGTCCAGGCCCAGGTCCGTCATCAGGTCGGCGAACAGGCGGGCGTGGACGCGGTCGGGGCGGCCGCCGCCGAACTCGTCGAACTCCACCGCCGCCATGCCCGCCTTGGCCCGGCCCCACAGCCGGGGCAGCACCCACGCGTGCGGGTCGGCCTCCTTGAGGTGGTAGAGCGAGCGCTGGGCCGCGTATTCGCGTACGTGCCACAGTTCGCCCTCCTTGCTCAGGAAATGGCTGAGTCCCGTGCCGTCGACCGGCTCCACGAGGAGCCCGGCGAGCGCGTCCTCGACGCTGTCGTGGGCAGGGGTGTCCGTGCGCAGGGCGGACAGGAAGCGGTGTTCCAGGGCCGCCCTGGTGCGCAGCAGCCCGGGGTCCCACTCGTGGTCGGAGGAGACGCCCGAGAAGCCGCGGTAGTGCAGTTCGTAGCAGATGTACAGGGCGAGCTGGAGGTCGTCGCCGTACACGTCCGCGCCTGCGACGGTCTCGTGACGCGGCAGCGGTCCGGCACCGAGCAGATACTCCTGGACGGCGGCGGAGACCGGGCCCCGGGGCGGCGGCAGCGGCGGTTCCTGGCGGTCGTGATCCATGCGCCCCGGGTACCCGTGAAGCGGGAGGTCACCCGCCTGCCTGGAGTGGGGCCGGGGATGCCGTCGCCGGCGGCACGCCGCGGGGCGCGCCGCCGACGGGTCACTCGCCCTCGGACTCCTCCTGGGCCCGGGTGTTGGGGGTGATGGCGTCAGCGGCCTCACCCGTGTGCCCGCGCCTTCCGTCGGGGTCCTGGACGCGCTTCTCGGCGTCCTCGAACTCGTGCAGGACCTCGTCCAGGGCGGTGTCCGGCTTCTGCTTCTTCTCCGGCACGGCTGTCTCCTCTTTCTTCCTTCTCTTCGTTCAGGTCGTGGCGGTCGCGATGCGCAGGGGGACCGGCTCCGGGGGAGAGGTGTGCTCCTCGTTGCGGCGGGCGATCTCGGCCCACCAGGAGGCGCCGTCCTCGATGTGCCGCAGCAGGACCCCCTCACGGATCGCCCAGGGGCAGATGGTGACGGTCCTGATGCCGGTGAGTTTCATCGCCGTGTGCCCGACCACCGCACCGGCCAGGCTCTGCGCGGCGCGCGGCGCGGAGATGCCGGGCAGTTCGGCCCGCCGCGCGGCCGGGAGGGCGGCCAGAGCCTCGATGGCCTCCCGCAGGTCGGCGCGGTGCATCCGCCGCTCCACGAACGGGCCGCGGCGGCCGGGCGGAGTTCCGCACAGCCGCCCCAGCTGCTCGAAGGTGCGCGAGGTGGCCACGGCGGTGCGCGGTCCCTCCCAGCGGATCCGCGACGCCACGTCCCGCAGCTGGTGTCGGACCTTGCGGCGCAGTGCCCGCACCGCCTCCGGGGGCGGCGGGTCCTGCCCCTCGAAGAACTCATGGGTCAGCCGGCCCGCGCCCAGGGGCAGCGAGGCCACGTAGTCCGGCAACCGGCCGCGTCCGAAGGCGACTTCGAGCGACCCACCGCCGATGTCGAACAGCGCGAGCGGCCCCGCGCGCCAGCCCATCCAGCGCCGCGCCCCGAGGAACGTGAGCTCCGCCTCCACCTCGCCCGGCAGGGTGTACAGCCCGACGCCGGTCCGGGTACGGACGGTGCGCAGCACCTCCTGACGGTTCGGCGCGGACCGCACGACGGCGGTCGCGAAGGCGAGCGGACCGGCCGCACCCCACTTGGCGGCGGTCCGACTCGCCTCTTCCACCGCCTCCACCAGCCGCTCCACGGCCTCCTCGGGCACCGGTCCGCCCGGCCGTACATGATCCGACAGTCTCAGCCGCCACTTCGCCGTGTGCACCGGCAGTGGCACCCCGCCCTCGGCGTCCGCCACCACCAGCCGGACCGTGTTCGACCCCACATCCACCACGCTTATCCGCATGGACCTGTGGGTACCCACGGACGCCCGCCTCCAACGCCGGCCGTCCTGTCAGGGCGTCGCTCTCGGCCACAGGCCGGGCGCACCGCGTCGCCGGCGCCTGGCGGAGAACGCGAGAGGGGCCGCCGTCTCCCTGCTGACGGCGGCCCCTCGGACCAAACGGCTCCTGCTGCGGTTGTTACATGTGGACGACGGGTGCGGCGTCCGCGTCCTGCTCCGGCACCCCGCGCCGGAAGAGCAGGAAGGTGATCAGCGCGCCGACGGCGAAGAGGCCGGCCGACCACCAGAAGGCGGTGGTGTAGCTCTCGACCGTCGCCCGGGCCTGGACCAGCTTGTTCGTCGGGTCCTTTCCGGCCAGGTAGCCGGTGGCGGCGCTCGCGGCCAGCGTGTTCAGCAGCGCGGTGCCGATCGAACCGCCCACCTGCTGCATGGCGTTGACGGTGGCCGAGGCCACTCCGGCGTCCTCGGCCGCGACCCCGCCGGTGGCCAGCTGCATGGCCGGGGGCATGACCAGGCCGAGGCCGAAGCCGGTCACGATCAGCTGCGGCAGTACGGCGGACAGGTAGCTGGAGCCGACGCCGATCCCGGTCAGCCAGGCCATGCCGACCGCGGCGACCGCGAAGCCCACCGGGATGACCACCTTCGGTCCGATCCGGGGAACCAGCATCGTGGTGCTGACCTGGGCCGCCACCATCAGGGCGGCGACCATCGGCAGGAAGGCCGCACCCGTCCTGGTCGGGCTGAAGCCCAGGTTCAGCTGGAGGTAGTAGGTGAGGAAGAGGAAGACACCGAACATGCCGCCGCCGGAGATCAGCACGGCCAGGAAGGAGGCCGCCCGGTTGCGGTCCAGCAGGATGCGCAGGGGCAGCAGCGGGTGCGCGGCACGGGTCTGCCACCAGGTGAAGGCGGCCAGCAGCGCACCGCCCGCGACCAGGAAGCCCCAGGTCTCGGGAGAACTCCAGTCGTGCGTCTCGGCGTTGGAGAAGCCGTACACCAGGGAGAAGAGACCGGCGGCGACCAGCAGCGTCCCGGGCACGTCGAGCTTGGAGTTCGCGGCGTCACGGTGGTTGTGCAGCAGCAGCCAGCCGCCGGCGAAGGCGACGACGGCGATGACGACGTTGACGTACAGGGTCCAGCGCCAGTCGAGCGCGTCGGTCAGGACGCCGCCGAGCAGCAGACCCACCGCACCGCCGGCACCGGCGATGGCGCCGTACACGCTGAACGCCCGGGCCCGCTCGCGGGCGTCGGTGAACGTCGTGTTGAGCAGGGACAGCGCGGCCGGCGCGAGGAGTGCGCCGAAGGCGCCCTGCAGGGCGCGGGCGGTGACCAGCATCTCGAAGTTGGTGGCGGCACCGCCGAGCGCGGAGACGGCCGCGAAGCCGACGACACCGATGAGGAAGGCCGTCTTGCGGCCGAAGAGGTCGGCTATCCGCCCGCCGAGCAGGAGCAGGGAGGCGAACGCCAGGGCGTAGGCCGTGACGATCCACTGCCGGTTGCCGTCGGAGAAACCGAGGTCGGCCTGGGCCGAGGGCAGGGCGATGTTCACGATGGTGGCGTCCAGAACCACCATCAGCTGGGCGAGCGCGACGACGGCGAGAATCCACCATCGCTTGGCCGAAGCGGCGGTCGGCGCCTCGACGGCGCCCTCCTGCCCGCTCTCGGTCAGAGTCTTCTGGGACATGGGGACAACTCCAGGGAAAGTCGGCCGGTTCTACCCGGTCATAAACGAAACCGTTTCGTACACATGGAGGCTAGCCGAATCCAATCGAAACGGCAACGTTTCGTTGGAGGTCCTCCGGGGGCGCCGTCCCGGGGAGGGACCGAGGGGTCCCGCTTACGCCATCTGGCGCCGCACCAGCTCGTGCAGCCGACCGCCCGTGTCCGCCAGCAGCTGCGCGGGCGGCCCCTGCTGGGCGACCTTGCCGTTCTCCATCACGATCACCCGGTCGGCGTCCAGCACCGTCGACAGCCGGTGGGCGATGACGATCCGGGTGGCGTTGAGGGCCTTGGTGGACTCGATGACCGTGCGCTGGGTGTCGTTGTCCAGGGCGCTGGTCGCCTCGTCGAAGAAGAGGATCCGCGGCCGCCGGATCAACGCCTGGGCGATCATGAGCCGTTGGCGCTGGCCGCCGGAGATCGCCCCGCTGCCCGAGACGATGGTGTGCAGCCCCATCGGCATGCGCTGGATGTCCTCCGCGAGCCCCGCCATCGCGGCCGCCGCCATCGCCTCCTCGGGTGTGTAGGGCTCGGTGCCGCAGATGACGTCCAGGATGGAGCCGGTGAACGGCTGCGCGTGCTGAAGGACGACACCGCACTGCCGACGCACCGCCGACTGGTCGAGGGCGGCCAGGTCCTGGCCGTCGTACAGGACACTCCCGGAGACCGGCCGGTCGAAGCCGATCAGCAGCCGGAGCAGGGTCGACTTGCCGCAGCCGCTCGGGCCGACGATCGCCACGAACTCACCCGGCCGGATCTCGAAGGACACGTCGTCCAGGATCAGGGGACCGTCCTCGGAGTAGCGGAAGGAGAGCCTGCGGGCCTCCATCGCCCCGGTGAGCGGCCCCGGCCGGGTGCTCGCGGTGCGCACCTCCGGCTGCGCCTCCAGGACCGGCTTGATCTCCTCGAACAACGGCAGCGCGGCCACCGCCGAGACGAAGGCGCCGGTGAGCTGGGTGACCGCGGTCAGCAGCATGGTCACCGAGGTGTTGAAGGTGAGGAACTCGGCCGCCGACATCGACCCGCGCGCCGGGCCCGCGAGCAGCATGAACATCAGCAGGGTGCACAGCGGGAGATAGACCGAGCCCATCACCGAGGTGAGGTTCTTGATCCGGCCGACCTTCTGCTGGAGCTCGCGGCTGCGGGCGAACTCCGAGGCCCAGGCCGCGTACGCGTAGTTCTCCGCGGCCGCCACCCTCAGTTTGGGCAGACCGCGCAGGGTCTGGAAGGCCTGGTTGTTCAGCTTGTTGCTCAGCACGACCAGTCGCCGCTGCCATCGCACCTGCCAGAGCCCGAGGCCGAGGAAGCCGGCGGCGATGACGACCAGCATGCCGATCGCCGCCATCGCCATCGGGACGCTGTACCAGAACAGCAGGCCCAGGTTCATCGCACCGATGGTCACCGACTGGGCGACGGTGGGACCGAGGCCCGCCATCATCCGGCGGATCGAGCTGATGCCCATGGCCTGGCTGGCCAGTTCGCCGGTCGAGCGCTCGGTGAAGAACTTCGTCGGCAGCCTCAGCAGCCGGTCCCAGACGGCCGGTTGCAGGGTCGCCTCGATACGGCCCTCCAGACGGAGCATGGTGAGGTTCTGCAGCAGCATGAAGGCCGCCGTCACCACCCCGCTGACCATCACGGCCAGACACACCTGCACGATGAGAGCGGTCTGGGCCTTCGGCACGAACTCGCCGAGCACCTTGCCGGTGGCGATCGGGACCAACGCGCCGATCGCCACCGTCACCAGACCGCTGAGCAGCAGGTTCGTGACATCGCCGCCGGTGCCGCGCATGCTGAACCGCAGCAGCCCGAGCGGGCTGAGCCTCCGGTCGGGCAGCGGGCGGTAGAACATCACCGCGCGCGGCTCGAACTCCTCCGCGTTGTCCTTCTCGATCGGCGTCTCGCGTCCCGTCGCCGGATGCACGGCCACGTAGCCGCCGCGCCGCCACAGCAGCGCGACCGGCGCACCCGACAGCGCCCGGTGGCCCACCAGCGGGCCGACGTTGTCGCGCCACCAACTGCCGTCCAGGCGCACCGACCTGATCCGGACGCGGGAGGCGAGGGCGATCCGCTCGACCGGGTCGAGACGGTCGCTCTCGGTGCCGCTGTGCGCGTTCTCCGCGAGCGGGATCCCGGCCGCGTCGGCGACCAGCTTGCACGCCGCGTAACTCGCGTCGGCGTCGGCCGTCGTCGTGCGCTGCTTCGACTTGCCGATGGACGCCAGCAAGGTCCGGTCGGCCTGGGCGCGCACGGCCTCACCCGCCTTGATACCGGCGGCCGTCCGGGTCTCGTGGGTGCGCTCCAGCTGCTCGATCCAGCGGTCCAGCGTGGTCAGCAGCCGGTACTGCTGGTCGACCATGGACTGCCAGACCGCCGGGTCCATCAGCAGGTCGGCGGCCGCCTCGGCGCCGTAGAGCGAGCCGTACTGCACACTGCCCGGCGGCACCTGCATCCAGAACACGTCGTCGTCGGTCGGGGCGGCGGCCCGCTCGTCGGCCATCGGTGCCTGGAAGAGGATGGACAGGCTCCGGCCCACCCCGAGCGCGAGGGCGTACTCCAGCGGGCTCGTCGTCGGCGGTACGTACTGGGGGTTGCCGTACTCGTCGTACGACCACGTCTGGGTGTGCGCGGGCTCGTACAGTTCGCGCAGGCCGATGCGGTGCACCACGCAGTCCCTGAGGGGCCGGGCCACCAGGGTGTGCTGCGGCCCCGCCACCGGCCCGAGCAGCAGCGCGCCCGGCTCCAGACGGCCCAGGTGGTGCCAGTGACCCTGCTGTCCGGCGTCGACCGCGAACAGGTCCACCGCGCCCGACACGACCAGCCAGAGCACCTGCGGCCCTTCGAGGTCGATACGGCTGAAACCGGCGCAGTCGACCCGCGTGCCCATCTGCCCGAGCGCGCTGAGGACGAGGTCACCGTCTTGGGGGGAGGTCATGTCACCGTTCCTTGACCAGCGCCGCGTACGCGCCACCGCGCGCCACCAGCTCCTCGTGCCGCCCGCGTTCCACGATCGTGCCGTGTTGCAGTACGACGATCTCGTCGCTGTCGCGCACGGTGCTGAGCCGGTGCGCGATCACCACACAGGCGCAGCCGCGCTTGCGCAGGTTGTCCATGACGACCAGCTCGGTCTCCGCGTCCAGCGCGCTGGTCACCTCGTCAAGGACCAGGATGCTGGGCCGGCGCACCAACGCCCGCGCGATCTCCAGGCGTTGGCGCTGCCCGCCGGAGAAGTTGCGGCCGTCCTGCTCGACCCTGCTGTGGATGCCGCCGGGGCGGCGCAGCACCACGTCGTACAGGGCCGCGTCCCGCAGCGCGTCCACCACGGCGTCGTCCGGGATCGAGGGGTCCCACAGCGCCACGTTGTCGCGGACCGAACCCTCGAAGAGGAAGACGTCCTGGTCGACGAAGGACACCGAGGACGCGAGCGCGCCGCGCGGAATGTCGTCCAGGCGCTGTCCGTCGATGCGGATCACGCCCTCCCAGGGCGCGTACAGCCCCGAGATCAGCCGCGAGACGGTCGACTTGCCGCTGCCGGAGCCGCCGACCAGCGCCACCTGCTGGCCGGGACCGACGGTCAGGTCGAAGCCGGTCAACAGGGGCTTGTCGAGCGGGTTGTAGCCGAACGTGATGTTCTGCAGCTCGACATGGCCGTGCAGCCTGCGCGTCGAGTCGCCGGCGCCGGGCCGGCCGTAGAGCGGGTCGGCCTTGAAGTTCTCCACGTCCTTCAGCCGGGCCACGTCGGCCGCGAAGTCCTGGATGCGGCCGGCCACGCCGTTCAGGCGGGTGATCGGCGCGGTGAAGCGGGTGACCAGGGCCTGGAAGGCGACCAGCAGACCGACCGAGATACCGCCCTCGATCGCCCGCATGCCACCGATCCAGAGGATGAGGGCGCTGTTGAAGGTGGCCAGCATCGGGGCGACCACGCCCAGCCAGGCGCTCGGCACACCGAGCCGCTGCTGCTCCTCCAGTGTGGTGGCGTGCTGCCCGGCCCACTTGCGGAAGTAGCCGTCCTCACCGCCGGTCGCCTTCATCGTCTCGATCAACTGCAGGCCCGTGTAGGCGGTGTTGGTGAGCCGGGCGCTGTCGGCGCGCAGCTTCGCCGTACGCGTCGCGCGCAGCCGGATGACGACCCGCATGGCCACCACGTTCAGCAGGGCCACACCGATGCCGACATAGGTGAGCTGGGGGTCGTAGGTGTAGAGCAGGATCGCGTAGAGGACGACGACCACGGCGTCGACGCCCGCCGCCGCGAGGTCACGGGACAGGGTCTCGGCCACCTGGTCGTTGGACTGCAGGCGCTGCACGAGGTCGGCCGGGCTGCGCTGGGAGAAGAACGTCACCGGAAGGCGCAGCAGGTGGCGCAGGAAGCGGGCGCTGGACAGCGTCGAGGAGATGATGCGGCCGTGCAGCAGGTTCGCCTGCTGGAGCCAGGTCAGGGCCAGGGTGAGGGCCACACAGGCCCCCATCGACGTGAACAGCACGCCGAGCAGCGACGTCTGACCCCCGATCAGGAACATGTCGATGTAGGTGCGGCTCAGCGCGGGAGTGGCCGCGCCGACCAGCACCAGCAGCAGGCTCGCCAGCACCGCCGTCGGCATGGTGCCCGCGGTGCCCCGCAGCCGGGCCGGCATCGCGCCGAGAACACCCGGCTTGCGGCCGCCCCTGGTGAAGCCCTCGCCGGGCTCCATCACCAGCACGACGCCGGTGAAGCTGCCGTCGAAGTCCTCCATCGGGACGAAGCGGCGGCCCTTGCCGGGGTCGTTGATGTAGACACCGCGGCGGCCGAAGCGGCGGCCCATGCCGTCGTAGACGACGTAGTGGTTGAACTCCCAGAACAGCACGGCCGGCGTCTTCACCTCGGCGAGTGCGGCCGTGTCCATCTGCATGCCCTTGGCCGTCAGGCCGTAACTGCGGGCCGCCTTGAGGAGATTGCTGGCGCGCGAGCCGTCCCGGGAGACACCGCAGGCGATGCGCAGTTCCTCCAGCGGGACGTGCTTGCCGTAGTGGCCGAGCACCATCGCGAGAGAGGCGGCGCCACATTCCACGGCCTCCATCTGGAGGACGGTGGGCGTACGGACCGTCTTCGCCTTCCCCTTGGGGACAGGGCGTCTGGGCGGGGCGGAGCGGCGCCTGCTCCGGGTGTCCTGTGCGGTGCTCACGGCAGCAGCCAATCGACGGGACGCTGATCGGCCAGCCGGATGGAACCCGAGGCCGCGGCCATGGAGGTGAGGGCGAACGGCGGGCCCTCGGCGGAGGACCACCGGTAACCGCTCTTCGTGGCCTTGGACTTGTCGAGCCTCACGAGTACGGCGACCGGCCGGCCGTCCTTGGTGAACTGCTCGCCGAGCTGGCTGTCCCCGAGGAACGCGGCGATCTGCTGTGCCGACTGGGCCGAGCGGTCCACCGACTTCACATGGCCGCGCAGCACGCCGTACTCCTGGGTGGGCACCGAGGAGACGGTCAGATCCACGGCGGCGTCCTCGGGAATGGAGGCCGCGTTCTCGGCGGGCACGTAGACCGTGGCGTACATCGGATCGGAGGCATGGGCGACCTTCTCCACGGCGGCGACGTTCGCGCCGGTCGAGATGATCTGCCCGATGGTGGCCGCCAGTGCGGTGAGCCGGCCCGCGGCGACCGTGCGGACGACGGTGTCGCCGTCGGACGTACGGACCTTCAGTACGGGCGAGTCGGCGGGCAGCTGGGTGCCCTCCTTGGCGATCACCTGCGTGACCTGCCCCGCGACCGGGCTCTGCAGGATGTAACTGCCCTGCCCGTGCGTGAGGATGGCGGGTGCGCTCACCGTGGAGGCCACCGATCCGGTCACTGCCCACACCGAGGCGGCGGCCATCACGACCACCGTCACGGACATCACCAGCCAGCCCTGCGGACGTGCGAAGCGCACCGGAAGGTCGAGCTCCTCCGGTGATTGGAGCTTGGCGAGGGCCTGTTGGCGGAACTGCACGGGTCTTCCCTCACCTGCGAAAGCTGCGACTGCTGCGAATGAGAAAGGACCGACTCGCGCGAGCCGGCCGGATTACGGCACCCAAGAGTCCCGGAACCGCCGGTTTGCGGCTCCGGGACGGGTCGACCACAAGATAGTGATCAGATCACGAAGAATGTGATCAGAGGCCGGAGACCAGGCCGGAGACCGGGGCGGTGTTCAGGCCGGTCACACCCTCGACCGTGCCGACGGCCGTGTTGACCAGGCCGGAAACCGGGGCAACGCCGTCCACCAGGCCGGTGACGGTGCCGAGGGCGTTCAGCTGCAGGCCGCCGGAGACGTTGTCGAGGTCGGCGTCCGAGATCTCGACGGTCTCAACCTGGGGGGTGGAGTTCATGATGGAACTTCCCTTCGTATGGGTATTTCGCAAGGGGGGAGCGGCCCCCTCTGGGGACAGACGACGGCCGCAATCGCATGGCGCCGGATCCCGTTTCCGGGAACCCCAGCGGCCCTGCGGTGCGATGGATCAAAGCACGCGTCAGCTCCGCCCTTCCAATTAACCACCCGTCTCACCAGGGAACTTGAGCCACAGAAGCCTCCATCCGTGCAGGCTTGCGCACGCCTTGGTGCCGACTTCTTCACAGGTGATGTTGCGGCGGCGTGAAGGGGCCCTTGTCGTCGTCGTGGCGAATGCGACACACCTCGCCAATGACATGAGTGCCGGTCCGTGCTTGTGCAGAACTTCCGCTCGGAGTGACTTGGTTGCGCATTCGATGTGCAGATTCGTGGGAGAGGGGATTCGGGCCGCTCTTCACAACAGACCGTCGC
Organism: Streptomyces canus; assembly: GCF_030816965.1. Taxonomy (NCBI): domain Bacteria; kingdom Bacillati; phylum Actinomycetota; class Actinomycetes; order Kitasatosporales; family Streptomycetaceae; genus Streptomyces; species Streptomyces canus. The sequence continues at coordinate 9,577,070 of NZ_JAUSYQ010000002.1, forward strand.
TGACCGTTTGCTGAGCGTGTCAACCCAGAAGTGCGTAGACCGTGCTCGCGTGGGCCGCGAGGTCACCCGAGGCGGAGTCGGTCATCGTGATGTCGGCGAACGCCATGCGGCGGCCCAGCTTGGTGACGACCGCCTTGATCAGGACATCCGAACCGGTCACCGCCCGCTGGAAGCTGGTGGACTGCTGCACCGTCGTCATCGGTCCGTAGGCGCCTCTGGCCGCCGAGACGGCGATCACGGTGGCGGTGTCGGCGGCGGCCATCAGGGCCTGGCCCGACAACGCGCCGCCTTCCCGCGCCAATCGCTGTGACCAGGGAAGTCGCAGGACCGCATGGTCGTCGCCGAGCGCCTCGACCGACAGGCCGAGGTCGAGGACCCATGGGGCGAAGTTGTCGGCGAGGATCTTGTCGGCTTCGGCGGGCGTCATCGTCATATGGGGGATTGTTCCCGCCCGCGGCCGGCCCGGCACGGCCCGTGGCCTAATCGGCGTGGCAATCGGGGCGTAAAGAAACGGCATTGAACGCACCGCGCGCACCGTGCGTACCCATGGCCATCCAGGCGCCCCGAACAACCGACTGCCATACGGCGGTTACAGACTCCGGTCCCCCAGGAGGTCGAGAAGTTTGAGTCACAAGCGAATTCCGAAGCGCAAGGCCGCGTTCGCGGCAGGCACCGTGGTGGCGCTCGGAGCTGCCGCGATTCTGCTGCCCAACGCCAACGCTTCCCAGGACGGCTCGTCGAACGACGCGGCGGCCGTCGCGCCGAAGACTCTGAAGGCGACGGACGCCTCGGACCTCGCCTCGCAGCTCGAGCAGTTGCTCGGCGACGCCTTCGCCGGGTCCTACTACGACTCCGACAGCCAGCAGCTCGTCGTGAACGTCATATCCGGCGACAACAACAACGTCGTCGTGCAGGCGAAGAAGGCCGGTGCGAAGGTCCGTGAGGTCGACAACAGCCTCACCGAACTGGCGGCCGGCGCGAAGACCCTGAAGGAGGAGGCGACCATCCCGGGCACGGCCTGGGCGGTCGACCCGCGCACCAACAAGATTCTCGTGACCGCGGACAGCACGGTCACCGGCGACAAGTGGAACACCGTCGAGTCGACCGTGAAGAGCCTCGGCTCCGACATGGCGACCATCAAGAAGTCGGCCGGCACCTTCAAGACCTTCGTGTCCGGCGGTGACGCGATCTTCGGTGGCGGCGCTCGCTGTTCGCTCGGTTTCAACGTCACCGCGGGCGACGGCAGCCCCGCCTTCCTGACCGCAGGTCACTGCGGGGTCGCGGCCGAACAGTGGTCGGACACCCAGGACGGCCAGCCGATCGCCACCGTCGACCAGGCCACCTTCCCCGGCGACGGCGACTTCGCCCTGGTCAAGTACGACGACCCGGCGACCGAGGCACCCAGTGAGGTCAACGTCGGTGGTGGCCAGACCGTCGCGATCAGCCAGGCCGCGGACGCCGAGGTAGGCCTGCAGGTCTTCCGGATGGGCAGCACCACGGGCCTCGCCGACGGCCAGGTCCTCGGACTCGACGCCACCGTCAACTACCCGGAGGGCACCGTCACCGGGCTCATCCAGACCGACGTCTGCGCCGAACCCGGCGACAGCGGCGGTTCGCTGTTCACCCAGGACGGCTCGGCGATCGGTCTGACCTCCGGCGGCAGCGGTGACTGCACCGTCGGCGGCGAGACCTTCTTCCAGCCGGTGACCACCGCCCTGCAGGCGGTCGGCGCCACGCTCGGCGCGGGTGACGCGGCCGGCGGCGCGGGCGCGGGCGACGACCAGGTCGGCGGCGCGGGCGCGGGCGATGACCAGGCCGGCGGCGAGGAGGCCGGTGCCGGTGCCGGTGACGAGGCGGGTGCCGGTGGCGACGCCGGTGCCGGAGCGGGCGAGGAGGCAGGTGCCGGTGGCGACGCCGGCGCGAGCCCCGGTGAGGAGGTCGGCGCCGGTCAGGAAGTCGGCGGCGAGCAGGCCGGCGGTGACGTGATCGGCGGCGAAGAGGCCGGCAACGGCCAGGAGACCGGCAACGGCGCGGGCGATGCCGCGGGCGATGCCGCGGGCCAGACGCACAACTGACCCGTCGGTCCGGCACCACACCTTTGAACCGGCCGCGTCGGCAGCGGTCCCCCCACACCCTCCGCTGCCGACGCAGGCCCTATGGCCACCTCCCGGCCACACCGCCGTTCCGGCCCGGGAGGTGCCACGGTCCGGCCCTCCGGCGGGAGGGCCGGACCGGCGTGTTCTCCAGCAGGCCGGGCAGCGTGACGGTGGATCCCGGCCGGGTCACCCGTCCGCTCGCAGCAGAAGCAGGGCCACGTCGTCGATCCGCTCCTGCGCGGCCGCGCTGCGGCGGACGAGGTCGTCGGCCACTTCGTCGAGCGGACGGTCACCGGACTCGGCGAGTTGCCGTCCCAGTTCGGCGAGCGCGTCCTCGATGTCGGCGCCGGGGGACTCGATCAGGCCGTCCGTGAAGAGGACGAGGACGGAACCGGGCACGAGATCCACCTCCGTCGTCGGGTATCCGGCCGAGCCGTCGATGCCCAGCAGCGGGCCCCCGGCCAGGTCCAGCACCCGCACCCGGCCGTCCGGCCGCCGGAGCAGCGGCGGCGGATGCCCCGCCCGGGCCATGACCGCCCGCCTTCGCTTTGTGTCGAGCCGCAGATACAGGCAGCTCGCGAACAGGTCGGCGCCGAGGTCGATCAGCAGCCGGTTGGTCGAGCGCATGACCTCCTCCGGCGTCTGGCCCACAGTCGTGTACGCCCGTACCGCCGTCCGGATCTGCCCCATCAGCCCGGCCGCCGTCACGTTGTGGCCCTGCACGTCCCCGATCACGGCGGCCGCCAGCCCGTCCACCCGCACCAGGTCGTAGAAGTCGCCGCCGATGTCCATGCCCTGGGTGGCCGGCAGATAGCGGGCCGCCGCGTCGACACCCGGCAGCGACGGCAGGGTGTGCGGGAGCAGGGCCGCCTGCAGACCGTGCGCCAACTGGTGTTTGGCGTCGTACAGGACGGCCCGCTCCAGGGCCTGCGCGATCAGCCCGCCGAGACTCGTCAGCACCGCCCGCTCGTCCGCGGGGAAGGGGTGCCGTTCGGTGTAGGCCAGCACACAGGTGCCCACCGGGCGCCCGGAGGCGATCAGCGGCAGATAGGCCCAGGCCGCGAACCCGTCGGGGGTGGCGTGGCACCGCGGGTACAGGCGCTCCAACTGCTCACGGGACTCGAAGAACGCGGGCACCCCGGTGGTCAGGGCACGGGTGCCCGGCGTCGGTTCGGCCAGCGGCAGCCCGTCGAACCGCTCCACGACCTGCGCGTCCGGATACCCGCGGTGCCCGAGCACGAGCAGCCGCCCCGCCCGTGAACCGAGCACGACCAGTGCCTGGCTCCCCACCGCCGGGGCGATCTCGTCCGCCACCATCTGCACCACGTCCTGCACGCCCACCGCCTCGGTCAGCGCCCCGGCCAGGCTCAGCACCTGCGAGATCGTGACGAGCCGGGACGGCGAGTCGCCGGGCTGCGGACCGGACCGGTTCATCTCCGTCACCGCCCGGGCCCGGCTGACCCGGACGCTCAGTCCGGTCGTGCTCGGGTACAGCCGGAACGACAGCCAGTCCCCGGGCGGCCGCAGCGCCACGAACGACGTGCTGTGCTGGCTGAGCAGCGCGGCCCGGTAACGGTCCTCGTAGACCGGGTCGTTGAGCCAGGGCACCGCCGCCCACAGTTGCGAACCCAGCAACTGGGAGACCGGGACACCGATCAGCTCGGCCGCCGCGGCGTTGGCGAAGGAGATCCGCCCGTGCAGATCGAGCGAACACAGTCCGTACGGCAGCCTCGCCACCATCCGTGCCGCCTCCACCGTGCCCAGCGTCCCGGCCGGGCTTCCGACCTGGGCCCCACCCAGCAGATCCGGTTCGATGTGCGGCGACACGTTGTCCTCCACCGCCCGCTCCAGCCGCACCGCGAGCCGCCCGCAGGCCGCGATCAGATGCTCCCGCTCCCGGTCGGACAGATCCGGCGGGTGCGAACCGGGCCAGGTCACGAAGACGGCGCCGTACACCTTGGACGAGGTCGCCACCGGCACCGCGGCCAGTGAGAAGGGATACGGCAGCACCACGGCGATCCGCGGATAGCGGCGCGCCATCTCCTGCTCGCCGCCCACCCACACCAGCCGCCGCTCCCGTACCGCCTCCGCGACCGGGATCGGCGCGCTCAGCCCCACCCGCTCCCAGGGCGCCGCGAACGCCCGCGGCAGACCCGCCATCACCGCCATCTCCAGCACGGGTTCGTCGGCGGCCAGGAGATACACCGCACCGGAGTGGGCGTGCACCTCGTCCATCATCGACGCCAGTGCGAGGGAGAGCAGTGGCCGTCCCACCCGGGTCCGTGCGCTCGTCGGCGCCTGGGCGGACCTGTGCCCGTCGGACACGCCGACCACCTCCTCGCACGGGCGCGTCCCGGAAGGGGCGCGGGCCGCTGTCGCGTGCCGGGCCCTCAGGGATCAATCTCCCCCCTCACGGCAGGTCCCGCACGGCGAGCGTTCCCTTGCGCGGGCACACGGGTGCCCCCGCGACAGCGAGTGCGACTGCGTACCCCCTCGGCCCCGGGTCATGCCCTCCAGTGGAAGCGCGCGACGGTACACGGGCGCCCTGTGCGTACCCCCGCGCACCCTGATGGCAGTTCTTCGCGCCCGAGGGCGGACCAGGACCCGAACAACGGGGCACGCGTTGGAGGTCGACAAGGGCTGACGCGGCGGACGTGCCGCGCCAGGAAACGAGTACAGCGAGGCGCGTCACGCAGCACTCCGGGTCCCGCCGCAGCGCCACCTCCGCCGCCCTCAGCAGCAGGGCTCGCCGGTGCGTTCGTACTGCCGCAGCAGGAAGAGCGCGGGCCCGGTCCACCACCGCAGCAGTCCGGCCCGGCGGCGTGAGCGTCAGCCGGTCGCCGATGCGTGCCGCGTTCCAGCCGTCCGGCACCGCGCGGCGCGCCGCCTCGTGGACGGGCGCCTCGCCGGCCGAGATCCGGTCGGGCGTCTCGTGGAAGTGTCTGTCGGTGAGTGCGTACACCTCGTGGCGCTTGTCCATGCGGCTCCTTCCGCGGCCCGCCATCGGGCCTTCCAGCGGGGCGGTGGCCACGGACAGTCACGGCTGTCTCGAGACCACTGTGCGGAACGCATGCGTCAGGAAGTGTTCGAAGGGTTTCGAGCGTGTCTGCCCGCAGAGGGACCACGGAACGCTCACAGGGGCTGCGCACGTGCCGTATAAGCGCTGTAATGGCGAAGTGGTGAGTGAGGGCGCTGCGGGACGCAGAACGAGAGCGTTGCGTGCCGAAAATGCCCTGACATCGGTCACGGACGGTCCCGGATCGCCCGAAAGGCTGCGCCGTGTCCTCGAACAGGCGCTCGTCTTCGCCGGGGCCTCCCTCGCCGCCGTGTACACGCCCGTCGAGGACGGGGACCTGCTGGGTCTCGTCGAGTCGGCCGGCGTCCCCCGAACGGTCTACGGGCTGCGCGACAGCTATCCGAGCTCCGGCGCCTCCCCGCCCGCCGACGCGCACCGCTCGGGCCGGCCGCTCTTCCTCGGCCCGCAGGAAGTCGCCGACTGCTCGGAGCCCCGCGGGGCGGGCCGGCGGGACTTCCACCTGGCCGTCCTGCCCGCGCACGGCGACGACGGCCGAGCCTGTCTCGTCGCCGTCAGCGAGGACCCGCACGGTTTCGACGACGAGGACCGCAAGTGCCTCGAACTGATCGCCGACGCGATCGTCTGCCCCGCCCCCGTGGTCGCCAGGGAGGGCACGGAACTGCGCTCCAACGCCTTCAGCCTCGCCATGGACACCGGTCGCATCGAGGTCGGCGACGGGATCCTGGAGCTGTTCGGCATGAGCCGGGCCGCCTTCGACGGCAAGGTCGAGACCCTGCTCGGCCTGACCGTCCCCGAGGACCTGCCCTCGCTGATGTCGCTGTTCGAAGCCGGCCACATGTCCATCGGTGACCGTGAGCTGGAGTTCCGCATCCTCCAGCTGTCGGGGCCACCCAAGTGGCTCAGGCTGCGCGGCCGCATGCTGCCCGGCGGCGAGGGCAGTCCCTCCCAGCTCGTGGGCACCGTCGCCGACGCCTCCACCCTGCGCTCCGACGTCACCGACGTGGCCCGCGTGCAGCGCCTGGCCGCCGCCCTCGCCATGGCCGGCACCGTCCGCGACGTCAGCCAGGCCGTCGTCTCCGCCCTCCGCGCCCCGCTCAGGGCCGACCGGATCGCCCTCGCCGAGCTGGAGAACGAACGGCTCGTCGTCACGGTCCTCGACCCGCCCGAACCGGAGTCCTGGCCCGAGCTGTGGCGCCTGGAGTGGCGCAGCGAGTGGCCCGAGGCGCCGGTGCGGGCCATGCCCACCCTGGCCACGGCCCTGCGTGAGGGCCGCGCCCAGATCTGGCCCGCCGGCACCGTCCTCGAACCCGCCCTCGCCGACGTCGGCCCCGGCGGCCTCGCGGTCCTTCCGCTGCCCGCCGCAGGCCGCATGGCCGGCGCCTGCCTCATCGGCTGGGACACCCCGCACCACTTCGGCCCCGACGAACGCGCCCTGCTCACCGCTTCCGCAGGCCTCGCCGGACAGGCCCTGAT